>CAUZJO010000036.1:0-34001 GCA_963580245.1 Candidatus Sumerlaeia bacterium | reverse complement strand
TCGTGGATGAGAATCACGCGATGGTTAAACTGGCCCGGCGCGTGGATTGGGCGCGATTGGAGGAGACTTTCGGCGCGCTCTACTGCGACGACAACGGCGCGCCGGGCCGGGCCGCAGCACGCGGCTGTGGCGCTGGATGAAACGACGAGCGGCGATCGAACCGGGCATCGGGCATCTCAAACAAGAACACCGCATGAATCGCTGCCGGCTGTGGGACGCCGAGGGCGACGCGTTCAATGCAATCGGGAGCGCGGCGGGTATGAATTTCAGGAAACTGCTGGCCCACGCGGCGGTTTTGCATTATTTTTTGCTGCGTCTGGCGCAAATCACAAGTCGAAAACGGATGCCTCTGGTTCACCCGAGTTCAGCTCTGATCGGCTGGGCTGCTTGAGCAGGGCTTTTTCAGGATCGACTCGTTAGCGTGATCGATATCCAGCCCCGCATTCCTCACCGCCTTGTGAATTCTCCTCAAATCGTTACAGATTATAAAATCCTGGTCAATAACAATGGCGAGCCAATCTCTTGCCCAACTTTTCTAAGTGGATCCCGTACATGACATTTCTATATTTCGGTGCATTACGGTTCCTTAATCATTGCCAAAAGAAGTCCATACGCGCGGATCAACAGAATTACGCGACTCGGGTAGTTCGGCCTTGAACACACCCTTGCCCGTGCCAACAAAGAGCGTTCTCCCATCAATCCGATCCAATAGCATTGAGGACACGATCGCCCTCCCATCGTCTGGGCCCAGAGTTTCCATCCAGGTAATGCCCGCATTACGGCTTTGAAATATTATGGATAAGCTATCATCATGTCCCGCCGCATAGATCATGTCGGGATGGTTTGAATCGATACAGATTGCGTTAAGCGAATTATGAACGGATGCGTATATGAGTCTTTGCTTATTGAAGGTGCTCCCGCCATCACGGGTGTCATACATGTCCTTGCCGACCCCCACGTGCACGACGTCAGGATCAGTTAGATGAATGGCCAAAGCCCGCGAAATCGACCCTTCCCAGTCGTGGCCACCCTCCAAGATCGTCCCCCAGGTCTGGCCGCCGTCCTCTGACTTTAAAATAGAGAAACGTTCACGACCAGGATTACCGTTTGCATAGAGCACGGTTGGATCGCTTTGGGAGATGGTAGCCGTGGTAAGATGGCCCGTCAGACCGGGTATGGCGGTCCACGAGGCACCGCCGTCCTCGGAACGAAAGAGGGGGGGTGCTTGTCGATGATGAATCAACATCAACGGTGGCATAGAGGACCCGTGGATTATCCGGTCTTCCCTCGATTGTATTGATTCTCTCCGTGGGTAGACCACTATCGGCGGAGTTCCATGTTGTTCCCCCGTCGGTTGTTTTGTACACGGAGACTGTCGGAAGGTCGTCAGGGAAATCGCGAATATCAATGGCACAATAAATCGTATCGGATGTGATCGGGTCTATATAAATGTCGGAGACCCTTATTCCTGCAAGACCCAGTCGTGTCCAGTCCGCATCTGATGTCAAATCTTTATGGAAGATGCCATCCTCTGTTCCGGCGAATAACACGCGGCCCACTTGATCGAGACTTATGACCAATGTGCCCTCCAGACCGATGAAAGTCCAATCAAGCGCCCCTGTCTTGGGAGGTCTTCTTGATCACCGGCGGCTCGATCCACATTCTCATTAGACATCACGATGCCGTTTGAGTCCGCGCCCACGCTCGGTTCGGCGTGTAGGATGACCGACCATCCGCCGATGATCAGTGCCGCCACCGCCAGTCCCCAAGGCGCGGGCCTTTTCGTTCCCAGCCATAAACCATTCATGATCGTCCTCCTATGAACGAACAATCGAATATTGAATCGACGCACGATGCGCACCGATGATGAATGTAAAGAGATGAGTGAAGGCTTGAGTGATTACAGAGGGTGTCTGGGGTTGGAAAGACATTGAAACACCCAGAGCGCGCCGGCGGCTCGGATCAGCGTCGCGGCAGGCTCTCGACGCGGGTTTCCAGGCTCGGCAGGTCGCTGTGGCCCATGAGGTGGAGATCGACGCCGCGCGCGGCCTCGCGCCCCTCGGCCAGCGCCCACACGACCAGCGACTGCCCGCGCCGCAGGTCGCCGGCGGCGAAGACGCCCTCGACCGACGTCATGTAGTTCTCGTCGGCCGTGACGTTGCCGCGCTTGTCCAGCTCCACGCCGAGCTGTTCGAGAAGGCCTTCCTTCTCCGGTCCGACAAAACCCATGCACAGCAGGACCAACTCGGCGTCGAGCTCGAATTCACTCCCCGGCACTTCGCGCATCTGCATGCGCCGGCCGTCGTCCGAGGCCCATTCGAGCATGACGCATTGTAACTTCTTGACCCCGCCGTTCTCATCGCCCGTAAAGCGTTTGGTCAAGATGCTCCACTTGCGATTGCAGCCTTCCTCCTGCGAGGTCGAGGTGCGCAGGACCATCGGATAATAGGGCCAGGGATATTGCTCGGTGCGCCCTTCAGGCGGCTGCGGCATCAGCTCGATCTGCGTGATCGATTTGGCCCCCTGACGCGCCGAAGTCCCCACGCAGTCCGACCCGGTGTCGCCCCCGCCCATGACGATCACGTGCTTCCCCGTGGCCAGGAGCCGCTCGGCGGGGTCTATCGTGTCGCCGGCGTTGACTTTATTCTGCTGCGTCAGGAACTTCATCGCCAGATGGACGCCCTCGAGGTCGCGCCCCTCGATCGGCAGCTCGCGGGCCTGGGTCGCGCCGCCCGACAGGAGCACGGCGTCGAACTCTCTCCGCAACTCAGCCCCCGCCACGTCTCGGCCTACCCAATAACTCGTAACAAACTTGACCCCCTCGGCCTCCATCTGCGTGACGCGGCGCTCGACCCAGTGTTTTTCCATTTTGAAGTCGGGGATGCCGTAGGTCAGCAGGCCCCCGATGCGGTCATCGCGCTCGAAGACGGTCACCTCGTGGCCGACGCGGGCCAATTGCTGCGCCGCGGCCAGGCCGGCCGGTCCCGAGCCGATGACGGCCACTTTCTTCCCCGTTCGGTGTTCGGGCGGCTGCGGGACGATCCAGCCCTCGCGCCAAGCCCGGTCGATGATCGCCCGCTCGATCTGCTTGATCGTCACCGGCGGCTCGTTGATACCCAGCACGCAGGCCGACTCGCACGGGGCGGGGCAGATGCGGCCGGTGAACTCGGGGAAATTGTTGGTCGCGTGCAGCCGGTCGATCGCCTCGCGCCACTGGTCCTGATGCACCAGATCGTTGAAATCCGGGATGATGTTCCCCAGCGGGCAGCCCGTGGTGCAAAACGGGATGCCGCAATCCATGCAGCGCGCCCCCTGCTCGCTCAGTTTGTCGGCGGTCAGGTCGAGCGGGATCTCCTTCCAATCCTTGACCCGCTTGGTGATGGGACGGTCGGCCGCCGTCTCGCGGTGGTATTTCATGAATCCTCGAACGTCGCCCATTTCTGCTCGTCCCAGTTCCCGAATCACGGACTATCGTGCCTGCGCACAGGTATTTAACCCACTCCAAGCCCCCGAGGGCAAGCAAAACGAATAATTGATGCTTGTAGGGGAGACTAGAATCTCACCGATGCGACTGACCGCGCGGGGCGGGGCCCGGCGTCATCTCGCGGCGGCCACGATCCGACTCTCGCCCGCCCGTTGCTCGCGCTCCTTCAGGACGCGCTTGTAGTCGGTGGGCATCACCTTGACGAAACGCGGCTTGAGGGCGTCCCAGTTCCCGAGGACGCGCCGCGCGACCGGCGAGTCGGTGTACTCCGCATGGCGCTCAATCATCCGGTGGATCTCGGCATTTTCCTGGGCCTCTTCGATCCGCTCCAGCTCCACCATTTCCATGTTGCACCGGCCGGGAAAGCTGCCGTCCTCGTCCAGTACGTAAGCGGTCCCACCCGACATCCCGGCGGCAAAGTTCCGGCCGGTCGGGCCGAGGATGATCGCCCGGCCACCGGTCATGTATTCGCAGGCATGATCACCCACGCCCTCGACGACGACCCACACGCCGCTGTTGCGCACGCAGAAGCGCTCGCCCACGATCCCGCGCACGAAGGCCTCGCCGCTGGTGGCGCCGTAGAACGAGACGTTCCCGACAATCACGTTCTCCTCGGCCTTGAACGTCGCCACGCGCGGCGGGCGGATGATGAGCCGGGCACCCGACAGGCCCTTGCCGAAATAGTCGTTGGCGTCACCCTCGATCTCGATCGTCAGGCCCTTGGCCCCGAACGCCGCCAGGCTCTGGCCCGCCGAGCCGGTGAACTTGATGTGGATCGTGTCGTCGGGCAGCAGGTCCAATCCCCTGCGGCGGGCGATCTCGCTCGAGAGCATGGTCCCGACCGTGCGGTTGATGTTGCGGATCGGTATCTCGATCCGCACCCGCTCGCCGCGCTCCAGAGCCGGCTCGGCCCGCTCGATCAGTTCGTTATCGAGTGCCTTATCCAACCCGTGGTCCTGCGGGATCTGGCAATAGAGGCCGTGGTGGTCGGGCGCATCGGCTTTGTGCAGGATCGGCGTTAGGTCCAGACCGCTGGTCTTCCAGTGATCAAGCGCTTCGCTCACCTCGAGCGCGTCGGATTGGCCGACCATCTCATTGACGCTCCGGAACCCAAGCCGGGCCATGATGCGGCGTAATTCCTCGGCCACGAAGAAGAAATAGTTCACCACGTGTTCGGGTTTGCCCGTGAATTTCTTGCGCAGCTCGGGATCCTGGGTCGCGATCCCCACCGGGCAGGTGTTCAGGTGGCACTTGCGCATCATGATGCAGCCCAACGTGATCAGCGGGGCGGTTGAGAAGCCGAATTCCTCGGCCCCCAGTAGGATCGCGACCGCCACGTCGCGCCCGGTCTTGAGCTGACCGTCGGTCTCGACGACGATCCGGCTGCGCAGGTCGTTCTTGACCAGTGTCTGGTGCGTCTCGGCCAGGCCCAGCTCCCAGGGCAGCCCGGCGTGCTTGATCGAAGTCAGCGGCGAGTTGCCCGTCCCGCCGTCGTGCCCGCTGATCAACACCACGTCGGCCTTGCCCTTCGAGACACCCGCCGCGACCGTCCCCACGCCCACCTCGGCGACCAGCTTGACGTTGATCCGCGCCCGCGGGTTCGAGTTCTTCAGGTCATGGACCAACTGCGCCAGGTCCTCGATCGAGTAAATATCATGGTGCGGCGGCGGCGAGATCAGACCCACGCCCGGCGTCGAGTAGCGAATGCTCCCGATGTAGTCGTCCACCTTGTTGCCGGCGATCTGACCGCCTTCGCCGGGCTTGGCGCCCTGGGCCATCTTGATCTGGAGCTCCTGGGCATTGACCAGGTAATTGATCGTCACGCCGAACCGGCCCGAGGCGACCTGCTTGATGGCGCTGTTGCGCCGGTCGCCGTTGGGGTCGGGCTTGAACCGGACGGGGTCCTCGCCCCCCTCCCCGGTGTTGCTCTTGCCGCCGATGCGGTTCATCGCGATGGCGAGCGTCTCGTGCGCCTCGCGGCTGATTGATCCGAGCGACATGGCCCCCGTCTTGAACCGTTTGACGATCTCCTTGGCCGGCTCGACCTCATCGATTGGCACGGCCGGCCGCAAGCCCTCGCGAAACTCGAGCAGCCCGCGCAACGTGCAGCGCGCTCGGTTGTCCCCGTTGACCAGCCGGCTGAATTCCTCGAACGTCTCGGCCTTGTTGGATTGGGTCGCTTCCTGGAGTTGGCTGACCGTGAAGGGATTGATCATGTGACGCTCGCCGCCGCGCCGCCACTGATACTGGCCACCAACGTCGAGCCGCAGGTAAGTCGGCGCGTGGCGGTCGGGGTAGGCCCGGCCATGGCGTAACAGTGCCTCCTCGGCGATCGTAGTGAGTCCGATGCCCTGGATGCGCGAGGGGGTCCACGTGAAATACTGTTCAATGACCTGGTAGTTGAGTCCGACCGCCTCGAAGATCTGCGCCCCGCGATAGCTCTGCAACGTCGAGATCCCCATCTTCGACATCACCTTGAGGACCCCCGCGTTGACGGCCTTGATGTATTTCTCTTGGGCTTGCTCGGCGCTCACGTCGCCGAGTTGGCCCTCGCGGCGCAACTGCTCGACGGTGGCCATCGCCAGGTAGGGGTTGATCGCCCCGCAGCCGTATCCGCTCAGTAGAGCAAAATGCATGACCTCGCGCGGTTCACCCGACTCCAGGGCAAGCCCGACCTTGGTCCGCGTGCCTTCACGGACAAGGTGGTGATGCACCGCCGCGACGGCCAAGAGGCTGGGGATCGCCACGTGATCGCGGGCCACGCCCCGGTCCGTCAGGATCAGGATCGTGTAACCCTCCGCGACCGCGCGCGAAGCCTCCTGGCACAACTCGTCGAGCGCCGGTCGCAAGCCGCCGGGCCCATCCTCGCGCCTGAACAGGATCGGGACCGTCTCGCTGCGCAGCTTGCCGTTCCTGATCTGACGCAGCTTCTCCAGGCCCTCGTTGGTCAGGATCGGCTGATCGAGCCGGACCTGGTGGCATTGCTCGGGCGATTCATCGAACAAGTTCCCCTCGCTGCCCAAGGTGGTCACCAACGAGGTCACCAATTCCTCGCGGATCGCGTCCAGCGGCGGGTTGGTCACCTGGGCGAACAGTTGCTTGAAGTAATCGAACAGGAGTCGCGGTTTGTCGGAGAGGACGGCCAGCGCCGCGTCGTTGCCCATTGAACCGAGCGGTTCCTTGCCGTTGCCGGCCATCGGGGTCAACAACCAGCGCAGGTCTTCAAGCGTGTAGCCGAAGGCCTGCTGCAGATCGATCAGCGCGTCCGGCGGGTCCTCGTGACACCCATCCGGCTGCGGAAGGTCGTCGAGGTGAACGAGGTTCTCGCGGAGCCACTGGCCGTAGGGCTTGCGCGTCGCCAGGGTGTGTTTGATCTCTTCGTCGGCGACGATCCGGTGTTCTTCCAAATCGCACAGGAACATGCGGCCCGGCTGCAAGCGACCTTTCAGCTTAACCTGGTCCTGCGGGATATCGAGCACCCCGGCTTCGGAGGCCATCACGACCAATCCGTCATGGGTGACCCAATAGCGCGAGGGGCGCAGGCCGTTGCGGTCGAGCACCGCGCCGATCACCCGCCCGTTGGTAAACGCGATGGAGGCGGGGCCGTCCCAGGGCTCCATGATCGAGGAGTTGTACTCGTAATAGTCCTTCTTCTCGCGGCTCATCGATTCGTGGTTCTGCCACGCCTCGGGGATGAGCATCGAGACGCACTGCGGGAGCGAACGACCGGTCTGAAAGAGCAACTCCAACGCGTTGTCGATACACGCCGAATCGCTCTGGCCGTCCACGATGATGGGGAAAATGCGCTCGACGTCGGGGATCAGGTCGGTCTTGAACAGGATTTGCCGCGCGCGCAGCCAGTTCAGGTTGCCTCGCAACGTGTTGATCTCTCCATTGTGCGCCAGGTAGCGGAAGGGCTGGGCCAGCGGCCAGGTTGGGAACGTATTGGTCGAATAGCGCTGATGAATCAGCGCCAGGGCGCTCACCATGTCGGGGTCCATCAGGTCGGGGTAATAGCGAGGGAGCTGATCGGCCAACAACAGGCCCTTGTAGACGAGTCGCGACGTCGACAGGCTGCACACGTGGAAATAAGACTTCTGCTCGATCCGGGACTGGTCGACCGCGTTGCCGATCCGTTTACGGATGATAAAGAGCATGCGCTCAAAGTCGGTGACGTCGGCCAACTCTGGGTTGCGAGCGATGAAGACCTGGCGAATGACCGGCTCGTTGGAGCGCGCCACCTTGCCGATTTGCGAGTTGTCGGTCGGCGCCTCGCGCCAACCCAAGACGCGCTGCCCCTCCTCCTCGATGATGCGCTCGAAGGCCTCAACGCACCAGCGCGCCTCATCGGGCCGGCGCGGCAAGAAGACCATCCCCATCCCATAATGGTCCCGCTCGGGCAATTCGATCCCCAATGGATCACAGACCTTGCGCAGGAACCGGTCGGGAACCTGCATCAGCATCCCCGCGCCGTCGCCGGTCTTGGCGTCGCAGCCGCAGGCGCCGCGGTGCTCCAGGTTGCGCAGCATCTGGAGCCCCTGCTGGATGATCGTGTGCGTGGCCTCGCCGCTCAGGTTCGCGACAAACCCCACGCCGCAGGCGTCGTGCTCGAAAGCCGGATCATAGAGTCCTTTGCGTGCCAATCCCATTGGGAGTTCTCTAACTTTAAGCCTGGTCGTAATGGGTCGGTGAACGGGTTCACCGGCCGTCTAGAGCTTTCGATCCGGGGACGCTTCATTCATTTCCCGCGACGCCCGCCGCGGCCCGAATCGGCCGGGAGCCGGCGGCTGATGCCCGCCACGCCCCCATCCAGAATGATACGAAAGGCTGATCGGCGTCAAGAAGGTCGGCGCGCCGGCCCACCCCCTGCTGACGGTCTAGCAAGCCAACCCGACTGCTTCCTACTCTGCGGGCAACCCTGGGGGATCATTATATTCGAGGTGAGCAATCTGTCGAACAAAAAATACGATGGAGCCCCAGAGACCGTGAAGAACCTCCCGCAAGCCGGCGAGACCGATGGCTCCGATTTGCCGGGCTCCCTTCCTTGCCGCCGCCCCTTGACCGTGTAGGGAAAATCCCCACACGAAAAGAGGGGAAACCCCTACACGCATCAGGCTCCGGTCTGATCGGGATTATGGTACAATCCCCGTTCTAGATTGGGACTGATTGGGAGGGGGCGCACCACTCACCGATCGGGTGACGATTGAAGCTTGTTCCTCAGCGGAAGCAAGACGCGTCCATACGGGGACAGTGGAGTTAACCTCACAGCCCAGCCGGGTGAGTGATGAGCCGAAGTTGGTGATCAAGCCATGCCGGGGCCAAGCGTATCCTAATCGTAGACCAGGATCCCAGCGCACGCGCCTACGTCGCGGATCTGCTTCGGTATTTCGGCTGTCGGACCGACATCGCCGGAAGCTGGGTCGGCGCCATCCATTGCCTCAACAGTTACGAGTATGATGCCGTCCTGCTTGATGACTTCGTGTCCGGAGGCCAACGCGGTTCTCTGTTCGAATGGCTGCACGACCGCGGCCGGACCGAGCCGGTCGTGATTATGAGCGACATGACCCAGTTCGACTTGATGGTGGACTGGGGCGAACGCGGCGCCGCCGACATCATCGACAAACCCATCCAGCCAAGCCAGTTGAAGCGAGCTCTCGGATTAAACGTTCAAGGAGGTGTGTCCCGTGGCTATCAGTGAGTTGCCTGCCCATTGTTCCAAGCCCCCGCCGTCGTCGAAGCGGAACAGGTTAGTCTGGATCTCGACCGCGTTTCGGAGCTCCGGGGCGTACCACGCCGTAAAGACCTCGCCGCCGTCAATCCGGTGGGTGTCGCTCGATATTCCCCGCGATTCTCGCCCGCCGAGGGTCATGGTCACCTGAACGGGGACCATGGCGTCGAGTGGTTGATCCACGTCTTCGAGGTCGAATGGAATGTCTGGCGCGAAGGCGACCACGAGGCACCCGGTCAGCACGAGCATGACGTCCACCCGCCAGGTCTCGCCGGGTTCGCCGATGGGAAAGTCGTAGAACTCGGCGGGAGGGACAAAATCCATGGTCAGTTCGAGCGTGACACGCGCCACCTTGTCCCTGAATATCAGGCTAAAGTCGGCCACCAAGTCACCCTCGATCACCAAGTTCTCGTGCACCCAGGCCAAATCGGAGACGCGCGACCAGCTCTCGCCGCCAAGCTCCCCGTTCTCGAATGAAAGATTGACGGTTGCGCCGCCAATCTCCGCGGAGCCGTCCGCGTCGACCGTTCCCGAGAGACGCTCCTGGACGTAGGCCCTTTGCGGTCCGCCCGCCGAACCCGTTCGGGTTTCGACTCCGATGCGGAGAAACGAGGAATTCAACTCCACGTCGAGGTTGAGGGTCGAATCATCTTCGGAGAGGTCGATCGTAAATGTTTCCTGGATGTCCCACAGGTCCGAGAGCTCCCAGGTAGGTACATCGACGGCGCCCCGTGCGTCATGGGCGCGCACGACCAACACGGCGCAGACGGCCAAGCAGCATACCGAGGGGCCTTTCGCCAAACGCATCATCGTCCCACCGTTCCCGTTCGCGATTCAGTCATGGATCAGATTTAGGCCTGATGGATCAGGTTGGGGCCTGCATCGTCCGATATTTTTTCATAGTGGGACCTTCGACCACAACCGCATTCAAGGCGATGTGATCACCGGAGCGCCCAAGCGTGTTGGCACGGACACGGGCGAGGCGGATCCCCGGGCGGACGGCTCGCGGCCGACGGGCCGGTGGACGCTGGAGGGTGCCATGCAGGATTCATTGAATGACAAATCCCGCCCCTTGCGGTTAACATGGATGGGTCCAGATGATACCGAATCTGATTCAGATCAAGCACGCATGACGGAGCGCCCCGCCCAGCCCGAGGCCGCCGTTGCGGTCGAGCCGTCGGAGGATGGCACCCCATCGGGCGCGGATCGGCGGATCCCGCTGCTCCGGGCACTGAGCCGGTGGTCGTCGGCGCTGACGCTACGCGCGCACCTGTGGGTCGTGCCTCCGCTGGCGGTGCTGATCGTCGTGCGCGCGCTGCTCGTATTTGACGATCCTTCGGACTTTCCGATGGATCGCAACATCAACCTGGCCGGCCGCCTGCAATACGCCGCGTCACAGGCCAGCCTGGGGCGGATTCTGCGCATCCGACCCCCGGAGTCCCCCGAATTCCCGTTTCTCCCGATCATGGCCGTGAAGCTCACCTCGCTGGGGCTCCAGCCGCTGGCCGCCGCCCGGGTCTTTTCGCTGTTGGCCTCGCTGCTGACGGGCTTGGGGCTTTACGTTCTCGGGCGCAGGGTGGGACCGCCGGCGGCCGGTACCCTGACGCTGTGGCTGTTCGCGCTGGCGCCGATGTCGGTTTTCATGGGGCGCGGCCTGTTGCCCGACACGTTCATGGTCGCCGCGCTGGTCTGGAGCATCGTGGCCGCCGGCGCGGGTCGGCGCGGAGTCTCGCCGTGGGCGGCGTTGGGGATGGCCCCGTGCCTGATCATCGTCGGGCTGGCCAAGCTGCCGGGCCTGTTCCTGGCCCCGGTGGCGGGCCTGGCACTGATGCAGGGGGTGGGGTGGCGGCGCATCTGGGCCTGGGTCGGATTGGCCCTGGCGGCGTCGGCGACCTATACGATCGTTTGCCTGTGGTACCGGATCGATCTCGCCGCGCCATTGGAGGGCTTGGACCAGATGAGCCGCAACACCAACAACATGCTTGCCTCCAGTGACGACCTCCTGTCGGTCGAAGCCATGCAGATTCTTCTCTCGCGACTCATTCTGACCCTCACGCTGCCGGGCACGTTCCTGCTGCTCCTCGGCGCGATCCTGCTGAACACGCGGCGAGGCAATCGCTTATGGATCAACCTGTGGCTCCTGACCTCACTGGTCTTTGTCGTCCTGACGATCAGGGCCAACGTTTATTGGGCGTATGCCGCGGCGCCGGTCGGGTGTTTGGTCGTGGCCTTGGGGCTCATCGAGCTGGGGAGACTGAGCCGCTGGAGTCTGGCACTGACCGGTGTGTTGTCCCTGGCCGCGCTGGCCGCATGCCCGGGGGTCAAGCAGGTCAGCCGCTATCTCAGCATCCAACCCGTCTATCGAGAAGCGGCCGAGGTCGCTCGCGAGAAGACCGGCGGGGGACAGATTCTCTATGACGGCCGCGTTCCCGAAGACCTCCATTACTTCGTCCGCCGCACCGGCGCGTCGCTGCAAAATCAATCGCCGTCGCAGGCACAGGCCAAGCTCAACTCGAGTACTTTTCACTACCTCTTGAGCCTGAACATGCTGGGTACCGATCGGATCGGCCAGCAGTTCGATCGGAAACCGGTGCTGGCCACCCGCGCAACCGATTACGTCCTCTACTACACCGGCAAGGAAGCCAAGCTGGGGACTCCCATACGCCTCAAGCCCGAACGGGAAAACCATTCCCACTTTCACCTGAACCACAATCTGAACGACCGGTTAATCATCCAGCGCGTGGTCGTCGATCCGATCAAGCCCAAACCCGGGGAGCTTGTCGATCTGAAGATCGATTTCGAGAAGGGGCCTCAATACCAACCGAACCTCAATCTGACGGCCTTGCTGATCCACGAGCCGACCGGGGCGAACATCCCCTTGATGCCGGTCACGGGCGGAGCGTTTTTCGTTCTGTGGCCGCGACCGCTCTTGCAGGTTCCCGATTTCAAGGAGGCCGAGCGCGAGCGGATGCACTATCAGTTCGTGGCCTCGCCCCACCTTCCCGTTGGCCCTTATTCCATGCGCTTCGTGCTGGTTCCGACCCGGAGCCAATATTCGGACCTGCGCAATCCGGTGACGGTGAACGTCAAGCTGGCCATCCCGACGCGCCCCGCCGATTCCCTCCCGCTCGGTGTGGACCTGGATCAAGGGGTATGGGAGAAGCTATTGTCAAAATGGGGACCCTCGTGGCGCGGACGGCCACGCCAGCTCTATAACGTGGTCACCAACACGAAACTGTGGCTGGCTCCTTCGCTGTTGCCCGGAGACTATGAACTGGCCGTCACGGCGCGCGGCAAACCCGTCGGCTCCCCCTCGCGGGAGGGCCGCTGGCCCATCGTCCAGGTTTATCAGCCAGGGCGTAAAGAGCGACTGGAGCTCGAGTTCAACACCGGGCTGCGTTGCACCATCCGCCGCGGGTTTCGCTGGAACGGCCCGCAGGATTTCCTGTTGCTCAGCCTGAAGAATCCGCTCTACGACCCGTCGCGCCGAAAAACCTTCCCGCTTTATCCCAACGACCTGACCGGCGGCGACCGCGGCGCGCTGATCGAACGGATCGAGATTCGCGAGGTCGGTTATGACGGGGGATGAAAGGTGGGACGCGCGGACAGGGACACCCCTAGGATCGGCGAGACGCACCCTTGCCGGCCAGAGGCGCAAATCAAATCTGTCCTCATGTTCGACCCCAAAGGGGTCGAATGTGAGGAGCCGTGGGTGTCAACCCACGGTTCGCGGTCCCAAAATGGCCACAACCCTGAAAGGGTTGAACCATCGCGGGATGCGTGCTATTCGACCCCTTCAGGGTCGTGACGTCTGGGGCCCCCAGGTCCAGGGGTTGGCTCCCCTGGCTATTCACATTGCTCCCCTTCAGGGAGCCAGAGAACGGACTTGTGCGCCCGGCCCGTGTGTGCATCTCACGGAGCCGCGAGATGCAGCCCGCGCGGGCGAACACGGAATCTCGCGCTTGAATCTGAATCCCTTCACCTCGTATCCTCCTCAACGTCCAGCGCGCTTCTAGCTTCGTGTTTTTCTCCGGGACCTTGCCGCATTGAGTCAACAGCCACCAAGGCCCTCCTCCGACGGACGCTTCGGTTTGGTCTTGGCCTTCGTGCTCGCCGCGTGGGTGGCCTTCACGTTCAGTTTCACCCCGCTGCGCACCTCGCACGATGAGTGGTGGCAGCTGAAGACCGGACAATATATCAGCGAGCACGGCCTGCCCGAAAACGACATCTTCACCTACACGGCCGACCACCTGGCCTGGCACAATCACGAGTGGCTCACGCAGCTTGGGATGTGGAGCATCTATCGCGCGGGCGAGTCAACGGGCCTGGGCGGCTGGCGCGCGGTGATCCTGCTCAAGAGCCTCATCATCGTCCTGGCGTTCGCCGGCTTCGGCTGGCTCGTGGCACGGCGCATGGATGCACCGATCTGGGCGGCGCTGGCGGCGGCGCTGGCGGCGGCCCTGGCGCGACGGACCTTTTATCCCAGACCCCCGGTCGTCAGTTACCTGCTGCTGGCGCTGCTGTTGTGGATGCTGATCGAATGGCGCGCGGGGCGGCTCAGGCCGTGGCTGCTTGCGTTGCTCGTGCCGCTCTTCGGCCTGTGGGCGAACCTGCATGGGGGGTGGATGGCGGGGTTGGTGGTGATCGGCGCGTTCTGGGCCGACGCCGTTTGGCGTGTGGTCGCCTCGCGCATCGGCGGCGAGCCGCTCAGACCGGCCAAACTGGCCCTGGTCCAGTTGACGCTATTGGGCCTGGGTTGTTTGCTCGCCACGCTCGTTAATCCCTATGGTTATCATCTGTTCGCGCTTCCCGCTCGGGTCATGAGCGATCCGTACCTGATCGCGCGCATCGGTGAGATGCTGCCGCCGGACTGGCGGTGGGTGTGGGTGCTGGAGGGCGTGATCCTGCTGGCCGCGGCGGTGGCGGCGCGTCCGGTCCGGCCCGTGGGTTTGGTGGCGACGGCGGCGTTGCTGATCGCACTGCATTTCGGACTCAGGGCCTCCGCGAATCCCTGGCTGCACACGGCCGTGGCGTTGCCGCTGTTCGCCGTGGCGATCGCGCGGACCCGGCGCGAGGGTTGGGCCGCGCACCTGCTGTTGGTGTGCTTCTTCGGCTATCAGGGGATTCATCACGTGCGCCACCTGCCGCTGATGGCGGTCGTCATGCTGCCAACGCTCGCGTGGACGCTGGAAGGGTGGGCCGGCGCATTCGAGCGCGCCTGGCGGGCGCGTTTGCCCCAAGCGACGCGCATCATCGGCCTGCTCGCCGTTTTTACGCTCGTTGCGCTTGCGTTGTATTGGACTTTTTCGACGCGCGAACGTCCGTCCACCATGGAAAGGAACCTGATCCTCGCCGGCGGCCAGCCCTGGCAGCCGGCGGTCCATTCGACCGCTTCGGTGCCGCCGCCGATCCCCAGTCAACTGCCCCAAGGGACGTTCTTGATCGATGAGTACCCGCGCAAAGCGGTTGATCTCCTTATTCGCGCCGACCTGCCGGCCCCGCTATGGAACGGCGGCAATTACGCCGGGTACCTCATCTGGAGGTTGTCGCCCGAGCGATATAAGGTATTCACCGACAATCGGTATGACATCTACGGCGGACTGGTCATCCGCGAGGAACACATGGTCCTCGCGGGCGTCACGGCCGATCAAATCGAGCAGGCGCGCCGCGAACACGGCGACGAGGCGGTCCAGGGCGTCCGAACCTGGGACCAGATACTCGACCACTGGAACGTCCAGACGCTCTTCCTGCCGGTCGGGGCCAAGGTCAACCGCCACCTGAGCGCGGGCGGCTGGGAGCGGGTGTGGGAAGACTTCAAATTCAACGTCTGGGTGCGCGACACGCCGGAAAATCGAGCGGCGATCGAAAAAGCGAGATCACTGACAAAACCAAATCCGTGGCTCGCGCGACTTAGATGACACGACTCCATGATCGAAACGATGCGACCCGTGCTCAAGATTGACGGATTCCCGAATTCGCGTTACGCCACATAAAGGGTTATTTATAGTAGGGAGATGTTCTCCACAATATCCCAATCCCATGGCGCGATAGGTCCTGGTTTTGCGTCATGCCAGCCACTTATTCTTGAAACGTCGAGGCGGCGGCCGCAACGGTGAGTCGGCTCCATAAACCATTGGAGGGGCGGAATGTTTGTCAGGAGGACTTTGGCCGACCGCATCGGGTTCACCTTAATCGAACTGCTGATCGTTGTGGCGATCATCGCCATTTTGGCCGCCATCGCCGTGCCGAACTTCCTCCAGGCGCAGATGCGCGCCAAGGCCGACATGCGGACGGTCGCGATCGCCTTTCGCACCTACGAAGTGGACTGGAACGAGACCATCAATCTGGGGCTGATCAACCAGGGCAACAACCAGGTCGGCCCCGGCTACGGCCCCTTCGTCATTCATTGGTCGCCGCCCCCGCCCGGCATGGTCCACATGGGACGGTTTCTGACGACGCCGATTCCCTACCTGACCAGCAATCCCGCCGACGTTTTCAGTTCGAGAGCGGTCCACCTGCTAAATCCCCAGGCCGAGAAGATGAGCGCCGTGATCACGTCGCAATCCCTCAGGGGAGACCGCATCGGTTACTACGGCGGGCAATCTTATTACTGGACAATGGAGAGCGCGGGGCCGGACATCCTCTGGTGGAGCCAGATCGCCCCGCCCACGCCCACCGGCGCCGAGATCGACTGGATGCACTACGATCCCAGCAACGGAACCGTCAGCCCGGGCGACATCTGGTATTTCGACACGTGGGGATTCGGACCGGGTGATTTGGGCGGGCTCAAGTAACGCGGGGGGTTGATCAACGTTCGGACAATTCATGATCGAGGCGGTTGATTGCCCGGCTTAAAAGGGCCGAAAAACGCGACTCAGCAACAGTTTGATAGGCATGCCGGGACCAATCCAAGGCTGCTTTGCCCCGACTTGGCTGGCCAGCACGAAATAATGGTTGGCACAGCCATTTCTGTCCCTTTGCCGGTCACCGTCATTACATGTGATTTATTGACAGGCACGTACTAGAGAGTGTACCATATTACATTGAAGGTGGGCTCCTTACCTAATCAGCTTTTTATCTTTGGCAAGAAAGGACCCGACAACAAGTTCGATTGAGCCGTCTTCACAGATCAAAATGATCATGCACTAATTCCACTTTGGGGTTCATCTTCAAATGTCGAATTATGGATTGAAAAGCAAGACGCCAGTTACGATTATGCCGTGTTTCAAAAAGACGAATTTGTTCTGAGTTTGCTATCTCAGCCGATTTGTGACTATATGTTTTTTGAACCCGGCTTTACCGAAATTTCCTCTTTGAAGTCGATGGAAGTATTGCCCACTGAACGACTAATATCCTTAAACAAGATCGAAGATGTTTGGGGTATCGTGGGAGGTTCATTTCAAAGCAGCGAAAAGAATCCAGAGTATACCGCATTGCTTAAGAAGATTGGATTTATGAAGGCATATGCGAATCCTGATTTAAAACTGACGGAAGTGATCAAGCTCGGCGCTAACCTGTCAGAAGAGAAGCGCAAAATCATTCAAGAGCTAATCCGTATGAATAAATTGTATTGGAGTAAAGTGGAGAATATTACAACATTTTCCTTTTTTATAAAAGTGACTGTGTTGGCGAACGAAATAATCAAACGATACCTGCGTCTATTAAAGGATGAGCAACACCTTACGGAAAGCGAACAAAGAACGCTACAGCGAGCATCCGAAAAGTTCATGAAGGCAGAAGGGCTGCATTATGCTAAAATTCATAACCTAGACATAAACGATCAGGAGCTTGAAAAACTTGAGCTTATAACAGAAATAAGAGGGAAACTAGCAGAGCAAGAGGACGACTCTCAAGAAATCGATGAAGAGCTAAATTTGGCGATCATGAAATTCCCACCCCCAAGTAGTTGCGGTGGATGCGGAGAGAGCACTTTCGCTTTTCAATCTATTTCGCAAAATCTTGTGGCAGCAACCTATAAATGTGAATATTGTGGACATAAAATCATTGTGAAGGATTTAGCTGGAACCATCTCGGAATCGGCACAGAATAGACCCATTGTGCCAAAATTTGTTCAGAATGAAGTGTGGAATCGTGACGGTGGATGTTGCGTAGAATGTGGGAGTCGTGAGAATCTTGAATTCGACCATATAATACCAGTCTCAGAGGGGGGGCAAATACCGCCAGAAATATTTAGCTTTTATGTGAAAAATGTAATCGAAGAAAGAGCAATAAAGACCTCGGGGTCTGTTAATCCGTTGCCTGTCTTCAACTATGATGTGTATTATCCTGAGTCTGTCTCGTGAATGATTCATAAGGTCCCGCTTCCAAATAAACTGACAGATTTTCGCGAAGCGATCCGCTCCGAAGTGTTGCGCCTCGGTTTTTCGCGGGCGGGGTTTACGTCGGCCGAACCTTTGTCCCCGGCCTGGCAACGGCGTTGGGAACGTTGGCGGGGCGAGGACAAGGCCGGGGCGATGCGCTACCTGATGCGCGAGCGGCCCCGGCGCACTCATCCGCGCGACCTGCTGCCCGAGGCGCGCGCGGTGCTCGTCGTGCTGGCGGGTTATTATGACGGGGACCACCCCGGGGCCCCTGATACGCCCACCGACGCGCGGGCCGGGAAGATTGCGCGTTACGCCTGGGGTCGCGATTACCACCTCGTGATACGCGAGGGGCTCGGGCGGCTGGGCGATTGGATCACGGAGCACTACGCCGAATTCGGGATCGGCGAGAAGCCCGTTTTCCGGCCATGCGTCGATAGCGCACCGCTCGATGAACGGGCCTTGGCCGTGCGGGCGGGGCTTGGCTTCATCGGCAAGAACACACTCCTGCTGGATCCCGAACGCGGCTCGTGGTCGCTGATCGGCGTGTTGCTCACGTCGCTCGAACTCCCGCCCGACGCGCCGCTGCGCGACCCCGCAGCGAGCTGCGGCGGCTGTCGACGCTGCCTGGATGCCTGCCCCACGCGCGCCTTCGACGACGCATATCGGCTCGACCCGCGCCGCTGCACGTCGTACCTCACGATCGAGCAGAAGGATGCGATCCCATCGGACCTGGCCGCGAAAATGGAAGGCTGGGCGTTGGGCTGCGACATTTGTCAGGAAGTCTGCCCGTTCAACCGAGAACCCCTGACCCGCCTGTTGCCCGGACTTGCCGCGCGGGAGGGGACCGGTCCCTGGCTGACCGGCTCGATGCTCGATGCCTCCCCATCGGGGAAAGCCTTCCAGCGCCAATGGGGTCACACGCCCCTAAGCCGACCGGGGCTGAAAGGCCTGCGCCGCAATCTGGATGCGGCGACGCAATCCCGCAAGCGCGTGAGGGATTCCGTCGGCTCCTTCACCGATCATCCATCGAAGGGGGCGAAGGAATAGGGCCCAGGGCGCGCGTAGTGAACCCTGGTCAACCAACCCAAACGCGACGAACTCCCGAAAAGGGGAAGTCCACTCTACAGTTCGACAACACGGACAAAGGAGAAACACAATGCAATGGGGAATGCTTCGACCTCTAGTGGGCCTGATCGTATGTTCCATGATACTGGCGACGGGTGTCAGGATGCCGCGAGCGGGGGATATTGCCACGACGGAACAACGCTTTGAATCCTTCGACCTCGACCCAAATTGGGACAGTTTTCAGAATAGAATCCAGGCGGCGAATCCCCCGACGGTGAACCAGGATTTCGGTTTTCGCGCCAGCCATCACGCGGGCACCGCGGCCGGCGAGATCGGCGGTGTGGTGAGCCGATCGGTCATGCCGGCTTCTTACGGCAAGGTGATCGCGCCGCTGACGTTGGATGATCCGCTCAATTTTTCCGGCCGCATTGCCCTCGTGCGGGCCTCGCACACGGTCGGTTGGACGAGCAGCAGCGATTTTTTATCGGTTTCTTCAACTCGCGGGAACAGGGTTGGCGCCCGCCCAACTTCATGGGGTTCCGGCTGTCGGGCAACAATGAACCGGTGCAGAACGTGGGCGGGCTGGAGCTATCGTACGGGACGGCCGGGTGGGCGGCCGGCGGGGTGGTGTGGGGCGAAACGATTTTCCCCGATGGGGCGAGCTTTAATCGGTTCGGCATCTTCAATATGCAGGACAACAACGGCAAAGAGGCCCTGGTCTATTTCGATGATCTTGACTACACGGTGGAGCATGGCAACGCGATTCATGATTGGGACCACAACGCCGCTTTCGAATGAGGGGTTCCATTGATGAACTCCATCGCCGATTCGGTCGCACCGCGTCCGAGTCTATTCAGCGATTCACTTTCGGTTCGCCCGGGGTCTCGCGAGTGTGGCATAATTAAGTTGTGGTCCCTCGTGCCGGCTCCCAACGTACCGGCGGGCATGGGGTGCTGAAACTTACTCGACGTATGGAGTTCCAAGAGATGTTGCGATTTTGCCGCTTTGCCGATCGTTGGTTCATTCCTCTCGCGTTGATCGTCATGTTGGCGTTCTGCCCGCTTGAGCTTTCCGCGAAGGAGAAGAAGCCCAAACGTTCCAAGAAGGGGATGGTCAAGCTGGACTTGGAATTGCCGCTGCCGATGTTCATGGGCACCCCGAAAGACCTGCGCTCGTCCAACCTGGAGACATCCGAGGAATTCAAGACCCGCCCCACGATCCTGATCCCCAAGGGGCTCGAAAACGTCGCCCGCAATAAACCGGTCACCAGCAGCGACGAGGAGCCGATCATCGGCGACGTCGATTTCGTCACCGATGGGGACAAGGAAGGCGTCGACGGCAGCTACGTCGAGTTGGGTCCACGAACGCAATGGGTCCAGATCGACCTGGGGCAGGCCCATGAGGTATACGCCGTCGCGGTTTGGCATTTTCATTCGGCGGCCAGCGTCTATCATGACGTCATCATCCAGGTGGCCGGCGCCCCCGAATTCGCCGACGACGTCCATACCATTTTCAACAATGACCATGACAACTCCTCGGGCTTGGGGATCGGCGAGGGCAAGGAATACATCGAGACGTTCAAGGGCAGGGTGATCGAGGCCGGCGGCGTCAGCGGCCGCTACGTGCGACTCACCAGCAATGGCAACACCTCCAACGATCAGAACCACTACGTCGAAGTGGAAGTCTACGCTCGCGAGACCAAGTAAGGCGATCAAGTCGCGAAGCCGCTCGAAAACGGGACGCGGCCTCCCCCAGGCTGGACCTCCTTGGCCAGCCTCCCCAACCATAACAGCTTCGACCCCCGCCACGGGCCATGGCCGACGGCGGCTGGCAAGTAGCTGAGTGTACCCGTATTAGGTTTAGGGTCCAGGGGGGTAGGGTTCAGGGTTTGGGGTTTCGGCTTTTGGGGGGCTGAGGAAGGGACCTGAGGTTTGCTTCGTCTTGTGGCCAATTCGCTTGCGCGGGGCGGCTCGGGGCATTAGAGTGGTTGGCGCGCGGTTGGTGACGTCGGAGAGGCCAGGTGCGCGCGAGTGCATCCATGATCCTCACCATCGATATCGGCAACACTTCGATCCATTTGGGTCTGTTTATCCGCGGGGCACTGCGCGAGACGTGGAAGATCGCGTCGCATCCCCGGCGCACCGCCGACGAGTACGCCCTGCTCATGCGCGGGATGATCGGCGAGGACATGCCGATGTATGGGGCGATCGTCTCCTCGGTCGTGCCGGGGCTGGACCGCCACGTCGTCGAGGCGGTCGAGAAGGAATTCAAGACCATCCCGATGCTGCTGAGTCGCGAGACGCCGATGGGGATCGAGAACGGCTACGAGAACCCCGAGGAGGTGGGAATGGACCGGCTGGCCAACGCCGTCGGCGCCCACTTCTTTCAAGGGGTGCCGGTCATGGTCCTCGATTTCGGCACGGCCATCACGCTGGACTACCTGGCCGAGGCCCCCTCGGCCGCTCATCAGCCGGTTTACATGGGCGGGGCGATCATGCCGGGCATCGAGATGGGCGCCGACGCCCTGGCCGGCGGCACGGCCAGCCTGCCGCGCGTCCCACTGCTCGAACCCAAGCGCGTCATCGGGCGGACCACGGTCGAGAGCATCCAGGCGGGGCTCATGCACGGCTACCTGGGCGCGATCCACACCTTGGTCGACCGCTCGCTGGAGGAGTGCGGCCGGGCCTGCCCGATCGTGGCCACGGGCGGCGACGCGCTGGGCCTGCGCCAGTACCTCCCCTTCCTGCAGGAAACCCAACCCGACCTGACGCTCTATGGTCTGCGCCAGATCTACGGCATCAACAATCAGTGCCCGCTGCCTTCGCCGTATACCGAGGCCTGAGCGACCGGTCCGATCACCGCCGGAGTGAGCCGAGCCGCGTTTAGCCAGACTCGCGATCAGTCCGATCCGCAGTCAGTCCAACCCGCCCCTGACCATCTGCTCCAGGGCCACGCGCGGACAAATGGTATCCTCGATATAGTGAATGAGCGAGGTGACCACGCCGCGCAGCCGCTTTTCGGTACCGGGGTCGAGACACTGGCCATCCTCGTCAAAGACCTTCTGCACGTTGGCCACCGAGACCGGGCCCGGCAGGACGATCGCCCCGACGTGCGAGCAGACGCTGCGAAGCTGTTCGAGCGACTTGATCGCGCCGATCTGACCGGCCGCCACGCCCATCAGCGCCACCGGCTTGCCCGCCATCACCGAAGGGAAACCCAAGTTTTCGATGACGAGCTTGATGACGCTGCTGAAACCCCCGTGGTACTCCGGGGTGGCCAGGACCAGCGCGGTCGCCGCCGCGACTCGGTCCTGGAGGTCCTTCGCGACGCTCGGATCGGACGCTCGACCCGGCGGCGCAAGGTCCAGCCCGGCGGGATCGATCGCGTCCAACGTGATGTCCTCCCGCTTCGCGATCTCATCATGGACCACCGCCAGCGCCTTGGCCGTGTAGTTGCCCGGCCGCACCGAGCCCAAGACGGTAACAATCCGAATCCCATTTGACGGCTGAACGCTCATCCCATTGCCTCCCGATTCTCAAAGCTAAGCGGACGCGAGAACGATCCGCATCACCGGCGCGCGCCGTTCTTGGCGCGCGTCCGAGTGGATGCGGCAGTTATACGGATTCGATTTTATTCAGCGTTTTGCCTTTGCTGTTTTTCCACGCGATAAGACCATTTGTGTGACCACCATGTACGACCGTAGCCGCGGCGCTCGGGCTAGAAAATTCAGCGTCTTTTGTGAACACTAAGTGATTTTGCTGTTCAGCAAGTTCACCGTTTTCCCTCAGCTTCTGCCGCATGTTGCGGGCCCACGGGTATTTTCTCGACGATGCCCTTTCGTCCAGCACCGCTTGAGAGCCTTTTAGAACCAAGAAGCCATTGGGGATTAGGTGGCCGCGCGCCCTGAGACCCTTGATCTCGCACAAGAGCATTTCTTTTTCGGACGTTCCCGTTGCCGCGCTAGACGATTGAACGAGTAGTTCTACTCCGAGAACAGGCAAGAGTTGGTTGATTTTCTCAAAGAAAACTTCCATGTCTTCGCGGTCTGACTCTGGAAGCTTTGCCCCACTGGTTTGACCGTTCGTAACCAGTGCGCGACCGGCACTACGAGCCTGTTCTATGAGCTTCCCTTCCAAATACCGGATGTGAGCCTTGGTCAGGTTCTCATCTTTGCTGACGAAGTAGACGACTTGGTTCCAGAAGTCTTTCTCTAGGTGTGACTTGACGCGATCCCTGATGTTTTCAGCTTCTCCGATGTAGATGGCCGGTTTGCCCGATTCGGGGTCCGTTCCGGAAAGGATATACACACCGGGTTTTTCAGATTCCTCCCGTGCCAATACGCCCTCGAACTCGCTGCGTGGTCCAGCAACGGCTTTACCCGTCCAATTTGACAACTCCGCCGTGCGAAGTCTCTTGGGATCCCCGTGGACCAGGAAGATCTTAATCGTTGCCGTTACCATGTGTGGAACCCGTATAACAAGGATTATACAGTCTGTATAAGACGGTAGCCACAGACTGCCCGTTACGGAACATACCGCACAAAGGACGATGGAGGCAACGATAACGGATCCAGCCTATTTCTGCATATTAATCACAATCTATATTATTACTACATAACTGATCCATATAATGCTTCGAACTCAGGGGTTTTGACCGGTCGTGGGTTAAACGTGCCGGTCCACTGTTTCTCGGCCTCGGCGGCCAGATCGCCGAGCGCCTCGCGGGTGACGCCGAGCTCGGCCAAGCGCCGGGGCATCCGGGCCTGGTCCATCAGGGACTCGATCGTGGAAGCCACCGCGTCGACGGCGTCCTGGCCGTTCACGCCCGGCTCGATCAGGCCGGCCGCCGAGGCCAGGTCGGCGTAGAGCGCCGTGACCTCGGGCGATTCGCCGTTGAAGCGCACGACGGCGGGCAGTGCCATCCCGACGGCCTGGCCATGAGCAACGTCGAAGCGGGCCGTCAGGGGATTGGCCATCGCGTGGGCGGCGCCCAGCATGCTGTTTTCGATCGCCATGCCGGCCAGTGCCGCGCCCAGTTGCATGCCGCCGCGGGCATCGAGGTTGCCCGGGTCGCTCAGGACGCGGGGGAAGTGGGTCGCCGTCAGCCGGAACGACTCGCGCGCATAGAGCGACGAGATCTCGTTGCGCTTGGCCGTGACGGCGCTCTCGACGGCGTGGGCGATGGCGTCCATGCCGGTGTGCGCGGTGACTTCGTTCGGTTGGGTGAGGGTTAGCGTGGGATCGAGGATCGCGACGCGGGCGGCCGCCTTGCGGTCGCCGCAGGCCATCTTCTGGTGGGTCGCCTCGTCGGCGATCAAGGCGAACGACTGGCATTCGCTCCCGGTGCCGGCGGTGGTGGGGATGGCGATCAGCGGCAGCATCGGCCGGGTCGCCTTGCCCACGCCCCAGTAGTCGCGCATCCGGCCCCCGTTGGTCAGCAGGAAGTTGCAGCCCTTGGCCGTATCCATCGAGCTGCCGCCACCCAGGCCGATGATCAAAGTGACCTCCGCCGCGCGCGCCGCCGCCACGCAAGCGTCCACCTCGCGCGTGGTCGGGTTTTCGATGACGCCGTCGAAGACGACCACTTCCAGCCCGGCCTTGACCAGCCGGTCTCGCACCCGGTCGGCGTGGCAGGCGCGTTCGATGCCGGGATCGGTGACCAGCAGGACGCGGCCGCCGGTGATTTCGGCCGCCAGCTCGCCGACGCGATCCACGCTGTTCACGCCGTAGACCAGGCGGGTCTGGGGCCACGCGTCGAAGCCGATCAGGTTCTGTTGCAATACGCTCATCACGACACCTGGACCATCGAGGGCGAGCGCTGGATGGCCCGCCGCCGATAGAGGAATTCGAACAGGTTGCCCTCGTGCGGCTGGTCCCACTCGACCCGCGTGGTGGGGATCGGCCCCAGATTGAGGCGGTCGATCAGTGGGCAGCGCAGGAGCCGCCGGGTGAATTCCGGATCGCCCGTGATCGCGGAGACGACCAGGGAGGGGCCGATTTGCTCCAGCATGTTCGCCTGGGGGACTTCCACGACGCTCGCATAAGGGAACAGGAACTCGCGATTGGCCAGCGGGTGCTCGAAGGAGTCGCAAGCCACGATCGTCGGGCGCAGGTAGGCGCAGGCCTCAAAGACATGCTTGCGCGGGCCATCGCGATGGTTGGCCGTCACCTCTTCGGCACCCGGCGTCCGCAGGCCCTGCTCGATGGCGCCGTCGATATACTCCGCGAAAGCCGGGTTGGCAAAACCGGCGAGGACGGCATCCTCGTCGTCTCTCGCGCGGGGGCCTATCGGGGCGAGCCGCTCGGCGAGCGCTTCGGCGATCTCGCGCCCGTGGGCGGGGACGACAATGGCCGAGGCGTTGATGCAGCTACGGCCCCCGTTGGCGAGAATCGACCCGACGAGCACGTCGATCCAGTCGGGCCACTGTTCGATCATGTCCTCGCCGATAAGGACCTTGCTCCAGCCGGGGCCGTGGACCTGGATCGCGGGATTGGCGGCGTATTGCCCGATGGTGGATTGGTCGCCGAAGATGAGCGCCCGGCCCGAACCGGTCAGGATCGCAGCGGCCCCCTCGTGGTCGGTCGGGTAGAAGCCGAAGGCCTCGGGCGGGCAGCCGGCCGCGATCCAGGCCTGGATGATGCGTAGCGGCGTCCACGGCTCCTCGCGGCCGGGCTTGAGCACGACCGGCGTCTTGAGCGCGATCGCCGGCATCCAGATCGAGTTGACGCCCGGCGAGTTGCTCGGCAAGACGGCACCGAGCGAATCGGTTTGGGCGAAATAACTGACCGCCGACCCGCCCTGCTCGCCCAAGCCGCTATCCAACGCCTCCAAATCGAGCCCGCGCGTGAGCCCGGCGAGGATGGCCGGCATCTCGGTGAAGACCTGGTGAATCTTGCCCATGTTGCGCCGGCACAGCGAGAACGGCAGGCCGGTCGTCGCCGAGAGCGATTCGATATAATCCCGAGGCGATTGCGCGGGGCCGCCTTCGCACAGCGGCAGCGTCTCGTGGAGAAACAACTCGCCCGCCCGGGCGCTGATATCGAGCAACTCCGCGCACGACCGCTCCCGCAACGCCTCGGCCGCCGCCCCGATCTTGCGCTGGTCACGCCGGATCATCCCCGCGTTGGCCAGGCTCACCTCGGCCAGCGGCTCCCCGTCGCCCAGAGCGGCAAGCTCGGTCTTGTCCAGGCTTTCGTAGGACTTTCCATGTCGTAATACCGGTATATGAAGGAGAGACATCTCGACTCGACTTTATAAACCTCGCTACCTACATCGTACCGCAACTATGAGGATATATTTTAGATTTGAACAGAAGCGCACAAAAGACGCAAAGGCCCTTGGGGCTTAGCCGGTGCATTTGTTCTGAGTTTGGCCTAGCGTTGAAGAGAATCTGCCGCAAGATTGCACGAAATGCAAATGAACTGAAATCCTTCCAGGAATCTCGCTCAATATTGAAGTCTTCACTCGGGGTGCAATTTACAGTTTGGTAGAATTCGCTGGTCTTGCACTGATATTCCCGATCGATACGGATTTCAGGGTCGAATATCATGCAATTATAGGCTGGATGTTTCATGACTAAATCTTCGCGCCCTTGGCGATCTTCTGTTCAAGTCAATGCGCGTTTGGCGATTTCCGGTTTCTAATAAACTCCCTCCACGACTTTCTTCTCGCTCGAACCAAACGGCCGCACATTGCCGACACCGTCCCAGGGGAATTGTTTCGTGGGTCGTTCGCGGGTGGCTTCGTCGCGTTCGAGAAAACGGGGCATGAAGAGTTCCTTGGTCAGCGTGGTCAGCATGATGCGACCCCACTGGCCGTAGTCGACCACGCGGTCGGTGTTCTCGGGGTCGACGACGCTCAAGATCGCGCGCGGTTGTGGGGCGTAATAGGTGATTTCGTAGCCATGATCGGGTCCGACCGGCTTACCGCGGGCCAGGCCCATCAGCGTATTGCCGTACGTCGGGATCACTTCGGCCTCGCCTTCGAGGACCTCCTCGACCAGGAACCGGACCATCTGGGGCGTCATCGACGTCCCGCCCAGGAACACCCCCTTGATCCCCGCTTCGGCCAACGACAGCCGTTCGCCCAACGCCTCGAGCAGCTTGGGCGTGGCGAACAAGCAGGCCACCTTGCGGTGTTTGAGGATTTCGACCGAGTGATTGATCACGTGATCCATGTAGCGTTTGGCCTCGTCGAACCGCTTTTCACCCAACAGGATCTTCACCCAGCGCGGATCGAGATCGGTGTGATAGCACGACCCGCCGCGAATATTGGCCAGGTGCTCGATGGAAAGCCTCAGGCGACGCGGACCGGTCGGGCCCAACATGAGCCAGTTGGTCCGGCGCGGGAAGCTTTCGTCGCTGAGCGTCTCGGAGAACTCGGTGTAGTCGATCTGGTGATCTTCCCAACTGATCCGTTGCTTGGGCAGGCCGGTCGTGCCGCCGGTCTCGAAGATTTTGTAAGGTCGGCCTTCGTAAGGTTTGGGCACCCAGCGCTCATGCGGTTCGAAGCGCAGCCACTCGTCGTCGAAATGGGGAAAACGCTTGAGGTCATCGAAGCCGCGCACCTCTTTGACCGGGTCCCAGCCCGCTTTGTTGGCCCACTCGAGCCAGAACGGACAACCCGTCTGGGGCGAGAAATGCCAGCCGATCATCTCGCGCACATGTTCGTCCACCTTCGCGGCGGCATCGGCAGCCCCTGATGCGTGAACACCTTCCGCGGTCGAGCTCATCCTGTTTGTCGCTCCCGTGAGGCGTTGGGGAAGAATTTCTCAACCGTCGCCGGCGCGGGCGGACGGGTCATCAACGACACGACCACCATGGTCAGCAGCGTGGCGCTGAAGATGATCGCCACCGGCATCATGCCGAGGATCAGCGAATCGCCGCCCCCGGCTCCCTTGTACATCATATCACGGGTGAAGAGCCAGAGCCACGTGGCAACCATCACGAGCACCCCGGCGATCGCCCCGCCGCGGGTCATGCGCCGCCAATACACGGCCCCGAACACGAGCGGAAACAGGCTGCCGAACCCGCTGAAACACCACACCCCGAGGTCGAAAATATGCGGCGGGGGGAAGAACGTGAGCAGATAGGTGATCGAGACGATCAGCACGATGAATGCGCGGGCCAAGAATATCTTCCGCTTGTCATCGAACCGATCGACCCCAAACAGGCGGAAGACGATATCGTTGGTGAACATCGTGCCCAGGCACATGAACTGCGAATCGAGCGAGGACATGATGGCCGCCAGGATGCCCGCGACGAGCAGCCCGGTCAGCGCGGGGCTGTCGACCAGCTCGGCGACCATCGTGCCCAGGACGGCGTTGGCATTGCCGCCCGGGGCCTTGATCCCGGCTCCCGCCGCCCAGATGCCGATCAGGATGCACGGCACCCAGACGATCATGATAAAGATCGGGTGCGCGATCACCGTCAGGCGGAACGTGCGTGCCGATTTTGCCGTCAGCCAGTGTTGGAACAGGTGGGGAAACATCCCGACCGACAGCGGCACGAAACAATACGTGAAAAACTCGAGGCGGCCGATCATGCCCTCGCGGGCCAGATGTTGGGGCGTGTTGGCCAGGACCTGCGCGCTGGCCGCCGAGAACCCGCCCAACCGCTTGGCGATCATCCAGAACGCAATGATGCCGGTGGTCATGAAGACGAGAGTTTGAAACGTGTTGGCCCACGCCGTGCTGCGCACGCCGCCGAGAAACACGTAGGTCAACACCACGCAACTCACGACCAGGCCCGTCAGCCAGGGCGGGATCGACCCGACGAACTGCATGCGACCCAGGTTGGGGTTCATCACGCCGGGGAAGAGATCGGGGAAAAATCCGACGGTCAACCCGCGCATCACCGCCCCCGCCCCCAATAGCCCGATCAGCAAGTATGGGATGACCAACCCGACCAATATCGGGAACAGCAGGTATCCGAGCGTCGGTGACTCGAAGCGGGCGCGAAAGAACTGGCACTGGGTGACGTAACCGTAACGCTTGCCGATCGCCCAGACCTTGATCCCGACCAGAAAGAAGATGGCGGAGTGGATCAGGCCCGACCACGAGGCCATCAATCCATAGACGCCGATTCCCTTGTCGAAAGCCTTGCCCGTGCTCCCGACCAACGCGAACGCGGTCATCGTCGTCCCGAAGACCGACATGAGCAGCAGGAAAGGCCCGATCGAATGGCTGGCGACAAAGTAGTCGGCCGAGGTGCCGCGAAAGAACCGCGCACTGAACACCCCAAGCCCCAGCAGCAGGATCAGATAACCCACGATGATGACGAGTGAGGTCATGAGGGGGTCGCCGCTCCCTCGTCGCGCTCGGCCGCCTCGCCCGCTTCATCCTCGACCGTCTGGGGCCAGGCGAATTTCACGGCCAAGGCCCACACCAGGCCCGCCGCGACCGAATAAGCCGCATGATAAGCCAATCCCACCGGCATGAATCCCCAAACCAAAGACCCGTCCCCCCACCACCAGAAGTCCTGATGGAGGAAGAAGAGCAGGATTACGGCAATGATGATGATATTGCGCATTCGATCTCCGCGGTCGCGATGAACGGGCAGCTTGCGGGCGTGCTCGATCGGGATCGGCGCGCCTTGGCGGTGCGCCTAATCGCCGATATCCGACAACATACACCCCCCATGGCCGCTCACTCCGCACTTGTCGCGCTGATCGAGGTGTTTGTCAATCGTTTTGCGCAAATCAAACGGCCCACAACTGGATGGCCGAGACCGGCATCCACCTTGTCCGCCATTGGAAGGGGGGCTCTCCCTACTGTGGGGGTTGAGCGGACCGTTCAACGGGTAGGCCAGCTTTATCAACGACTCCTTGGCCCCGTTATCCTTTTGCCACTCCTGCCGGGTTGCAAACCCACAGGCGTGAATCAGGGCTCCTCGGTCGATACCGTCGGGTATTCGGCCCAATTGGATTTTGGTCGAGAAACACCTCGATGCGATGCCGGCCGATTTCGATTTTGACGCCGCGGCGGCGTTGATCCCGACCGGTTTCATCGGCAAGCCGTCCGACATCGGCCGCCTGGCGCTGTTCCTGGCCTCCGAGGAGGCGAGATACATGATCGTCAGAACTGATGTTTGACGGCGCCCAAAGCATCCTGATGCCCCTGGCCGACCGCAGCTCCGAGCTATTGGATTCACGGGACGTTCCCCGATGTTCGGGAATTCCGTTGGCAAACCGGATACGGCGCGTTTACGATCAGCCAATCTCAGATCGAAAAGGCGCATCATTATATATTGAACCAGGAGCGGCATCATAAGAAGGTCTCATTCGAGGAGGAATTGGTTGCGTTGTTGAAGGCCCATGAGGTTGAGTTCGATGAGCGGCGCCTGTTTGATGAAATGGGGACGTGAAGTTGTTTCCGTCGCCCTCTTCGAGGGCTGGGAGTTTTGCGTCCGCTGATCCAGAGTTCACTACGTTCACCCTGGGCTTTATGCTTTCGCCCCCGTTGGGGACTTTGGGATGAGTTTGACGATAGGCAAACCCGTGAACGATAGGCTCACCCGTACATGAAACTTCTCTCAGTTAACGTATCCGCTCCGAAACAGATGTTGTGGCGCGGGCGACCTGTTCGGACGGGGTTTTTTAAGGAACCGGTCGCCGGTCCGGTTCGCATCACGCGTCAACGCGTGCAGGGGGACGTGCGCGTGGACTTGGACGCGCATGGCGGCCTCGATAACGCCGTCTACGCGTACCCCCACGAACACTATGCCCACTGGGGCGAATTTCTGGGACTCGATGCGATGGCTTATGGTTATCTCGGTGAAAACCTCACGCTTGAGGGCCTGCTGGAAGACGCCCTCCATGTCGGCGACGTGCTACGGGTGGGGAGCGCGGTCTTGCAGATCGCCAAGCCGCGTCAACCCTGTTTCAAGTTGGCCGGTCGCATGAATCGCCCCGACTTCCCAAAGGTATTCGAGGAGAGCGGGCGTGTCGGGTTCTACCTGCGGGTGCTTGAGGAAGGGGAGGTCGAGGCGGGCAATCCCATTGAACGCGCGGCGGCCGATCCCCGAAAAGTGAGCGTCCGCGAAATGATGGGACTGATGCGTGGCCGCGAACCCGACCCGGCCATGCTCCGCCGCGCGTTGCAAATCGAATCACTCTCTCAGAAGCTGCGCGTAAGGTTCAAGCGGATGCTGGCCGGCCGTCCCGGGGAGCTTGAGGGATAGGCGGACGGGGGGTGTTATAAGAAAAGTACACCCTGTCCAAAAAACATAACACTTTCCCCTAAAGCCGGGCTCGGGACCGTCGATAAGCTACTGTGTAAGGCGAGCCCCACGGAAGGCGAGCCTCCCCGCTTCCAGGATGGAAACGGTCTTCTCTCTAAGTCTCAAAACAACATGACTAGATGATTTCGGGTCTGGCGGCGGTTCCCAAAAGGAAGGGCCACCGGACCGACGCCGCGCCCTCGGCGTCCCGAAGCAGGATCAGGCAAAAGGATCTTAGGTGGTGCATTGAGGGCAGCCCGCGTTTGGAAATGGCGCGCGGGCGGTCAGGACGACCAAAAGCCAAGCATTTCAAACGTCGGCCCCTTATATCTCGGACCAGGGACCGATGCAAACTGAGAACCGCAGTCGTTTTGCAAAAGACTTAATAAATAGTCGTTTGTTGATTGCATTGATTGGGTAGTCCTTTCACGGGGGAAAGATCATGGCACTGTTTGTTAACACCAACGTTGCGAGCACCAGCGCTCAGCGTAACTTGAGCAGGAATTCGCTGGGTCTCAACAAGGCCCTGGAGCGACTCTCCTCGGGCCTGCGGATCAATCATGCCGCCGACGACGCCGCCGGACTGGCCATTTCCAATGGTTTGACGGCCCAGTTCCGCGGCCTCAACCAGGCAATCCGCAACGCCGGCGACGGGCTCTCGCTGCTGGGCACGGCAGAGAGCGCGATCGGCGAGCAGAACAATATTCTGCAACGCCTGCGGGAGCTGGCCATCCAGTCGGCGACCGATACCAACAGCGTCGCCAACCGCCAGTCACTCAATGACGAAGTGAGCGAGCTGGTTTCCGAACTTGACCGCATGGCCCAGACCGTGGACTTCAATGGGCTCCGGCTCCTCGACGGATCGTTCTTGGCCAAGGAGGTGCAGGCCAGCCCCTTCGCGGGAGCGATCCGCAAAATCTCGATCAGCATTCAGCGCGCGCCACGGACATCGGCAGCCCCTTCGAGGCGGCCGGCACCGAGGTACAGGCCGGCGGCTTCACCGAAGGCCAGGTGACGATCACGGTCAATGGCCGTGACTTCTTCGCCCCCGCGCCGACGACGGACGGCGTCTCGCATGATGCCGCCCCCGCTGAGTCAGCGCTCGCTTATGCCAACGCGATCAACGCGATTTCGGGCGAAACAGGTGTCACCGCGGAGGCCACGACCACGCATACGGCCGCCGGCGATCAGACGGCGAATAACCACGCGACAGTGGACGGCACCAATTACCTCAAAATCAACGGCGTCGACGTCGGCACCTTTAACCTAGTACCCAGCGGTATAGGGGGAAGCGATGTGGTCGACGCGATTAACGCCGTTTTCGGCCAGACGGGCGTCAAAGCCACTCTGAACACCAACAAGATCACTTTGACGGCCGAGGACGGTCGCAACATCGGAATCGACGCCGACGGAACAGGCGCGTTGGTCTCCGGGTTTGCCGACGGCGCCGGCGTCGAGGACCTGACCCGGGGGACGGTTACCTTCTCGAGCATCCAGACGTTCAGTGTCGCCGATACGGCCGCCGTGCTTGGGATCGGCGGCGCCGCTAACGGCGTCAAGAACTCCGCAAAGAATATCAACACGATTGACATCTCAACGAAGACCGGCGCCGAACAGGCCATTCAGATTGTGGATGTCGGTTTGGCGAACCTCAATGGCTTGCGCGCGAACATCGGCGCTCAAGTCAGTCGACTCAACACGACGATCAGCAACCTGAGCATCGCCGCCGAAAACGTTCAAGCGTCCAATTCACGGATTCTGGACGCGGATTTCGCCGCCGAGACCGCCGAACTGACCCGGACCCAAATCCTGCAGCAGGCGGCCATCGCGGTATTGTCTCAGGCCAACCAAGTGCCACAGTTGGTCCTTTCCCTCCTCCAGTAAGCACCGCCTAAGTCCTTCCTGTTGGAGCGCTCTGGGGAGCCTTCGGGTTCCCCAGAGCATTTTTATTTGGGCGCCACTGGCTTGAATCAGATCGGAACGGGCGTATCTTCCAGGATACTGAAGACCGCCGTCGAGCCCTCGCCGACGTACGCGGCCGTATCCTCGAACGTACGGATGATTCCCAATCGGTGGGCCAGCACGGGGACGGCCATCGACTTGACGTCGTCGGGGATGCAGTAGTCGCGGCTGTTGATATAGGCGTGGGCTTGGGCGCAGTTGCGCAGGGCCAGGGCCGCCCGCGTCGAGCCGCCCAGTTCGATCATCGTGGAGTTGCGGGTCGCGTTGATCAGACTCACGATGTAATCGAGCAGCGAATCCTCCACCTTGACCTGCCGCACGCCGGTCTGCATGGCGATCACCTCCTCGCTCGACAAGACGGGCCGCACCATCGACAAATCACCCGGCCGCCGCACGTCGCGCAGGATCTCGCGCTCGAACTCCACGTCGGGGTGGCCCAGGTGCAGCCGCAGCATGAACCGGTCGAGCTGGCTCTTGGGCAGGGGGAACGTCCCGTGGCTGTCGTAGGGGTTCTGGGTGGCGATGACCAGGAACGGCTGGGGCAGCTCGTAAGTGACCCGCTCGATGCTGACCTGGGCCGTGTTCATCGCCTCGAGCAGGGCCGACTGGGTCTTGGGCGTGGTGCGGTTGATCTCGTCGACCAGGACGATGTTGGCGAAGATCGGCCCCTCGCGGAACGTGAACGCCTTTTTCTCGGTGTCGAAGACTGTCACGCCGAGGATGTCGGACGGCAGACGGTCCGACGTTCCCTGGATGCGTTGGAAGGATAAGTTGACCGAGAGGGCCAGGCATTGGCTGAGGGTGGTCTTGCCGACGCCGGGCACGTCTTCAAACAAGACGTGCCCCCCCGCCAAGAGACCGATAATGGCCATGCGCACCACCGAGTTCTTGCCCTTGATGACCCGCTCGATGTTCTGTTCGAGTAGATCAAGATGCGCCTGGGCCGAGGCGGCGGGGAGTGCCTCGGGGATCATCGCTTGTCTTGGATCTTTGGGAGTTTCTCTCGTTAACTGCATTTAGTCTCCCATCCTACCTGAAAACGGACAATCGCATCAAGACTCACGGAACGCCCCGCCAGTCCGCGCGAACACGAACAAATGTCCCGCCACCCTGGCACTCGACCTAGTGTAGTGTCTCATAATTACAGTTGATTATAATTGGGGGTTGTGGTATCGTTCTTGAACATGACTTGCAAGGACGATGCCGATGAGAATAGCCCA
>CAUZJO010000035.1:0-34285 GCA_963580245.1 Candidatus Sumerlaeia bacterium | reverse complement strand
CGAGGAAGGGGTTCCAGGTGCCGCCCTGATCGGCGGACCACTCCCCGTAGGAGCCATCGGTGTTGCCCAACCACACTCGGATCCAGATCGAGTTGGCGCGGGTGGTGGCGGCGTCCATGACGCGAATCTGGGCCATCGCAACGTCGCACGACGGGAGGACCGGGCAGGTAATGAACGCTCCATGAATAAGCGCTGAGGACACCTTCTCAGGCACGAGTGCCTTATCCCCTCCCCTACAAATCCACGCGGCAATGCTTCTTCCTACACGATTCGGGGATGTGGTTGGCGAGGAAGTCGCGCCGCATCCGTTGCGCCTTCTCCCCGTTCCAGACCTCCTCGAAATCGAGCTCATTGAGGTTCCCCCACGAAGCGTCGGCCCAGCAGCACGGGCGGGCGTCGCCGTCGGTGTCGATCAGCAGGTTGTACCACGGGTAATGGCACTTCTCGACGAGCGTCTTGCCGCGCATGTCGAGCCAGGGGTCGCTGGCCAAGCGCTCGGCTTCGGCATGCTGGGCATCGGCCAGTTCACCCGCGCCGCAAGTGGCACAACCCGGCGCATCGGCCTGGCCCACCGTCACGGTCGAGGCGTAGGACCCATCTCCGGCGCCGCCGTGTAGTTTCCGCTCCTCGGGCATGATCGGCGAGGCGGCCGTGTATTGGTGCTCGGAGACTTGACGCCCCTCCGAGTCGGCCGAGATCAGGTTGCGCAAGGCCAGGTGCGGGCGGACCATCATGCCGATCTCGCGGCCGCGGGCCAGTGCCTCGAGGATGTTCTCGCGCGCCATCTCCGGACAATACCCCAGGAACTCGGGCTCCTGCTCGGGGTTCTCGATCTCCATGAGCTGGACCGAGATTTCGTCGAAGCCCAGCTCCTTGGCCCAGCCGACCATCGAGGGCAACTGTGGGATGTTACGCTTCATGAACGTGGCGTTTACCGTCATCCGCGGCCAGTCCAAGCCAAGCTGTTGCTTGCGGGCGGCCAGCCGCCGGACTCCTTCCTCCACGACCCCGAGTTCGCCCTGCACGCGCATGCCCGCGTAGATCTCCGGGTCGTTGGAGTCGATCGAGACGTAGAGATGGCTGAGCTGCCCCTGGATGATGCGCTCGACGTTGCGCTCGTTGAGCAACATCCCGTTGGTCGTGAACGCCAGGTTGCGCGAACCGACGCTGGCGTGAAAATCGAGCAATTTTCCCAGCCCGCTCCACAGCAGCGGCTCGCCCAGTGGCGTCAGCGTCATCATCTCGGCCCGAGGCAGCAGGCGACGGACCACGTCGAAGACGCGCTCGCTGATCTGCAGCTCACGGGCCGGCAGCTTCTTCAGCTCGTTCTGGGTCCACTCCATCGTGAGGCGACAGAAGGAACATTTGAGATTGCAGGTCCAGTTGGTCCCGACTTGGATCAGCCGCGGACCGGATTCCAAAAAAGTGCGCCCATGCCAAAATTCGCGCCAGTTCAGTTCGCTGTTCCACCGCTTGATCTGCCCCGCTTGCGCCATCCCCCGCCGCGCCCGCGCATACGTCCGCCGCGCCCCCCGCGCCCGCGCCCGCCACCACGGCGCCTGGGGATTGGGTTTGATAAACGGGATGCTCGGGTCGTTCACGTGGGGAGGTGCGCCTTTGAGGGGTCAGACTGATCCGAAGATCAAGCCAGCAGATACCATACGCCTCTCAGTTTAAGCCAGGAGCAATCATTTGACAATTTCAATCAGACCGGCCTCAAACCACCGCAGACGCTGAGAATCAATCGCGCGCCGCGGATCGACTTGCCCGTCGGGAGTTGGTATCCTGGATCGGTTCTTGCTCGGTTAAGAGAAAACAGATGGACCCGCGAGCCAAACAATCTCCCCCCCGCCGTGACGCCCTCCTGCTGGTCGTCGATGACCGCGAGGACAACCGGCTGGCCATCGCCGAGGCGTTCGAGCGGCGGGGCTACGCGGTGCTGACGGCCGCCGGGGGGCGCGATGCGTTGGCGCAGGTCGCCGACCATTCCCCCGACCTGATGATCCTGGACCTCAAGATGCCCGACGTGGACGGTCTGGAGGTGCTCAAGACCGTCCGTGCGGCCCCCAGCCCGCCCGAGGTCATCCTGCTGACCGCCTTCGGCACGGTCGAGACCGCCGTCGAGGCGCTCCAGCACGGCGCGTTCAATTACCTGACCAAGCCGATCAACCTCAAAGACCTGCGCGCCCAGGCCGAGAAAGCGCTCGAACATCGCCAGCTCCACTCGGACGTCAAGCGCTATAAGCGCCGCATCGAGGTCGAGGCCGAGGAGCCCTGGGCTTCTGAATACGTCTTCGAGAGCACGGCGATGAAGAATATGATGGGCATCGTGCGGCGCCTGGCCCACTCCCATTCCAATGTCCTGGTCGACGGCGAGAGCGGCGTGGGCAAGGAGGTCGTGGCCCAGGCCCTCCACCGCGCCGGCCCCAACCCCGACGAGCGCCCGTTCATCGTCGTTCACTGCGCCGCGCTGCCCGAATCGCTGATCGAGGGCGAGCTGTTCGGCCACGAACGCGGGGCCTTCACCGGCGCCGACAGACAGATGATCGGCCGGCTGGAACTGGCCGACGGCGGGACGCTGTTCCTGGACGAGATCGGAGAGATCCCGCTATCGATGCAGGTCAAGCTGCTCCGCGTGCTCGAGCAGCGCGAGCTGACCCGGGTGGGGGGACGGCACGTCATCAAGGTCAACTTCCGCCTGCTGGCCGCCACCAACCGCAACATCGAGGAGGAGGTGGGGGCCGGTCGGTTTCGCGAGGACCTGTATTATCGGCTCAACGTGGTGCGTCTCGAGGTCCCCCCGCTACGCGAGCGGTGCGAGGACATCCTCCCCCTCTTCCAGTCCTTCCTGCGCCGGTTCGCCGCCGAGCAGGGCCTGGCTCCCCCGGCCCTCACGGGTGAAATCGAGCGGCGGCTGCTCGATTACCCCTGGCCTGGCAACGTGCGCGAGCTGCGCAACCTGGCCGAGTGCCTCACGATTTTCGCCGCCGGGCGTGATATCTCACTGGACGACCTGCCCGAGGCACTCCTCCAAGTGGGCGCCGTGCCCGCGGCGTTTTACCGGCGAGAGCCCGGCAAGGCCGCCGCGACCCTCCTGGACCTCCAGCAGATCGAGCGTTTGACCATCGAGCAAGGCCCTGCGCCAGTTCGGCGGCAATCGCTCGGCCGCGGCCGGAGCCTTGGGCATCAGCCGGCGGACCCTGCAACGCAAGTTCAAGGAGTACCAAATGGCGAATCAGCACCAGCCGGGGGAAGATGCGGGGAAAGACGAGACCGAGGATCCGCTCATGAGTCCGTCCTGATCTCGCTGGGCCAACTCTGGGCGATCTCGGACCCCGTGCGCGACATTTTGTCGCGCCTTTTGACGCATTTCACCCAGATCGCAACCCTTGTCGCTAACGGTTGGGGCCGACGGGTATCAATTTATGGTATGATTCATGGCGATTCGGTATGATATACATAATTCGTGACGCGGCGTTGGGCCGTAGTCGCTTGAACTGAGACGAGTTTTGGTTCATGTTGTCTTGGGGCACTCAAAAGCGGGTGGAGGTTGGATTGAGAAGCCAGTCAGGCGATCTTCCGATGTCCCTCGAGATGTCCCGTCCCAAGCCCTGAACGAGGATTCCCGTCTCTCGCACACCGCAGAAGGAGAATTGGCCCGCATGAAGCACCCCACCCAGCGCCTACGCAGGGCTTCCCGCATACCGTTGGCGATCTTGACGCTTGGCCTGTTCCTCGGCCTGGCCCGATGGCACGTCCCGACGGCCACCGCCGGTTTCGAGGACCCCGACAATGGCCGTTACGTCTTCGCCGACCTGGCCGACGAGGTCATCCCCTCGATCGTGACCGTGTACGTCAAAATCGACATCAGAGAAGAATTGGACCCGGACATGCTCGAGCAGTTCGAGCGGTTTCGCCAGCTGTTTCCGATGCCCGACGGTGGCGAACTCCCCCCTTCCACCGGGTCGGGTATCATCATCTCGAAAGACGGCTTTATCCTCACCAACCATCACGTCGTGGGCCAGAAGGGGCAGAACCCCGAGATCACCGTGGTATTCCACGACGACAGCGAAGTGACGGGTGAGGACGTGGAGGTCATCGAGAGTAGCTGGTTGACCGACTTGGCCATCATCAAGGTCAAGCGCGATGGCCTCAAGCCCATCGGTTGGGGCGACAGCGAGAAACTGCGCATCGGGGAGCGCGTGGCCGCCATCGGCAGCCCGCTGGACCTGCGTCAATCGGTCACGCAGGGGATCATCTGCGCCAAGCAACGCGAGGTCGGCGACGGCGCCCTGGGCGGCCAACTCCTGGACATGATCCAGACCGACGCGGTGATCAATCCCGGCTCCAGCGGCGGGGCGCTGGTCAACCTGGACGGCGAGTTGGTCGGCATCAACCGACTGATCACCACGAACAACAACCGCTGGCAGGGCTACGGTTTCGCCATCCCTTCCAATGACGCGCGTGAATTCGCCGAGGAGGTCATGACCGAGGGGGAATACGCCTCGGGGTATATCGGCATCACAATGGCCGGCCCCGACAAGAATAACTCGAAGACGCGCGAGGCCATGTTGATTGACAAGGATATGGAAGGGGTGCTGGTCGAGGGCACCGCCTCGCTCCCGGACGGGGAGCCCGGCCCCGCCGAGAAAGCCGGCGTGCAAGTCGGCGATTATATCGTCGAAGTGGACGGCGCGCGCGTGGAAAACAGAAAAAACCTGCTCAAGCTCGTTGCCAAAAAGCGGGTCGGGGAAACCCTCAAGATCAAGCTGCTGCGTATGGAGAACGGTAAGTCGAAGGAGAAGACGCTCAATCTCGAGATCGCCAAACGTCCGACCGAACGTCAGTTGCGCGCCCAATTGCGGAATGATTCGGGTTTCAACTTCTTTCAGGAAGGGCCCCAGGAGAGCAAGGACTACTTCGGGATGGAGCTGGAACCGTATGAAGACGACGAGGTCGAGGGGCTGAAGGTCAACCGCGTCAAGTCCGAATCCACAGCCGAGAAAGCCGGAATCAAAGTGGGCGACATCCTGATCAAACTCAATGGCACTGAAATGACATCGATCCGCGATCTGGAGAAAGTCATCGAGAATGCACGGGAAGATCAAGATCACGTGGCCTTGCTGACTCGGGGCAGGAGGATCGAGATGATGATCCTTGAAGTGCCGGAACAATCCGAGGAAGAGAAAGAGAAAAAGAAAGAGGAGTAGTCCCGCGCGCGACCGGGGGCATGGGCAACTTACTTAGATTCGAAGGACGATCATGATGAAACCGGCACGGAACCTTTCAAACTCGACGTGGATTGCAACGTTTTCGCTCTTGGCGACGACGTTGAGTTCGGCCCAAGGGGTGTTGAAGGCGACGCCCGCGGCGCCCATGAGAACCGATGCCACGGGATTCATCGCGCAGTGGATCGGCCCACTGTCCATCGCGGTCCTGGTTGTCGTGGGGATCGTCGTCGCGATTTGGGTAATCCTTAATCGGCGCGGGGAATCCGAGATACAGGCCTACTATAGCGAGCCCGACGTGGAAGGTTCACGCTTCGAGCAGCTCCTGGCCGAGATTCAAGGGCTTTCGTTGCGTGTCAGGAGCGGCGAAAGCAAGGGATACTACCTCAAGATCGAGCAGCTCGCGCGGGTCTTTCTGGAACGTACCGGTCACGTCGGCGCCCGCAAGATGAACGACGAGGAACTGCTGGGTCTGCTGGCGGGCGGTTCGGTTGCCCAGATCCACGCGGCGACGCTGAGTTCGATCTACGAGCGCTGCCGACGAGGGAGCGAGCACGAAGCGGAAAAGTTGGACTTTACGGCCGCCGAACTACTCAGCGAATTACGCGAGATGATCAATTCGACCGAAGAAGCCTCGGGTCATCGGGAGGCCTAAATCAAAGGTACGCATATGGCGCTGAACGAACTGGAATTACCCGCCCCGCAACAAACCCAGACCGACTTGGTCCAACTCCAGGAGCTGATTCTTCGCGAAACGGAGTTCCTCCCGGTCCTGATGGGCGAGTTGCGCAAGCGCATCATCGGCCAGCAGTTGATGATCGAGCGCTTGCTGATCGGTCTGTTGTGCGGCGGACACGTCCTGCTCGAAGGGGTCCCCGGCCTGGCCAAGACGTTGATGGTCAAAACGCTGTCGGAGACGATCAGCCTGGATTTCAAGCGTATCCAGTTCACGCCCGACCTGCTGCCGGCCGACATCATCGGGACCCAGATCTATAACGCCCGAGATCACACCTTCACCCACAAGAAGGGCCCGGTTTTCGCCAACCTGATTCTGACCGACGAGATCAACCGGGCGCCGGCCAAGGTGCAATCGGCCCTGCTCGAGGCCATGCAGGAGCGTCAGGTCACTATCGGCGACGAAACGTTTCCCCTGCCCGACCCGTTCCTGGTCATGGCGACCCAGAATCCGATCGAGCAAGAGGGAACGTACCCGCTTCCCGAAGCGCAGGTCGACCGCTTCATGCTCAAGGTCCTCATCTCCTACCCCTCGCGCGAGGAGGAGCGCCAGATTCTGGACCTGATGGCGGTGGGCGAACCCCCTCAGGCGCAAGCGGTGATCCAACCCGATGTGATCGACCGGGCGCGCAAGGTGGTCGACTCGGTCTACATGGACGAAAAAATCAAGAACTACATCGTCAGCCTGGTGTGGGCGACGCGCCAGCCCGATGCCGAGGGCGTGCCGATCGGCTCCTATCTCGCCTACGGCGCATCGCCGCGCGCGACGATCTACCTGGCCAAGGCGGCCCGCGCTCACGCCTTTCTCTGCCGGCGCGGTCACGTCATCCCCGACGACGTCAAAATGATCGGCCCCGACGTGTTGCGCCACCGCATGATTATCAGTTACGAAGCCGAAGCCGAGGGCAAAACAGCCGACGACCTGATCCGCACGCTTTTTGATCACGTCGAGGTACCGTGATAAATGGGAACCGTAATTCTTCGTGCAAGAAGTCGACCTCACACAGCTCCAGAAGAAAGTCCGCCGCATCGAGATCGTTTCCAACCGGCTGGTCAACGAGAAGGTGGCCGGGGCGTACCACAGCGTATTCAAGGGTCAGGGCATCGAGTTTGAAGAGGTGCGGCCCTATATCATCGGCGACGACATCCGTTCGATCGACTGGAACGTAACCGCCCGCGCCGGCGAGCCGCACATCAAACGCTACCGCGAAGAGCGCGAGATGACGGTCTTCTTCGTGGTCGACCTCTCCGGGTCATGTCAGTTCGGCACCCAGGGGGAGTTCAAGAGCGAATTGATGGCCGAGATTTGCGCCGTGATGGCGCTGGCCGCCATCGCCAACAACGACCAGGTCGGCATGTTGATGGTGACCGATCGGCTCGAAAAGGTCGTCCCCCCGCGCAAGGGCCGGCGTCACGTGCTGAGGCTGGTGCGCGACGTGCTCGATCCCGAGCTCGCGGGGTTCGGGACCGACCTGGCCCTGGCGCTCGACCATCTGCGCCACGTCTTGCACCGCAAATCGGTGGTCTTCGTCATCTCGGATTTCCTGACCGACCAATATGAGCGCGCGCTGGCGATCGCGTCGCGTCGCCACGACGTAATTGCCATCGCCGTCGAGGATCCCTTCGAGCAGCAGCTCCCCCGCGCGGGCCTGATCGAAATCATCGATAGCGAAACGGGACAGCCGGGCATCATTGATACTTCGCACCGCCCGCTACGAATGGCGTTCGAGCGGGGATGGAACGAGCGACGCGAGCGGCGCAAGGCGATGTGCCGGCGTCTGGAAATCGACCTGATCGAGCTGAGCACCGAAGTCCCCTACGAGGGGGAACTCGTTCAGTTCTTCAGGCGGCGCAGTCGGCGCATTTTGCGACGGTCTTGAAAGGAGCGTCCGCAGTGAGCCCCAGCTTTCTTCAGCCCCTCAGTGCCCCGCCGCCCACGGGACGACGCCCGCGCCGGATGATGCGGATGGTCATGCTCGTGCTACTGGTGTTGGTGATTTTTGTGGGGTTCCGCATTGTGCGGCTGGGGCCGGGCGAACTCTCGGACCGTCAAGCGCGACGGATGCTGGGCGAGGCGGCCCAGCTCGAAAAGGACCGGCGGTTCCTCCGCGCCATCGGCCAATACGAAGAGATCGCCGTCAACGCCAAGATCTCCTCGGCTTTGCGCGCCGAGGCCGAGCGGTGCCTGGCGCCCCTCTATCGGGACCACATGAACAACCCCCAGGCCGCCGCCGCCGCCCATGCGCGAGCGGAGGGGCTGCTTGTCGGGCAAGGTGGGGAGAATAAGCAACCGCTGGAAGCGGGGGGGCCGGTCGGGGCCGATGACGAGGCCGCGAACGTCATCGCGCGGATCGGCGATCAAACGGTCACCCTCGAGGAAATCCTCTACGCGTGGGGTCAGTTTTACGGAACGGCCCCCCCGCCGGGCGAGGCGTTCGAGAGCTTCGTGCGCCAGTATCTGGACATGGTCCTGATCGGAGACGAAGCGCGGCACTTGGGTCTGGATCATCACAACCGCTTCCAGTTCGACATGCGGCTCAGTGGGCTGATTGCGCTCAATCGCGTGATGGATGATCGACTGCGCTCTCAGATCGAAGAGCCCGACGCGGAGACATTGGCGGCGTATTCAAGCAATCTACAAATCGCGCGTGGCGGCGACCGCGTCAAACTGGGCCACATAGTTCAGGCAGACTGGGAGGACGTCATCAAAGTGCGGGAGGCCCTCGCGGGCGGCGAATCCTTTGAACGGCTCGCCCAAGAGTTCAGCCTCGATTTCGAGACTTTGGCCGAGGGTTATATCTTGGGTGAAATCACCCAGCAGGACCAATCGATCCCCAGGTTTGGCGAGGCCCCCGAATTGGTTCACCGGTTGCTCGCCTATGAAGAAGGGATCACGACGGGCCCGCTCGAATCCTCCAGAGGGTACCATTGGTTTCGAGTTCTCGAGAAAACCCGCGGCGAGCCACGGACCCCCCAAGTCTCCGATGAAGAGATCAAGGGAATGGTTCGCCAACAGCACTTCGCCCGCGATCGCGCCCAGATGCTTGAGCGCCTGCAACAAGAGCGCGACATCACGCTGGAACGGATCCCCCTGGACGCGTTGGGCCAATCCACGACCCCGGCTACCGCGACCTCACCCGGGCCACGGCGTACAGTCCCTTCGATTTCGAGCGAGGCTAGCGACGAGGTGACCGAGGCCCCATGAAATCGGTACGGCCCATCCTTTTCTCACCGCTGTGCCGACTCTTCGTCTGTGCGCTGCCGGCACTGTTTTTGCCTTCCAATAGCAGGTGCGAGGACGGTCCTCGGTTCTCGCTGCAAGTGACCGCCGCCGAAGGACTGAAGATCGGTGATCGCGTCGAGTTGGCCCTTCAATCCGGTGATCCCCAGTTCCCGGCGGATCGGATCGTTGACGTTTCATTCGAACCCGACAAGGCCTTGTGGCACGTCGAGACCCACTGGCGGCAAGACCTCGAGCCCCGCGCCGGGGAAGCCGACAACCGCTGGCGCGCCGTGATCCGGCCGTTCAAAACGGGCGAATTGGAATTGCCCGCCGTCGCCGTGCTGTATCGAGACGACGCGGGCGATAACCAAGAGGCAGCCGCGCAAGGCGCCGCCATCACGGTCAACAGCGTCAAGTCGCCCGGGAGCCAGAACGATGCGCTGATCGGTTATCGCGGAGCGATGCAAATTCCCTTTGAATGGACGTGGCTGTGGATCGCCGCCGGATTGATCCTGTTTAGCGCCATCGTGGGATGGTATCTGGTCCGCTGGTGGACGCGGCGCGAGGAGGCCAGGCCCATCCCCGTCGTCCCGTCCCTGCCGCCCGGTCTGTGGGCCTTGCGGGAGCTGGATCGCCGCTCGCGTCTACCGGTTTGTCAGGATGGCCCGGCCAAGGCCGTCTTCTCGCACGTCTCCGAAGTGGTGAGGCTCTATCTCGGTCGCCGTTACGATATCACCGCGATCGATATGACAACAACCGAGTGTCTGAGCGCGTTGGAACGCCTCTCGCCCGGTGAGCAGGTTATGCGCTGGTTGCGTGAATTCTTCGAAGAATGCGACTTGGTCAAATTCACGCGCCATGAACCGGTGCGTGAACGCTGGGCGACCATCTGGAACGATGCGCGGCTGATCGTCCGCGCGACCACGCCCCCCGAGGAACTGGGAGCGTCTTCGACCGCGCGGCCCGAACCTGAACCAACGCGGCAAGAGGTGGCGGTATGATCCGGTTGGCCAGCCCTTGGATGCTGCTGTTGCTGCTGTTGCTCGTCGGCGCTGCGTGCTGGTTGTGGTGGCGCGGCGGACTGCGTCCCCGGCTCAAGTTCTCCTCGCTTGATCTGGTCAAGGGCACCGGCCGCTCGCTGCGCACCCATCTGCTCGGCCTGCCGCTCGCCCTCGTCTTTGCCGCAAGCGTCCTGATCATCCTGGCCATGGCGCGCCCTCAGAGCGCCTGGCGCGAGCATAAGCGCTTCAGCGAGGGAATCGACATCATGTTGGTGATCGACGTCAGTGATTCGATGATGGCGCTCGATTTCAAACCCAACCGCCTGGAGAAGGCCAAGCAAGTCGTCAAGGAGTTCGTCAAAGGACGCGACGACGATCAGATCGGGGTGGTGATCTTCGCCGTCGAGACGTTCGGCTTGTGTCCGTTGACCCAAGATTACGCGACCCTCGACGTCTTCATCGACCGCATCAAGCTCGGGATCGTCGACGGGGGAGGGACGGCCATCGGCATGGGTCTGGCGAACGCGGTCGACAAACTGCGCAAATCCAAGGCCAAGAGCAAGGTGGCGATCCTGTTGACCGACGGCGAGAACAAAGGGGGGAAAATCGATCCCATCAGCGCCGCCGAGGTGGCCAAACAGTTCGGCGTGCGCGTCTATACGATCGGCGTCGGCAGCGAGAAGGGATACGTGAAAATCCCCAACCCCAACCCTTACGGCAGACGATTTCTTGATTTTGAATCAAGATTGAACACCAAGCAGCTTACCCAGATCGGCGAGATGACCGGCGGGCGGTTCTTCCATGCCAAGGACGGTAACTCTCTTGAACAAATCTACGCCCAGATCGATCAGATGGAACGGACCAAGATCGAGGTCAACGAGACCCATTACTTCGATGAACTGGCTCACCTGCTGATGCTGCCGGCGCTGGGGCTGCTGCTGCTGGCCTTGGGTCTGGAGCAAACGTGGCTGCGAACCTATCCTTAGAGGGATGACTGCGACGTGGTATTCGGCAATCCACAGGCACTCTGGCTGCTGGCGGCCTGGCTATTGGTCGCTTGGCTGGGCTGGCGCGCCGAGCGCGGGCGTGTCCGCATCGCCCAGCGCATCGGTCGGCCCGCGCTGCTCGACCGACTCTACCCTTCCTCGGTCGGCCGCTGGCGAAGCAGGCGCTTGCTGCTCTATTTGCTCGCATTGCTGCTGTTGATCGTCGCCGCCGCGCGTCCGCAGTACGGGGAGGTCGAACAGACCCTCCAGAGCGTGGGAACCCATGTCATTGTCGCCCTGGATTGCTCGCCTTCGATGATGGCCGAAGACGTGCAGCCCAACCGCCTGGAGAAGGCCAAGCAAAGCCTGAAGCTCATGCTGCGCCGCCTCGAGGGCAACCGTGTGGGGATCATCGCCTTTGCGGGGGTGGCGTTCTTGCAATGCCCGATGACGCTGGACCACGGCATGGCCGCGCTGGTGCTCCAGTCGATCGCCCCCGATTCGATCGGCGTGGCCGGCACGGACCTTGGCGCCGCGGTTAGCACGGCCATCCAGGCCTTCGACCGCGGCGCCGGAGATGGGGGCCGCGCCCTGATCCTGATCACCGACGGCGAGGACCACGAGGGCAAGCTCGACGAGGCCGCCGACGAGGCCGCCGCGCAGGGCGTCGTCATCTACGCCATCGGCATCGGCACCGCCCGCGGCGCGCCGATCGCCAAAGAGAAAGGCGGATTTAAGGAGGACCAGACCGGGGCCAAGGTCAACACGCAACTCCAGATGAGCTCCCTCCAGAAGCTGGCCCAAGTGACGGGCGGCGCCGCCTATGAGGCCGGCGATAACCCATCCGCCGCCATCCGCGCGATCGTTAAGCGCATCGAACAACAGGAACGGATCGAATTGGCCGTGCGCCGTCACGTGATCCACCAAGACCGCTTCCAATGGTTTCTGGTGCCCGCGCTGGCGTTGCTGCTGTGGGCCATGCTGCTGCGGCCCGAGCCGACCCGCCACGAAACCTCGGCCGCCCAGAGCCCCGCCTGAGCCCGATGATACGACCGCTTGCCCGATGTCCAAGATAAGCCAAAGAAGGCGGTCTGGCATGGGATGGCTATGAGATTCCGAGATTATTGCGGAAATCGGTAGGGAAATCCGTAGAATTTGTGTTGGTTGGAGAGCCGCAAAGCCTTCGCGAATTCGGAGGGATTGCCTGGCAAGAGCCGACGCCGCGACAAGGCCGATGGCGGCAGGAATTTGGATGATGGAACACAGATTGGACGGATGGACACGGGTTTTTAATAAGAGGAGGATCTTCATGAAGTTTAAGCACAGTGAACTGATGGAGAGAATCATTGAGGCGTATTACAAGGTTTACAACACGTTGGGATATGGCTTTCTGGAGAAGGTGTATGAAAACGCCCTGCTCATCCAGCTTGAAGAATTGGGACTAAAAGCTGTAAGCCAGAAACCGATTCAGGTATATTATCACGGTAAAGTCGTCGGTGAATACTTTGCGGATTTATGCGTTGAGAATGCCGTGATCGTCGAGATTAAGGCCGCCCGGTCAATATCCGAGGCTCACAAAGCCCAATTGGATAATTATTTGAAGGCGGGCGACATTGAGCTGGGCCTGCTCTTCAATTTCGGACCGGAAGCCGAGATCAAAAGAAGGATCTACGATCGATGAAAACTGAATCTGTGTTCATCCGTCCAATCAATCAAATCCGTGTTCCATTCTTGCCGAGTCAACAATGAGTAAATCCCTCCTCCACTCCGACCTTCTCCTCCGGCTCGATCAACTCGAGATCTAGCCGCGCCGCGTCCTCGGCGGGGTGTTGCATGAAAATAGAACGCGGATGACGCGGACTTTTCGGATTCAGGCGGATAAGAGATCGAACACTGGGTAAAGTGTTGATTGCTGGCCCATTCATTCGGAAAGGGGATTCGAGATGGAGCTTTTGCATGGTCATATAACCGAGAAAATCATCAGGGCTTTTTATAACGTCTACAATGAACTTGGCTTCGGCTTTCTTGAGAAAGTTTACGAGAATGCACTGATCGTTGAGCTGAAACAACTTGGCCTGAAAGGCCGTGCGCAGTTTCCGATCAAGGTGTATTATAAAGGCGTGATCGTTGGGGAGTACTTTGCCGACGTACTCGTTGAGGAAAAAATCATCATTGAAATCAAGGTCGCGCTAGAAATAGGCGAAGAGCACGAGGCACAGCTAATAAACTATCTTAAGTCAACCAACACCGACGTCGGCTTGCTACTCAATTTCGGACCAAAGGCCGAATTCATCCGAAAAGCCAACACCAAAGGCAAATCCAATGAATTCCTTTCTTAGGTTTGTCCGTGTAAATCCGAAAAATCCGCGAAATCCGCGTTCCATTTCTTAAGGCACCCAAGAACCCAATGGCCAAATCCCTCCTCCACTCCGACCTCCTCCGCCGGCTCGATCAGCTCGAGCTCCAGCCGCGTCGCGTCCTCGGCGGGGTGTTGCGGGGGGAGCGGCGCAGTCGTAAGCGCGGGCAGGGGATCGACTTTGCCGATTATCGCCACTACACCAGCGGCGATGACCTGCGGTTCATCGACTGGAACATCTACGGACGCCTCGATCGCCTGTTCGTCAAGCTCTTCCAGGAAGAGCAGGACTTGCAGGTCCACATCCTGCTCGATACCAGCCGCTCGATGGCCTACGGCGACCCGCCCAAGATCGACTTCGCCCGCCGCGCCGCCGCCGCGATCGCTTACGTCGCGCTGACCGGTCAGGACAAGCTCTCGCTGACCTGCTTCCAGGCCGAACCCGGCGCGCGATTCGGCCCGGCCCGCGGTCGCCACCACGTCCGGCGTCTGTTCGGGATGCTCGATTCCATCGAACCGGATGGCCGAACCTCGCTGCGCGCCATCTGCCGCGGGCTGGCCCAACGCGTGCGTGGCCGGTCGCTGGTGATTGTGATCTCGGATTTCCTCGACCCCGAGGGTTTCGAACCGGCCCTGCGCTGGCTCGTGCGCGACAGCTTCGATGTCACGGTCCTGCACACGCTCGCGCCCCAAGAGATCGACCCCAAACTCACCGGTCACCTCGAACTGCGCGACATGGAAACCGACCACAAAGTCGAAGTGACCGTCACCCCGCGCCTGAAGGCCGCATACAAACGCAACCTCGAGGCCTACATCACCCAAATCCAACAGTATTGCACCCGCCTGGGCATGCTTTACATGTTGCTGCCGACCGACACGCCCATCGAGGACCTGGTCCTGAAGCGGCTCCGCGAAGGAGGTCTGTTGAGGACATGAGTTTCCTGGCCCCGCTCGCCCTCCTGTTCGGCCTGCTGGCCGGCGCTATCATCGTCATGTACCTGTTCAAGCTGCGGCGCACGCGCGCGGAGGTCTCGAGCACGCTACTCTGGCTGCGTTCGATGGAAGACCTGATCGCCAATGCGCCGTTTCAGAAACTGCGTCAAAACCTGCTCATGTATTTACAGATCTTCGCCCTGCTGCTCCTCGCGCTGGCCCTGGCGCGGCCGACGATGTGGCTCAACCGCCGCGTCGGCGCCTCGCAGATCATTCTGGTCGACAACTCGGCCAGCATGAACGCCGCCGACGCCGACGAGGTAGGCCGCCCACGCCTCGACGCCGCACGCGACGCCGCCCATCAGTTGGTCGACAACATGAGCCGCGGCGACCAAGCGATGGTGGTCACCTTCGGCGGCGAGGCCTCCGTCCTGACCCCGTTCACGACCGAGAAGGCGACCCTGCGCGGGGCCATCGACCGCATCGAGCCGACCGACGCCGGTTCGGCTATCCGCGAAGCCTTGTTGCTGGCCCAGGGCGTGCGCAAAGTCGAGAAGCAGGCCACGCTCATGATCATCAGCGACGGCGGTCTGGGCCACCTTGGCAACCTGGTCGCCGAGGACGACCCGATCCAGTATGTCCAGATCGGCGGCGGGCGCGACAACCGCGGCTTCGTGGCCTTCGACGTGCGCGAGTCATTCGAGCGACGCGGCGAAATCCAGGCTTTCGCCGAAGTCGAGAACTTCTCGGACCAACCCGCCGAGGTCCTCGTGCGCTGTCTGATCGATGGCGAGGTGATGCAGGTCAAGGAAGAGACCATCGCGGCCGAGGGTAAGGCGGGCTTCGCTTTTGCGGGTCTGGGGGGGGGAATGAATCGCCTGCTGCGGCTCGAACTGGCCGGCGAGGACGCCCTGGCCGCCGACAACGTCGTCCAGGGCCACATCAGCCTGGACCCAACGATCGCCATCCTGGTCGTCAGCCAGGGCAACTTCTTTCTGGAGCGGCTCCTGGCACTGCTGCCCCAGGCCGAAGTCAGCCGCATCGCTCCGGCGGACTATCAACCGAGCAACGGATACGACCTGACGGTCTTCGACCAGTTCAGCCCCGAAGCCCTGGCCCCGGGCAACTACCTGTTCATCAACGCCGTGCCGCCGCTGCCTGGCTTCGAGGCCGCCGAGGAGCCGTTGACCAATCAGGTCATCCTCGATTGGAACCGGCTCCATCCGGTCACGCGATTCGTGAAGCTGGAGACGCTGGCGGTCAACGAGGCACTCGATCTGACCTATCCCGATTGGGTCAGCATGCTGGCCGAGAGCGCCGAGGCCCCGATGGTGCTGGCCGGCGAACATCAAGGCGTGCGGCTGATCTGCATCCCGTTCGACCTCTACGTCACGGATTGGCCGCTGCAAGTCAGTTTCCCGATTTTCATGGTCAACGCCGCCCAGTGGATGCTCGGCGCGGGCACGGGGGGACTCGACGCCGTCCATCATACAACCGGCCAGACCGTGATGATCCCCGCCCAGGGGACCGTCGCGATCGAAGGTCCCGCAGGCGAACGCTGGCGGCTCGAGCCGGGCGACGACGGGATCATCTATTTCAACCAGACGCTCCGGGTCGGACAGTATCACGTCGAGCTCGGCGAGGACGAAGAGCGGCATCTGGCCGTCAACCTGCTCGAGCGGGCGGAAAGCGACATCATGCCGCGCGAGGCGCTATTCACGGGCGAGAAGAAAGTCACCGCCATGACCCTCTCGCGCGAGAACCGCGAAATCTGGCCCTGGTTTGCCCTGTTCGGCCTGGCGATCCTCACCGTCGAATGGCACCTCTACTGCCGCCGGTCGTGGTTGTGATCGATTCTTGATGGGTTTCGTCAACGCAGAGAATCAGGCCTCAATCCGGCCCATTCCAGCCGATCGGTATAGTCTCCGATAACAATGTTGACGCTTGGCGCGGACATCTCAAGACGTCGCCCTGTCCAACGGGGCCTTCCAGTAAAGTGCCGACTGGCGACCCTCGCCTGCATTAGTCTATTCCTCTCTTTTGGGTTCCATCGTCCGGCCCCGGCCGCTTCGCGCCCCGCCTGGTGGGACGTAAATTGGCGCTACCGCGTCAAGGTTCGCGTGATCCGCTCGTCGCCGGCGCGTGATCCGTTGGTGGCTTATGTTCGGTTTCCGATCCCGGAAGGCTGCCACCCCGAGGGCGAAGACGTGCGGGTCGTCGACGCCCGAGAGCGACCGTGCCCCGGCAAGCTGATGTTCTTCGAACCGGCGCTCTACGGCATCGTGGCCTTTGAAGTTAAACCGGACACGGAATTCTACTGGGTCTATTTGGGGAACCAGGATCCGGGCCGGTCGCTGGCCGATTGGGAGCCGCACGCGGGCGTCTTTCTGGAAACGCGGCGGATCGAGGGCAACCGCGCCGACTCCTGGCAGGACGTCCAGGCCATGCTCGAACTCGGCCGCTACGCCTTCGGCGCGGGCTACCGGCCCATCCGCATGATCCATGATGGATTCAATCCGTACGGCCCCTCCGACGGGTATCTGGGCATCTACACCGCATATCTGCGCGTCTCCAGGGCCGGGACATACGATTTCAGCACGGCGTCCGACGACGCCTCGTTCCTCTGGATCAACGACAAGTTGGTCTGCCAGTGGCCCGGCCGCCATAAGGTGCACGGGGGGCTCCAGGGCGAGCATCAAGGCACGATCAACCTACCGGCCGGGACGCACGAGCTGCGCTATTATCACGTTGAATTCGAAGGCAGACAGGCCGCGATGGCCGCATGGCGCCCGCATGGCGACTACGCGTTCGACGTCATCCAGGAACACGAATTCACGCCGATCCTTGAGGGTTTCCTTTACGACCTCGAGGAGCGCGATCAGGCCGTCACCGCAAACTTCGAGGTCCAGCCGCTGGAGTATCTGGAATGGGGGGACCGGACGCTGATTGCTTACAAATTCACCGATCGCTCGATTGTGTTCAATGATCGGATCAACAAGCGGCGCTGGAAATTCTCGGACGGACCGAGCTCCGAAGCCCGCCAGTTCAGTCGTGTCTTCTTCTCGTCGGGCGATCACGAGATCACGCTGTCGGTTGAAGACGGACGGGGCCGGACCGCGACGACAACCCGCCCGCTTCGCGTCCGTGCCGTTGACCGCGCAAGTTCCACCGACCTCGAATTCATCGCCGAATCCTTCGCCGATCTTGTCCGTTCGATGCCGATCGACGAACTCAACGATGATGACATGTTCGTGGCCGCCGATTTTCTGTATCGGAAGGGCGAATACAAAGCGGCCGTGGGACCCTATCGCCGCTGGATCGAACGTCAATGGAGCCAAGGCCTACGGCCCACCGGAGAGGCAATGCTCGCCGTGGCCGAAATGCTCGCCGATCACCTGGATCAACCCGAACCGGCCTTGCGGTTCTGCCGCGAGCAGATGAAACGTCTGCCTGAGAATCATCCCATCCGCGCCATGATCGGATTGAAGCTGGGCCGATTGCAATTCGAACGCTTCGACCAACCCGATCAGGCCCTGGTCACGCTCGATGAGGCCCGCGACGCGCTTCTGGCCGCGGACCAGCGTGAAGACGTGCTGCGCGAGATCTGGATTGCCCGCGGCGACGCCTGCCGGGCCCTGGGCCGCTGCGACCAGGCGCGTGAGGCCTACCATGCCGCCGGCTCAATCTCCACCGGCAAGCAGGCCCGCGTATACGACATGGTCTCCTATGGCCTGATGGTCGAGTCCTACCTGAAGCAAGACCTGCTGGAAAAGGCCGAGCCGCTCATGGAGGAATGGATCGAGCGCTTCCCCCAAGAGAGGTTGACGGGCTATGCCTCGCTGCTCGAGGCGCGGCTGCGGTTGGCGCGCCACGACCGCGACGCCGCCATCATCGAACTTGAAACGGTTCTAAGGTGCGACCCGCCAGCCGTTTACGCGCGGCAGGCGCTGGAGATGTTGGGCGGCTTGTACGATGATACCTTTCAGCCGGAAAAAGCCATCGCCGCCTATCAAGCCATCATCGACAACTACGACGACCCCGAGGACCGCAAACGCATCAAGCGAAAGATCGAGGCACTGGGGCCGCTCCCGGGTCGATGAATCGACCAACTCCCCATGAAACGAATGAAACGGCGCGCGTTCGCGCGTCAGGTCTTTTCATCCCCCTCGTCCGGTCCCTCATCGCGGCCGGGGTCTTTTGAAGTCTCTTCTTCGGTTTCCCCGTAATCGTCCGGCGCGAGGTCGTCTACTTCCGCATCGGTCTCATGGACGGGTTCGCCCGCCATGGCGCGCACGTTGGGCGAAAGACGTATGGTCCCCTCCTCGGTCTCGAGCACCGCCTCCTCCGTCTCGTAATCCTCCTCATCCTCGACGCCCCAGCGGCCCAGGAATATCTTGATGATGACCAGGATGGCGATCACGACCACGATCAGAGCGAGCACCTGGAGGAGCCAATGACCGGGGGGACTTCCCGGCCCTAACCCGTCCCCTGTCCCACCGTTTGCCAACTCGACCGGTGTCGTTTCATCATCCAGGGCCTTGACCATCGGCAACGGCGTTTCATCGCCCGCCATGACGTTTGCCTGACGTTGGAGATGCGTGACTTGCTCGCTCAACTCGCGACCCGCGTCAATCGCCTTATCGATATCGGCCTGGTGCCGGGTCTGGATGTTGGCCAGACGATTCTCCAAATCCGTCGCTTTTTCTCGCACCCCCGCAAGCCCGTTTTTCAGTTCCGACAACTGGCCGGGTGGGGTTTCGACCCCGCCGGCCCCCGATTTCGCCCCCTCTTGCCCCTCGGGAGCCGAGCAGGCAACCAACCCGGCGATCAGGCAGATCACGATCAGAATGCTCGTTGGGGGCCGTCGTGACGTAGACATCAATCTGTTCCCCGCCACCCTCAGGATCGCGTCCGACCGGCGGCATTGGGAGGATTCGTGGGAGGTTGATCAGCGAGCACAAGTCGTTCGTGAAGAACGCTGACATTGGCTCGGCGGCTCCGCCCCGACGTTTCGGACAGACCTTCCATGCATCGGATCCATCCTGTTCATATCATTACCACGGGCGCAATTTTAGTTCCCCCTCCGGCCCTCGCACAAGGACTTTCTCCTCAGAGCGGTTCCAGCGGGCGCATCTCGAGAGCACCACCAAACTATCGAGGGCAAAGAATCCACGCGCTCGTCACTCCGGCCCCGGAGGGTTTCAGGTTGACGCCGGTGGCCACGCGGGACCATACTATAATGGTAGGAGAGCCAGGCGTCCGCAGCCTGGGGGAATGTCGGGCGTCTCGGATTTCGCGGTTTTCAGTTCGGGTGTTGTCGGCGGGGTCTGTGGTTTGGAGAGGAACGGTCTGGATACACCGGAGGTAGTATAGCGGACATGGCGGGGGAATGCCATGATGTTACGCATGTGGCAAGTCGAAGCCTGGCTTCGATGAAGAGGAACGAGAGAGAAATGAGCAGGCAGATAGAAGCAGGCCTCCGAGTGATCCAGACCGTCCTTTCTGTTTGTTCTCAGCGGATAGGGCCGACCAGGCTGACTGACCGTACCACCCACGGAATTGCGATCGGACTCTCAGCCGACCCGCTCCCGAGAACAAAGCTTGTGTTAATCTTTAGGTCCATCCGTTGAAATACAATATATTGTATGTGTGTGGATATCCAAGCCAAAAATCTTGGCCCACACTAGGTCGCCCCAGTTCTACTGTCAACCCCCTTTTTTTATTTTTTTCGGGTCGCCTCCGTGGACCGGTCGGGGGGCGCGGGCAGGTCGTTTTTTGGCGACCGATGCCGGGCCCGGATGCTAGAATACCCACGATGGGAGCGGCGGCCGTGACGCCGCCTTGATCAACCGAAACCCGAAGTCCATCCCGATGATACTCCCGCGCGCCGTTCGGCGCCCCCTCCGCACGATGGTTTGGTTACTAGGGCTGATCTGGGCCGTTGCCGGCCCTCGGCCCGTCCTCGCCGAAGAGGACGCCCACGAAGACCCAAACGAGGCCACATTCGAGACGTTCACGCTATTCCCGTGGGAAGACTCGGGAGGCATGGTCGTTGAACGGCGGGAGTTTTCGGGCCTGATCAATAACTATTTCCCCGAGGCCAAGGTCAAATGGAATCCCGAATCCGGCCTCCTGCGCATCGAGGCCGAGGGTCATCGCATCGATGCCCTGTTGCGCACCCCCGCCCTGATCGTGGACGGCAAACTCCGCAAGGCCGATCGTCCCCTGATGAAGCGCAGAGGGAGGATCGTGATTCCCCTGGAGAACGTGTTGGAGATATTCAAAGTGCTAGGCATCGACTACCTCCCGGTCCAGGCGGATTCGGCGGATCAATCTGCGCAGGATTCCCCATCGCCGGCCCTCGAGGAGCAACTTGAACCCCAGATGCCAACCGTCCCCGGCGTCCCCTCGACCATCTTTGACCGACCCCCGCCCAGCGAAATGGAGATTGGACCGGCCGATCTCTTGGCTGAGGTAGGCGGGGAGGATCTGCAGCCATTTGACGAGTACCTCCTCGATTCGGCTCCGACCAGCGACAGCGTGTTCCTGGAGCAGGGGACACCGGAGCACGCTCTGGGCTTCCCCATCGAGTCTGCGCCGACCGCCCCCACCCCGCTCCCGGGGCACGAGTTCGCGATGGAAGCCCCCGCTGGAACCCAGTCGAGCGCGCCGGTGCCCGGGGGCGGCCCGACCGTCCCACGGGTAGTGCTGACGAGTCAGACCGATCCGGTCAATGCGACCAATCTGGCATCCGCCGGAGCGATGTCGCTGTTGCCTCCCTCCACCCTCGCCGACCGGATCAGTCTGACCTGGGAACAACTGGCCGATTTGGACCACCGCTACCCCCCTCGACGCGTCACCGTGGTTTGCGACCAACCCCTGAAGGCCGTGGGGGAACTCCTGCGCGGAAAGCTTGCGATCACCGGTTCCCTCGACGTCGCGCTCGTCACGCCGGCAACGCCCAGACGCGATCAAGGCACCTTGCTCAATGAGGTGATCGCCGGCGGACCGCAATTGCTCGTCGACCTGATCGCCCTGCCCGTTTCCGAGGGAATTGATCCCGCCGAGCAATCCTACATGGTCTGGGTCGCCCACGAGGCGCTTTGGCCCCAGGACCGCCAGCGGGCCCGAACGGCGAGGGACCCGCCGGCGCCGTATCATCGCCATCAATTCCAAGCCCTCGCCCTCGGTTCGCTCTTGCGCAACGAATTGGGCCGGCAATTCCCCGATCAGACCGTCCATTATGACCTGGCCCCCGCTTATTTGCTGCGACGGGTCGATTGTCCCTCGGCCGGGCTGATCGTTCCCATTGGCCGCGACGAGGATCCGCCCCTGAACGCGGAACGGGCCGAGATGCTGGCCAAAGCGGTCTATGCGGCGCTGATCGAATACATCCGGCAGATGGAGCGCGTCAGGTTTTAGTGTTGTTGGGTTGCTGATGGTTGAATCCGAGCACCATGGAGTCAATCCGTGAGGAAAATCAAAGCGGCAGCAGTTCAGTTTAATCACGCACCGGGCGATAAAGGCTTCAATCTTAAGAGAATAAGATCGTTCGTCGGGGATGCGTTTGCACGGAAGGTGGATCTCATCGCCTTCCCCGAGATGTGCATCACGGGCTACTGGCACGTCCGGAAGCTTGCCCGAGCAGAAATCGAGGCCCTGGCTGAACCGGTTCCTTCGGGTAGTTCCTCCCAAGAGCTACTGGCACTGGCAACGGCGTACAACATGACGATCGGCGCCGGACTTATCGAAAAAACAGACGGACAACTCTATAACACCTATGTCATGGCCATGCCTGATGGACGGATTGTATCTCATCGGAAGATCCACTGTTTCATCAGTGAACACATGTCGTCCGGTGACCAATACACGGTGTTCGATATTCCGCAGGGCGCACGGGTGGGCGTGCTCATTTGCTATGACAATAACATTGGAGAGAATGTGCGGATCACGGCCCTTCAAGGAGCGGAGATCTTGTTGGCACCTCACCAGACGGGGGGATGCGATACGCCCAGTCCACGCTGCATGGGACGGATTGACCCTCGATTGTGGGAGAATCGAGACAAGAATCCCGCAGCCATCGAGGCAGAGTTTCGTGGGCCCAAGGGCCGGGCATGGTTGATGCATTGGCTGCCGGCTCGCGCGCACGACAATGGTCTGTTTCTCGTCTACAGCAACGGTGTAGGTGTCGATGACGACGAAGTCCGGACCGGCAACGCGATGATCCTCGACCCCTACGGCGACATTCTTGTCGAGACATCCAAAGCACGGGATGCAATGGTGGCGGCGGACCTTGATCCTCATTTGCTCGACAGGTGCACGGGACAACGGTGGATGAAGACCCGTCGCCCTTCGTTGTACGGCCCGCTCGCGGAACACACGGGTCGGGAACAGGATACTCGCACCGCACGGTTCGGGCCGCGAGAGGCGGTCGTTCAAGCGCGGTCAACCCAACAAAGCGCCGCGGTGGACGCGGTCAAGAGCGAGGGCATCGGCGAGGATTGACAAGCCCACCCGAGTGGCGGTGCCGCGGCTGGGTAAACGCCAAGTACGCCACGACCAGAGGGTTCCCGATATCCAAGAACCGGACATATACGAGAACGGGGATCCTTCGTCGAATCGGCGGGGACTCCCAATAGCGCGCCATATCCCCGCCCGCGACCCTCCCTTCCCGAAGCTTGTAAGTTCGGGGCGGGGGCCGGTAGGATAAGAGCCACGATCGGATGTGGTCTTAGGGGAAGCGCAATGGAACCTTTCGGGTAAGGGATGTCTTACCCAAGACCGTAAACGCAAGAGACTGAACCTTCGAGCTCGGACGATGGGCCCTCATTCATGAACATCCTGGTCGTCTCCACCTACCCGCCGATGAACTGCGGCGTCGGAAAGTACGCGGCGCAGCAGGTCGATGGATTGCGCAAAGAGGGGCATGTGGTCGACGTGCTCTCGCCGCCCGAAGGCCATGGCGACTTTCCGGTGCAACTCTATGGGCGCTTCCGGCCGCTTCGCCTGCTCAAGTATCTGTGGGCCTATGGCGACGTCTACATCCATTTCACGCCCCAATTCTTCTACGAGTCCGAGGACCGCGCCAGCCGCTTCATGACGAGCTTCGCCTTCCTGCTGGTCATGCTGCTCATGGGCCGCAGGGTCTCGTTTCTGATCCATGAGTCGAGCTTCAAACTGGGCCAGCAGGCGCGAGGGGCGTTGCGCCACCGCATCGACCGTTGGTACTGGCGGCTGGCCCACCGGATCATCTTCCACTCGGTGCGTGAGCGCGACGCCTTCGCCGAGTTCTATCGACTGGACCCGCGGCGCAAGGCCTTCGAGATCTGGCCGCAGCATAAGTACCTGAAACGCCTTTGCAAATTGAGCCGGGCCGGCGCGCGCGGGGCGCTGGGGATCGAGCCCGACGCGACGCTGCTGCTGTGCCTCGGTTTCATCCAGCCCCACAAGGGGTTCGACCGGGCCATTCGCGCGTTCAGTCAGGTCCAGGGCGATAACACGCGGCTGCGAGTGGTCGGATCGGTCCGGCTGGACTGGGACGTCGCGCATGACTACGCTCGCCTGCTGCACGAGCTGGCCCAAGCCGACCCGCGCGTCGAAGTGGTCCAGGGGTATGTCCCGGACGAGGAATTCGACACGTGGGTCGTCGCGGCGGACTATCTGCTGCTGCCCTATAACGAGATCTGGACCTCGGCCGTGGCCGCCCGCGCCGCCGTGTACGACCGTCCGATGATCGCGGCCGATACGGGGGGCCTGGCCGAACAACTCACCGAGGGCTCGGCCCTGTTCCGCAGCGACGAGGAGCTGGTCGAAATCCTGCGCCGGATCGCCCAAGAGCGGGGCGCGTCGAGTTCAACGGTCGAGGCTGGGGCCGTCGAGGGCGCCGAAGGCGGGGCTGACGAGGGCCGCGCACAGGTAGCACAGTGCTCCGCAGACGAACGCGCCGTTTAATCCGATCGAGTGACCCAAGGCCACCACCGCGACCGATGCGCACACCGAAAAGGCCCCGTTGATCCCCCAATACCAACTGAGCGGCGCCCCCGGCCGGGCGGCCGCGGCCTGGAGCGCCAGCGGGAAGGGCATGCCCATCAGGAAACCGGCCGGCGCGAAGGCCAGACCGGCTAGGAGGATGCGCACGGGGGTGGGCGCCGCGACGAACGACCTCATGATCCACAAGGAGCCCGCCAGGGTCAGCAGCAGGGTCACGAAGATCATGGCATTGAGCCACTGGAGCCGGCGCGAGCCCTCCCCTCCCTCCCGAGGGCCGAACAGGCGGGGCGCGGCCATCGAACCCAAGCCGCTGGCCAGCAGCATCGTGAACAGACAGACCATTAAGCTGTAGGCGGGATGGCCCAGAAAATTCGTGAAGCGCTGCATCAGCGTCAGCTCGACCATGATGTAACCCAGTCCCAGCATCATGAAATAAGTAATCCGGCCCATTCGCCGGCGGAGAGGCGTCTTGTCCGAGGAACGCGATCTCCTCAATTCGATCCACAACGGCACGATGACAAACGCGAACGCCATCACGATCACCGTGGCCAGCAGCGTGCCGAGCGTGACCAGCGGTTTGAGGTTGATCGAGCGGATGTAGTCGCTTCCCTGCCGGTATTCCTTCTTGAGCAAATCACGCCAGCGCAGGACGTCGAAGAAAAACGGCTTGTCGTCGGTCGGCGGCGAGATGTCGAATGGAAACGACCGGGCGAAATCCATTAGGTTTTCGGACTCCAGCAGTTCGCGAAAGACGTCGTTCTCGACACGTTCGGGCGTGACCAAGACGATCAGGTGGTTTTCCACCGCCCAGTGTTCGAGCTTTTCGACTTGGTCGCGCGTGAAGGGGGACTTCTTGACCAGGATCGTGGCCAGCGCCATGGCTTCGGGCTGGTGGGGTCTGGGGGTGCGCAACATCAAGATGTGGTCTTGAGGCCGCGGCGCGCCGCGCTCTTCCAGGGCCGCCCGGGCCAAGGCCAGCAGGCGCGTCGACTCGACCGGGTTTTCTTCGGTATACCAGCGCGACATGGTCAGGATGCCACGCTCGGTTAGGTGATCGAAGAAGATGCGCCACCCCTGGAGGGTATACAGCCCGTTTTCGGACAGGACGAACGCCCCGGCGGCGGTGGCGGCGAACGTGTCGATGAGCGAAGCCTGGATGACGTCGAACGGCTCCGCGGCACGGGCGAGGTAACTACGCGCCTCGTCCTGGACGATCGTGACGCCGGGCCAACTGCGGGGGCACCCGCCGTAGTCGTGAAAGTCTTCGGTGAGTGCCTCGATGACCCTTGAATTGAGTTCGATGCCGACCACTTGCGGCTGGCCCCAGGCCTTGGCGGCCAGCACGTCGCGTCCTCCCCCGACGCCGATGACCGCGACCCGCGCGTCCTCGATCACCGCATGCACGGCGTAACTGACGTCATGGAACGGGTAAAACAAAGTATCGAAACGCTCGCCGTCGAATCGGGTCAGCGGCGTGGCGGCGAACATGTCGATCATCAACGTGATCTGGTCGGTCGCGCTCTGTTCGTGAAACTCCGGGGCCGTCCCGGAGGCGTGGCCCCGGCCCGCGACCCCCGTGATCCGCGAAATGGCGTTCCATTCGTCATAGGCCAATTGCCCCGATTGGAAGTAACCGCCCCTGACGTGTCGGACCTGAAAGACGGTCCAACGGTCGTTCCCAAAGATAAGCGCGATCGCCGTTAGACCGATGACGAGGAAGTAGCCGTTGATTTTGAATTTGAATGACGACCCTGCACCGCGAGCGCCGGCCAGCGTCCATGCCGCGATCGATAGGATGACGGCATCGCATAAGACCAAGCCCGGGCCCCCGAAGCGGCTCACGAGCGGCGCGAACAACAAGCACCCGAGCGCGGCGCCCGCCAGGTCGCAGCCATAAAGCCGGTTGGTCCGTCGCGGGAACCGCGTCAAGGCGATCGCGACCGACACGCCGCTACAGGTGAAGGGGACGGCCAGGGCCACGCTGACAAGGAGAAGCTGCCCGATTAGCACGCGGTTGCGCGTGATGTCGAACCGGATCGCCAACATGATGACCAATGCGGCAACGAGCGAAACCGCGAATGCCGCGGCCATGCGGGCCATCCACGTCCGGGCGCGCTGGGCGGTGAACACGCGCGGAAGAAAGTGAACGATGACTCCGCCCAGGGCCATCCCGAACAGCGTCACCGAAACCGCGAAAAACGCCATGTGGTAATACATGATGACGCTAAAGATGCGGGTCAGCCCCAACTCAAGCAGCAGGGTGGAGAGCGTAATGAGGAACAGGCCGAAATAGACCGCCCAGTCCGGCTCGGGTGCCTGTTGATCGGCCGTCGAGGTTTGTGGCGTCGATTCGGGTTGGGTCACATCGATTCTCGCGCGCGACGTTTCGGCAAGGGGCCGGGTGAGGAATTAGATCGATACCACATCATCGACTCAGGGGCAATGATGGTGGTCAAAAATGCTTCGGACCTTCCCCTGGAATGCCCGAATCTTATTTAGGTTCTGGACTCAATCGTCCGTAACGATTACTTGAGTCTATCGTTTCGCCTCGACTTTCAATTCAGGATTGGACCCGCGCGAGGGCTGGATGATTTGATGAAGGTATCATTGATCGATGGGACCGTCGGCGCGCCAGGCCGGAACGGCATGGGTGGTGGTCCATGAGCCGCCGGGACCTGACCACCCACGAACGGCTGATTCTCGTCGCGATCATGGTCTTGCTGGCGGCCATCGCCGTCCCGTATTACATCGAAGCCCGGATGAGAACAAAAATCGGCCGGACGATGATGGACATGCGCAAGGTCGGCGCGGCGGCCGAAGCCTATTATGGCGATCGGCGGACCTACCCCTCGCCTTTCTTTCCGGGCCCCCAGCCGGATCCCGCGAGCGGTTTTACGGCCGGCAAATGGTTTGTCGCCCTTTGGACCGCGGACGGGGAGTTCATGGGCATGGGGACCCAACTGACGACACCCGTTGCTTATATCAGCGAGTTGCCAATTGACACTTTCAATTCACGTTATATCCTTGGACATGCTCGGAAGGAACACGGATTCGTCGGGGCCGGTTTTCTTTATATGGCGGACCTATATCATCCACTCACGCTGGCCGTTGAAGAGCCGTTGACCTTCGAGTGGGACGTCGGTTATTTCCTTCAGAGCGTTGGCCCGAAACTCGTGATCCAGGACCACGAACGCCCCGGCGCGCTATACGACCCGACCAATGGACTGATCAGCCCCGGCGACATATACTACCTGGGGCGCGGCCACGGATTCTTTGGACAGGATCGAACGATTGAATCGCCGTAATCCGTATCGATTGGCATGGTTGTCGGCCATCCTGTTTGGATGGGCCGGTTCAAGTTACGGCGAGGTCCTATTCGAAGAGGAGTGGGACGCCGGCGGCATTGATTCAAGCAAATGGATCGTGGACGGTTACAATCCGGAAGAGTTTCGGATGGGTCTGGTCGACGTGGGCGGCGGCGATCGCGCCCTGCTGATGGGCAACGCGCTGTTGAACTGGAGCACCCGCATCCGCAGCGTCGAGGGTTGGCCGCGCGGCGAGAACCTGCGTGTCACGTTCAAGGTTTGAGGCGACTCCAGCCTACCTGATTTTAATCAGATCTTCCCCGGCGGCGGTGGGTTCACGGGCCCCTGGCACGACCCCAACGACATCGGTCAAGCCCTTTGGGCGACGATCGACGAGGGCGTCGACGGGTGGTGGAACAAGCTCAGTTGGGAGGAGAGCGGCCAGTCCAGCGGCATCCAAATGGACAATCCCGAGCTGGATGCGGTTTTGCACAGCGCTTTCGCCGCCGCGACGTCGAAGCAGACGGTGCTCCACCTGCGCGTCTGGGCCGGCGACGACCGCGGCGGCCGCCTGGAATGGTCGGTGGATGGGATTAATTTCTCGCTGGCCAGGGATAGCGCCAACCGGCCTTTGGACACGCGCGGCAACATGCAAGGCCCCACCGGGATTGAGACCGGCTCGGCGAGCCCGCTGTATCTCGGTTTCAGCCCCGCCCAGAGCGCGGTGCTGATCGACGATATCGTGGTCGAGACAGGCACCGACACCCCGCTGACGCCCACCCCCGAGCCGATTGGCGACCTGCCCGATGACATCCGCGAACTAACACAGCATTTCGACGATCCGCAGGCGGGTCTGGGGCGGTGGATCTTTGTCCCCGAGAGCAACGTCGAACAGGTTAGCACGACGCTCCATCCCGGCTTGGCGATGATCTTCGAAGCCGGCCACGGCCAGGACATCAAGGGCATGCTCAACCAGCCGATCCCGATCAATCATTACGCCCTGCCCTGGGAGTTTCAATTGAACGTCCAGCAGGCCTTCAACGTCCTGACCGGACGCTCGACCGGCCAACTGAATACGGCCATCGGATTGAACGTGGCGCTGACGTTTTCCGACCCCTCGACCTGGCCCGAAGACCGCGCCCAGCAGCCCCCCGACACGCACTCGTTTCAGCTCTTCAACGTGCATCTGGGGAATTTCGCCGAAGTCGGCAGCGGCCTGCCGCAACTGGTGGATAATCCCAACATCTTCCGCATGCAACAGGATCGCACCCCGGAGACGTATTTCGTCCATGGCCGCGGCGACCTCGGCCAAGGGCAGCCCGGGTCGGGCCCGTGGGACGCGCCTTATATCTGGATCGGCGACGGCGCGAAATACGCCGGCCCCGCCGCCAGCCAGATTTACATGCGCTGCAAAATTCTCAACCGCTCCCAGATCCAGATCAGCATCAAGTTCGACGCCTCGCACGGCTGGAACACCCGGACCCTCAACGTCGGCCAGTTCGGCCAGATCACGGGCATCTGGGAGATCGGGCCGATCATCTCGGCCGACCGCTGGATTCCCGACACGCTGGCCGAGACGTATTCGAATCCCGGCTACCTGACGCTGACGCTGCTGGGGTCGGGCCTGGCGACCGGGTTCGGCCCCGTCGACGCGGCGCCGTTCGATCTGGACTTCTATCCGCCGCCCTGGGAGAAAGAGGTTTGCTTCATCGCCCCCGACGACACGGTCCCCTGGAATTTCTATCTGGCCTTGGTGGCGTGGGGCTCGAATTTCAATGACTTCGTCATTTTCCTGCCGGGTGTGCAGAACATCCCCGGAGTGCGGCATCGCTTCATGTCGGGCTTGGGCGGCAGTTCGCCCTTCCACCCATCATTCCCCGGCGGCGGGAACCCCGAGGAGATTCTTACGAGCAAACCGCTCTACATGTTGTTCCAGATGGTCGATCGCGATCACCTGCGCGTCGGTTTTCGCGGCGCCCTGAACGCCCCGTGGTTTTTTTCCGATGTTTTCGACGTGCGCCCCGCGATGCCGGGCGGGCGCATCCAATGGTGGCAACTGGGCGTGTGGAGCACCTCGACCAGCGTCCTCGGCGGCGGCACCGGCGGCCCGGCCTATCAAAAATTCCTCGTCGATTACGTCGATTATCGGTTCGGCCTGACCGAGGCGGAAAGCGCCATCCCCGAGGGGCATTGGGGGGTTTTAGACTGAGTCCGAACTCGTTGGTTCGGTACTCATGCGTCCAAGTCCTTCAGGCTTGAATCGGGGTTGTGAGTCAAAGGAAAAACAGCGATCATTTGAACAAATCGCCCACAACCGCGACATAAAGATCGGGAGCATATGCTCCGCCGAAGTAATTCTTCATTAACCCATTAGGGCTGGCCCCTGTGAATCCACCGAGGCCTTTTTCAGGTACGCCGCGCATGGTGTGGAGATGGGAGGCGGAACCCTTCCGCGGGCCGCTGGAGCGGAGCCGCTAGCCGGAGGCAAGGGCGGTCCTCGTAGCCTCGGCGCAGTAGCGTTACGAACGCACAGTCGCGAGACGGGGCCGATTGTTAGTTGCGCCCCTTTGAATTAAACGAATGTAGCTGTGACAGCGCGCGCGGACCAAGATCAACGGGGCGCGTGGCCGACCTGGAAAGGCGGTCCCTTGCCGAAGGAATCCGCCCAATAGAGACTGCCGTCGCTTATCGTCCCGTTGGACGGGTCATAGAAGACATTGAAGGGGTCCCAAGGCTGGCCAAACTCGTGCCACCACTTCAGGTTGGGTCCCACGCTCTCCAGGAGCCAGTGATGGAAAGTCCCTTTCCCGAATGTGATGAATCGCCCCTGGTTCATGACCTTACCAGGCCCCAAGTCTTTATACGGTTGCGTTGTGACGATCACGCTCATCGCCGAAGAGCCGGTCCGGTTATGCTCATGTTTCGATCTCAACGAATTAAAGTGGTCGATCGGAATGGCGGTCATATACGCCACCGGGGTCGTCAGGCTGGTCACGATTTGGGTTTGGGAGTCCTTCGGTTCCATGTATAAAGCAAACCACCCCACACGGCCGAGACTTGGGGGCGTCTGCCAATCAATGACGTACATCTGAAAGGCCTGGTTTACGGCTCTCATATCGGACCAGGTTCGAGTCACCTTGGAGCGCGTTTGCGCCTCCAGGAAGTTGGGCACCGCGATCGCCGCGAGAATGGCGATGATCGCCACCACGATCAACAGCTCGATTAACGTAAAACCTTTTCTACGCATTTTGTCGCATGGTCCTCTCTGAATTCGTCCACCCCGCCCAGGGAGCGTCACTCCCGAGGATTGTGGATAGTCGTGTTTTTCAGGCCGGATTTCCCCTTGCAGGCACCAGGCTGTACTTACTGATACTTCTGGTGAGGATTATCGTGCCGACCTGGGGCGCGGTCAATGTTTTTTTCGGGGAACCGCCCCCAAACCCACAGACTCCCAAACCCCTGGGGGTGAGATTCGGCGACGGAAGTTCCGTGGGGGCGGTTGACGGCGTCCACGCGGGGCGGCAGCCGTCCTCTTATTCGTAGAGGTTCCAGGTGCGGCCGACTGAATTCTCAGCGGCACCGGTGATCGTAAGGGCGCGTTTGGGACTGAAGGCGGAGCCATCCACGGTGCTGACCTCGAACGCCCAGGTGTAAGCGCCCGGCTCCAGACTCGGCGTGAGATCGGGGGACACCTCGACGGGATAGGTCCCTTGCTCGAACGACTTGAGTGTGAATTCATCGAGCCAGATCGATCCGGCGTCGGCGGTAAAGACGCGCAACTGGGTGGCCAGGGGGTTGTCGTAGGTGAATATGAGATTGACCGGCTCCCACTGGCCGTTGGTTCCCGGCAACTCCTCGCGGTAAACGACCTCGCTGGCGCCTGCGTCGGCTATCTCGGCGAAGGCCGTGTTGTCCGTACTCGTTTTGTACCAGAATCTCCATTGATGGATTTTCCCCAGTTCCATGGGCGGCGTCTGGTAGAAGAACAGGCCCCAACCGGCGACGTTGCCGACGTCGATCCGTTGCGCCTGGCCCTGGTAGCCCTCGTCGAGCGCGGCGCCGTATTGGGTCGTTCCATCCGAAGCGATGTTCCAGTCGTCGGTCACCGTCCCTTTTGAACTCTCGAAGGAGTTGTTCTTGAGAAGCTCCCCGGAGCCCGGGACGAGGCTGATGAGCGACTCGGGCTGCCATTTACCGGACCAGTCACCCCACAAGTATACGCTGAGGATTCCGTAACTGGCGGTGATATCAGACGTGAAGGAGACGTCGCCCGTGGCGTCCTGGCCGTCATCCGGCGACAGGGTGATAAAGTTAACGATACTGGGTCCGGGCGGTGGCGGCGTCGGGCTCGGTTCGGGTGTCGGCGTGGGTGTAGGTGTAGGTGTCGGTGTCGGGGTCGGGGTGGCGGACGCGGTCACCACTTCAACGTCAAGGGTCGCTTCGTCCGAAAGGTTCCCGTCGTTCACCCTCAGGGTCCAGGTGTAGGTGCTTCCGACCGCGACCTGTGGATAGAAGTAACTCAGGGCCTGAATGTCTCCACTCCCACTGGCCATTGACGTTTCCGCTTCCCCATCAACACTATAGGACCACTCCCAGTTGAGCAGATCGCCGTCGGGATCGCTGGCCGTGGCGGAATACTCATCCGTGTCGCTTGCCTTGATTTGCTTGCCAGGCTTGTCGGGATCAGCGTCCTCCTTCTTCCCTTTGATTGAGCTTGAGGTCGGTTTCGTATTGCCGGGTTTGGGTGTCGGTGTCGGCGTAGGCGTAGGCTCGGGCGTTGGCGTTGGCGTTGGGCTGCTGGCGCCGTATTCATACGGTCCAATGTCCCACTGGCTATCCCTTGCCGCTCCGTCAATGTCCAGGGTGGCGTCAAATCCAAAGGAGCTTGGGATTTAGGCCGAGATGTCGACCCCGCCGTCGATCAGGACGCTGTTCTGACTCGGCCTGAAATCCTCTCCGCCGCGATTCACGAACGCCAAATCGATATCGGAGACCACGGCGCCGGTCTGGCTGAAGAAGCTGTCACTGACGTCGAAGTAGACGTTGTTGATGAACGTGGCCTGGAAGTCGCCGTAACCGCAGCTTCCGGCCACCGCGTGCGGTCGGAAGAAAAGGTCTTCCATGACGTTGTTGCGCGCGGTGATGCCATTGGCGCTGCACGAGATGAACAGCGAGAGGTCCTTGGTCCAACTGGCCGCGTTATCCGAAGCGCCCAGCAACAGGTTGTTGTAAAGATGAAGGTTATCAACCCCCTCGCTCCAGATCGCGATCGGGATGTTGCCGCCGGCATCGAAAACGTTGGCGACCACGTAGACGTCGGAGGCGCCGTCGATCGTGCGCGGACGGAAGGAGTCGATGACACGGTTCCTCGCGACAAGAAGCGCGCTGCCGTAGACTGAAATCCCATTGGTATGAATGCCCCGGATCGAACGCAGCTCGTTGCGGAGGATCTTCGCGTTGTGAACGCCCTCATTCAGGTTGATCCCGGTCGCGCCGATCCGGTTCAGCGTGTTGTTGCTGACCGTGACATCGTCGGCGTCATCCACCATGATGCCCCTCATTTCGGAGTTCTCGAACAGCCCGTTGTTTTCGATCAGGATGCCATTGACATGGTGGAATTCGATGGCGTTTTGCGACCATCCACTCTCGCGCATGCGATTGACTTCGTTATTCCTGATCACGATGCCGCTGATCGTGCCGGTCCCGTCTCGCCCGATGCCGAAGTCATTGAACTTCTCGACGCGGAAACCTTCGACGGTCACGTGACTGGCCGTATCTTGAAGTTCGATGCCTCTGGCCCTGACGGTCATGGTCACCTCTCCGGCGGAGGGTTGTTGAGCGTCAACCGGCCACAGGTAGATTCTGTGGGAATTGAAGGTGTCGATGTAGAATTCTCCGCTCCTGTCGAGGACGTTCCCGTGCAGGCTGTTGGTCAACGACCAGACACCGTCAGCGGCGCCGAGGTCGTTGTGGCTGACGGTGTTGGCGTCGGGCGCCCCGGTAATCCTGCGCCAACGATTGATGTTGGCGTCCGCGATATGAGCGATCACGTAGGCCCCCTCGTCTACCAGGCGCTGGCTGCCGATCGGGCCGATGATCGAACTGTCGGTATGGGACGTGGAGGAATGGGCGTCTGAGTTGGCGTAGCTCGCGTTATCGTCAACATAGAAAGGGTCGGGCAAGTTCGGCGTCTGCGAGACATGGACCTTTGTATCGTTCTGATAGACGTTTGACGTATACGGGTTGGGGCCTTGCGGGATGGGCGCGTGGAAGATGTTCCCGCCGAGGGGGGCACGGTGTAGTAATTGGTCTTGCTCTGATACAGCGGCGTGGTCGAGGGGGGCTGCTGGGCCGCCGCCAGCGGCCGGTCGTTGTGAAACAGGCCGATGGCAATGGCCGGCTTGGCGATCGCGGGGTCGTTGACCAACGCGGTGTAAATGTTTTGCCAATTTGCGTTCCCACCACAATCGGCGGCCGAAACGCATCGCTGCCACGGCCCGCTGATCGAGACCGAACCGTCAACGATCG
>CAUZJO010000034.1:0-34309 GCA_963580245.1 Candidatus Sumerlaeia bacterium | reverse complement strand
ACTGCCGAACCGACCCAAAAGAATTCAAAATGTAGTGCAGACTTTTACCCGAAAAATGCAAATTTACTCGAAAACGGGCACTTCTAAGCTCTGAACTGCGGAAAATGGGCTAATGATGAAGTCACCGCGCTGGTGGCCGAGCTTGACCGTATCGCGCAGACGGTCGATTTCAACGGCACCAAGTTGCTCGATGGGACGTTCACGTCGAAAGAGCTGCAGGTGGGCGCCTACGCCAGCACCAGCCAGAAGATCTCGGTCGACGTCCTGAGCACGCGGGCCACCGCCATCGGCAGCCCGTTCGAGATCACCGGCACCGAAGCGGCGACCGGCGGCTTTACCCAAGGCCAGGCCACCATCACCGTCAACAACCGTAACTTCTTCGCGGCCACGCCGACCCAACCGGATCGGCCCTCTCCTACACCACGGCGATCAACGCGGCCTCCGGCGCGACCGGCGTGACCGTTTCGGCCTCGACGACCCACGTGGCCGCGGGCGATCAGACCATCGGCGCCCATGGCACCGTGGACGCGACCAACTACCTGAAGATCAACGGCGTGGACGTGGGGGTGTTTACGACCACCGGTACCGAGGCCGTCGACGCGATCAACGCCGTGTTCGGTCAGACCGGCGTCAAGGCTACGCTCAACGCCAGCAAGATCACCCTGACGGCCGAGGACGGGCGCAACGTCGAAATCGACGCCGACGGGACGGGTGCCTTGATCTCGGGCTTCGCCGACGGAGCCGGCACCCCCCGGACGTCACCCGAGGCATTCTGGTCTTCTCGAGCACCCAAGCGTTCAGCGTGGCCGACTCCGCCGCCGTTCTGAACGCGACCGGCACGGCGGTCCGGCATCGGAGCTAACGTGAGCCAGCTCAATTCGGTCATCAGCAACCTCGGCACCGCGGCTGAAAACGTCGCGTCATCCAACTCGCGGATTCTGGACGCGGACTTCGCGGCCGAAACCGCGTCTTTGACCAGGACGCAGATCCTGCAACAAGCGGCCGTCTCGGTCTTGGCCCAGGCCAACCAGACGCCGCAGTTAGCTCTCGCGCTCCTTCAGTAAGGAAAGCATCGAGCTAGGGTCCGGGGCCTGGCCTAGGCTTGGCCCCGGACTCTCATCCTCGCATCTGATATTCCGCAAACAGACAACGGAAATAGGACCGGCACTCGACGGCGGTAGAGTTATACCCAGCAGATTCGTGGTGGCTTGCGTCTCAGCGGCCCAGGGCGCGCAGGCGAATCAGTTCGGCGGCGTTCCAGGCTTCGTGGACGGCTTCAAAGATGAGGCGCGGCTCGACCGAGTCGCCGATGTTGTAGACCTCGCGTTCGGAATCCTGAGCGCGCAGTTGGTCGTAGAGGCCGTTGTTGGGCCTGCGGCCGCCGAAAATGACGCTGCCCGTCTCCTGGCGTTCGATCTTGCCATTGTGTTGGATCATCACGTAGCCTTCGCCGACTTCCTCCACCGTCGATTCGGTGCGCACGTGAACCGTCGGCAAGTCGGTCAGGGCCTTGATCAGCAGGTCCTTGGCGGGCGAGTGTTTATCGTAGGCCAGCGAGCTGTTGGGTTCGACGACGGTCACCTCAGCCCCGCGGCCGGCGACGTAAAGCGCCGAGAAGCAGATCGCGAAATCGCCGCCGACCACCACGACTTCATCTTCCCAATCGTCGTCGGGACGATCGACCGACGTAAACAGGTCGAACGTCTTGGGGTTGCCAACCACCGGGCAGTAACGCAGGCCGGGCAGGATGCCCGTGGCGATCACGACGGCGTCGGGGTCTTGCTCCTGAATCATCTCATAGGTCACGGCGGCGCCGCGTTGAATGTTGACATCAAGTTTGTTCAACTGCCGTTCCAGATAGGGCGCGAAGTAGGCGTAATCAGCCGCGGCTTGGGACGAATAAAGCAATTGGCCGCCGAGTTTCTCATTTTTCTCATAGAGCGTCACGGTGTTGCCCTGCTGAGCGAGCAGGCGCGCGGCCTCCATTCCGCCTGGGCCGCCGCCGACGACCATCACGTTGCGCGGCTTGGCCACCTTGCGCGGGATGCGCGTCCCTTCGTAACCGGTGCGATTATTGACCGCGCACAACGCCAGCTTGTTCATTTCCAGCAGGTTGACGCACTGGTGACACGAGATGCAGTTGTTGATGTCATCGAAACGCCCCTCGGCGACCTTCGTTCCATAATCTTCATCGGCGTGGAACGCGCGGGTGACCGAGACGTAATCGAGGCCGTAGCGGCGCATCGCTTCGTTGGCGAAGTGCGGGTCATTGAGCCGTTGGGTGGCGCTGACCACCGCGTCGTTGCCGACCGCTTCCTTGATCGCGGCGGCGTTGCGCACGAACCCGCCCTTGGGCGCCTCGGTGCCTTGCAGGATCATGTAGAACGTTTCATAAATCCCGCCCGACGTGTCGATCCAATCGACCCCCGCTTTAACGAGCTCTTGACAAAACTTCGTCGTGTCATCGATCGTCAGTCCATCATCCAGGTACTCCTCGGCGGTGATGCGATAACCAATCGCGAAATCGGGTCCGACGACTTCGCGCGTGGCCCGTGCCACTTCCAACCCGAAGCGCGCGCGCTTCTCCGGCGTGCCGCCGTATTCATCGGTGCGCCGGTTTGAAAAAGGCGACAGGAACTGGCAGAGCAGGTAGCCGTGCGCGCCGTGGAGCAGGACGAAATCCATGCCGGCCTCTTTGGTGCGACGCGCGCCGTCGGCGAACATTTGCACCAGCTCTTGGATGTCTTCAATCGTCATCTCGCGCGGCGTCGGCACGGGGTTGAGCACGCTGCACGGCACCACCGAGGGGGCGATGGGTTGGCGCTGCGTCATATACGCCGGCGACTGCCGCCCTCCCGAATAAAGCTCAAGCCCAACCTTGCTGCCGGCGGCGTGGACCGCTTCGGCCGTGCGCCGCAGGCCGGGGATGACGTGATCGGCGTGCGCGCCGACCTGATAGTGATGACCGAGACCGCGCTCGTCGATGTACGTCGATTCGATGCTCATCAGTCCCGCGCCGCCCTTGGCCCGCGCCACCAAGTAATCGATGTACAACTGCGTCATCGAACCGTCGCGGTTGGCGTAACTCTTTTCGGCCGGCCCGAAGTGGAACCGGTTGCGCGTCGTCATGCCATTAATCTTTCCCTCGCGAAGCAACAAATCGACGGCCATCTCCGTCCCTCCTGTCTGATAAGCATTAAATGTATTAGCCTGTGTACGAAAGCCCTCTTCGATCTGATTTCAACGGGCTACGCCCGGCCGGCGGCAAAACCCGATTCTCTTCATCTCAAAACGGTTTCGGTCGGGCTTTAAGCCTAAAGCCGCAATGCAACTCATTGCCGGCCGTTCGCGCCCTTATTCGCATTACGCGGACGGGTCCACTCTGCGTTGCTCGATGCCGGCCTGGACCTTTCCGACGAACGCGTCCAGTTCCTGCTGGATGTGCCCCGAGAGCAACGACCACCCCAGCGTCGCCAACACTCCGCTCAGTTTGAATCGCGTGTGGATGTCCACGCGGCTGCGTCCCTCGCTCGCTTCGCCCAGCGTGACCGTCACGCGCTGACTCAACTCGCTGCGCAGCTTCTTGTCGCGTCCCGAGACCTCGACCACCAGCCGCCGCGGCGCCTCGCAATCGATGACGGCGATCTCCATCACCATGCGAATCACGAACGGTCCGATCTTGCGCCGCATGTGGGCGGTGTAGGCCTTTTTCTCCTCGCCTGTCACGACCTCTTCGCAGCCGGGCATGCAGCGGGCCATCGCCTCGATATCCCACAAGAACGCCCAAACACCCTCCACGGCGGCCTCGACCTCGAAATCATGTTCAAACTGTTCATCAATCGAACGCATCACAAACCCCGCTGTTTACCCCGAACTATAAAAAAGTGTCGCCCTCGCGACAACGAATCAGATGTTTGACCCCGACCGCCGCAAGTTAGTCGGTGGAACACCTGCTGTCAATATCAAAAAGATCCCATCCGCCGGCCCGACGAGCCCCCCGGCACGTTCCCGCGGTGGGATTATTCGGGCTTTCCCGCGCGGGACCCTTTGAGGCATGATCATATGAATGAGCAAGTCGGTCAACACGATCCATGAGGCGGCCGGCGAGCCGTCGGCGGCGCGGCGGCCCGGTTGGATCAAGTTTTAGCGGGGTCGGATTCTGAATTTCGTGTGGTCTACTCCCGAGGAGACGACCGCCGGCCTGCTGAAGTTCTGCCACCGCTGGATCCAGGTGATCGCCCTCTCACTGAAAGGCTTCGCCGAGCATCGGGAACCGACCAACGCCTCGGCGCTGACTTTCACCACGCTGTTCACCGCCGTGCCGTCCCTGGCCATCCTGGTCGCCGTGCTGACCGGGATCGGCAAACATGAAATCGTCTTCACTTTCATCCGCGATCTACCCATCGTGGAGGAGCTGGGGGAGGCGACGATTCAAGCAGGGGGGGACTCCATCAACTCGGTCGCCCAGGCGATCAATACCGTCGAAATGTACGTGGAAAAGACAAGCAAGGGCGGGCTGGGATTGATCGGGCTGGCTTTCCTTGTGCTGGCGGTCGTCTCGGTGCTCCACCGCATCGAAGGGGCGATGAACCATGTCTGGGGCATCCGCCGTCGCCGGGCGGTCCCGCGCATGCTTTCGGATTATCTCAGTCTCTGCTTCATTCTGGTCGTTCTGCTGATTGGCTTCTCTGCCGCGACCGGCGGCTCCATCCTCAGTTTTCTGCCCGAGTTCGAGGGCTTGTATCTGGACCATCTCACGCAGTTCCTGACCAGTCTTGTCCCGTTCCTCCTGGTCTGCCTGGCGCTGACTTGCATTTACTACGTGATCCCCAACACGCGGGTGCAATGGTGGCCGGCGACGGTCGCGGGCGTCCTGGCCGGGGCGCTGTTGTGGGCGGCCCAGCGGCTCTTCATCGAATTGCAATTCCTGCTCCAGAACATCAATTACATTTACGGCGCCTTTGCCGGGGTCATGCTGCTCCTGATGTGGATCTACATCTCGTGGGGCATCGTGCTGTGGGGCGCCGAGATGTGTAGCGCGCGTCAGAATCTCACGGACTGGCGGCGCAGGCGGAGGGTCTGGCGAGCCACGCCCTTCGAACGCGAAACGCTCGCGCTGCGGCTGGCCGCCTTGCTGGCCGCGCCGTTGATTGCCGGGCCGGGCACCAGGCGATCGGGCCTGATCGAGCTAGCCGACCGGCTTCGCGTACCCGTCGGCCCGATTGAAGAGACGCTGGCCCTGTTCCATGAAAACGGCTTGATCGTTCAATCGGGAGATGACCAATCGTATCTTCTGGCCTGCTCGCCCGAAGAGGTCAACGTGCTTGACGTTTTGCGCGTGGTGCGGCAAGGCCGATTGGGCGAAGCGGATGAACCGCAGGGACCCGTCCAGGAATTTACCGCCCCATTGACCCAATCGCTCCAGACCCGCTCGCTCAAGGACATTGCGACACTACCCATTGATCAAATCCAATCTTTCACACTCTGACAGCTCGTCTAATCCCGTTGGATTGAAATCAAGAATGGGACGCTGATTTTGCGGATTGGACGGATTTACACGGATAAAACCCGATGTGATGGAATGGCAAATATTTCAATCCACAAAGGACGCCCGCGCGTGGTACCCTAATCAATAGAGTGGCATGTTAGCGCCGCAACTGAAGGTGTCGAGAGAGCGCTCAGTCAAAACGCGCGCAGGGGAAAAAAGTCCATGCCCGTCCTGGCTTCAACCGCCACCCGTCACGACCCAATTGATCCCACGCTCGATCTGTTCGACGCGATCGAACGGCTCAAGAGGGAGATGAACGCGGTGATCCTGGCCCATTTTTATCAGGAGCCGGACATCCAGGACGTGGCCGACCACATCGCCGATTCGCTCAAGCTCGCCCAACTCGCCGAACAAACGGACGCCGATGTGATCGTCTTCGCGGGCGTCCATTTCATGGCCGAGACGGCCAAGATCCTCAATCCCGGCAAGCTGGTGGTTTTCCCGGACCTGGACGCGGGCTGCTCGCTGGCCGATTCCTGTCCGCCCGAGACCTTCGGCGCCTTCAAGGTCGCCCATCCCGGCCACATGGTCATCTCGTACGTCAACTGCTCGGCGGCGATCAAGGCGATGAGCGACATCATCGTGACCTCAAGCAACGCCGAGAAGATCGTGCGTCAGATTCCCGAGGACCAGCCGATCATCTTCGCGCCCGACCGCAACCTGGGGGCCTATCTGATCAAGGTCATCGGCCGCCCGATGGTCCTGTGGGACGGGACCTGCATCGTGCATGAGATGTTCAGCGAAAAAAAAATCGTCCAGCTCAAGGCGCGCCACCCGGGGGCCTTGGTCCTCGCCCACCCCGAGTGCGAGGAGGCCGTCCTGCGCCACGCCGACCACATCGGCTCGACCGCCTCGATCCGCCGGTTCGCCCGCCAGACCGACGCCACCAAATTGATCATCGCAACCGAACCCGGCCTGATCCATACGATGAAAAAAGACTGCCCCGACAAGACGTTCATCCCCGCCCCGCCCACCAACACCTGCGCCTGCAACGAATGCCCGCACATGAAACGCAACACGCTCGAAAAGCTCTACCTCTGCATGCGCGACCGGCGGCCCGAGCTGGTCATGGATGAGGAACTGCGCCTGAAGGCCCTGCGGCCCATCCAACGTATGCTGGAAATGAGCCGCGATATCAAGTAGGCTTGAGCGCAAAATGAGGACACCCCAACACATGCAACAAACATCCATCGATCTGCGGTCAATGATCCGCGACATCCCCGACTTTCCGGAACCGGGCATCCTCTTTCGCGATATTACCCCGCTGCTGGCCAATCCGGAGGGGCTCAAGGAGGTCAACCGGCTTCTGGTCGAACGCTACCGCGACCGCCGGATCGACAAAGTCGTGGGCATCGAATCGCGGGGCTTCATCTTCGGCGCACCGCTGGCGCTCGCGTTGGGGGCCGGCTTCATCCCCGCCCGCAAGCCCGGCAAACTCCCGCACAAAACGGTCGAGGAAACCTATACGCTCGAATACGGCTCCAACGTCCTGACGATGCACGAGGACGGGATCGAGGATGGGGAGCAGATCTTGGTCGTGGATGACTTGCTCGCGACGGGCGGGACGCTGGGGGCCACCTGCAACCTGATCGAGCGCCTGGGCGGGGAGATCGTCGAGATCGCGGTGCTCATCGAACTGACCGCCCTGGGCGGGAGAGATAACCTCGGCGACCGGCTCCTCCACACGCTGCTGCAATACTGAGCGTCGCGGGTCCTCGCCCGCCGCCACGATTCGTTAGCCATTGATCAGCGTCACGCGCGGCGCGCCGTTCTTCGGGAACTCGACGACGTTCACCGAGCACAAATTGACACTCAACCGGAAGACGTTCTCGAGCGGCAGCCCCATCGCCTCGGCCAGCATCACGCGGATCGTACCCGCGTGCCCGACCAGTGCCACGCGCCGACCGGCGTAAGCGGCGACCAGCTCGAGAAGGGGCGGGACGACGCGCTCGCGCAGGTCGACAAAGTTTTCGGCCTCGGGGACGCGGAAATGGACGCGATCGGCCCGCCATTGGTCAAACAGGCGGCGTTGCTCGGGGTCCAGGCTCTCGGGGTCGAGCCCCTGCAGGATCCCCATATTGCGCTCGCGAAAAACGGCCAGCCGACGCACGGGCAGCCCCAGCGGCTCGGAGAGGCGATCGGCCAGGTAGCCCGTGCGCGCAAGGTCGCTGGCGTAGACGACGTCAAACGGCACGCTCGCCAGCCGCTGGGCCAGTTCGCGCGACTGCCGCTCGCCCCGCTCGCTAAGCGGTACGTCCATCTGGCCGTAGTAGCACTTGTGATAACGAGCCTCGACCTCGCCATGGCGCAGCAGATAAATGCTCGTCGGCGGGGTCTCGAACTGACCGGGACGCATGGGCGGAAGTTCAGTCAATCGGTAACCTGCCGGGGCCTAACCACGAGAAATGCATTGAGCTTACATGCGCGCAAGCCCTCTCAAGTTATCAGATTCATGGCCCATCGTCTTGGGAGAAAATCGTTCCCGGACCATACGGGGCTGCATCTCACGGATCCGTGAGATGCAGCCTTGCCGGTGGGAGGCACCATTCAATTCTGTCCTCGATATCGACCCCGCAGGGGTCGAATGTGAGTAGCCGTGGGTGTCAACCCACGGTTCACGATCCCCTACTTGCCACAACCCTGAAAGGGTTGAACAATTACGTGACGCGGCCTGTTCGACCCTTTCAGGGTCGTGACGGCTTGGGACCCGCGTCCAGGGGTTGCCACCCCTGGCTATTCAAATTGCTCCCCTTCAGGGAGCCAAAGAACTCATGTGTGCTCTCAGCCCGTAGGTGCGTCTAACGGATCCGAGAGATGCCCCAACGATTAAGTGGACGATACAATCTCTGGAGCAAGCGTCCGCCTCGACCCGGAGTTCATTGCGTTCACGCATGGCTCCGTGTATGCTTTATGACGACGGACAGCTCTCCCCCAACGAAAACGACGGCATGCGCCCGACGCTTAAAAGCAGCATCACGATCGCGGGGATCCTCGCGTGCTTGATGGCGTGTTTGGGGCGCGCTGGAGAGATTGAACCGACGGCCGAGGTCCGCGCGATTTCGATCGGCCGGTTCGGCGACCGGGACATCGGCAAGGGCCTCCCGGACGGCTGGCGGGAACTCACGTTTGACCCCAAGAAGTTCCCGATTCAAAGCCAATACGGAGTCCTGGAGCTGAATGGGCATGGGGCCGTGCTGAAGGCATCGACCGAGGGCGGCGTTTCGGCGATCTACCGGCCGGTCGACGTCAACCCCAAGGATTACCCCTACATCTCGTGGCGCTGGCGGGTGGAGAACATCTATCCCGGCATCGACGAAAAAACGAAGAAGGGCGACGACTACCCCGCCCGGGTCTATATCGGGTTCCAGTATGATCCGGAGCGCGTGAACCTGGTCACCCGCGCCAAATTCAACTTGGCCAAGCGTCGCTCGAAGGACGGGCATTACCCCCCGTTCTACGTCCTGAATTACGTGTGGGCCAGCACGCTCGAGGCCGACACCTGGATTCCCAACCCGTGGGAGAAGCGGTCCAAAGTCGTGGCGGTCAAGAGCGGCGCCGACGGCCTGGGCCGGTGGCATCATGAAGCGCGGCACTATCTGCGCGACTTCCAGGCCATCGTCGGCGAGGACCCGCCGCCCATCGACTTCGTGGCCGTGATGATCGACAGCGACGGGAGCCGGTCCAGCGGCGTCGCTTATTTCGACGACATCGAGTTGCTTTCGGCGCCCCCGCCCGACTTGGGGCGCGAGGTCCCCGCCCCGCCGCAAAAGGCGGATGACTGATCGGCCATGTTCAGGCGTAGAGCTTCGCCACCCACTCGCCGTAACCGTTATAGGGCTTGGTCTTGACGCGATCGTCGTGGGGGATCAAGCGTTCGGAGGCCTGGCTCCAGCGCGGGTGCGGGACGTCAGGCTCGACGTTGGACAGGAAACTGTATTCCTTGGGCTGTAGGTCGTTCCAGAAGGTTTTGGGCTGGGAGTCCGTGAATTCGATCTTCACGATCGATTTGGGCGACTTGTAGCCGTATTTCCAAGGGGTGATGATCCGCACGGGGGCCCCGTTCTGATTGGGCATCACCTTGCCGTACATCCCGACGGCCAACAACGTCATCTCGTTCATCGCTTCATCCATCCGTAGCCCCTCATAGTACGGCCACGGATACCACGGCTGCGACACGATCCCCGGCATCTCTTCGGGGCGGTTGAGCGTCTCGAACCGAACGTGGGTCGCCTTGGGGTCGGGCCCCAGCCACTCGATGACCTTGGCCAGCGGGATGCCCACCCACGGCACCGTCATCGCCCAGGCCTCGACGCAACGAAAGCGATAGATGCGCTCCTCGAGCGGGAACTTCTTGAGGATTTCCTCGAAGTCGACCGTGCGCGGCTCACTGACCAGGCCCGTCACCTCGATCGACCAGGGTTTGGTCGTGAGATTTGCCGCCAGCCGCGCCACCCCCTCCTTCTCCAGTGTGAATTCGTAGAAATTGTTATACTTGGCCGCCACCGCGTAGGGCGTCAGCTCCCGCTCCTCAACCTTGAACGCGGGATTGCGCGTCACCGCCTGCTCGAACGCCGGCATCGGGGACTGAAGCGGGTCCCCCGTCGGCTTCAAACTGGGGGGAAAGGCCTCCTTGTCGGCTTGCTGGGCGTTCACTACGGTGTCGCCGCAGCCAGCCATCAGACCGGCCATGCCCGCCGAACCGACGCCCATCAGGCGCAGGAACCGCCGCCGATCGATATAGACGTCCTCGGGCGTGATCTCACGCTCTCTGCCCTGCCAGGGCGGTTTGATCAGTATGTTCGCCATAATTGTTCGATGATCCTATCGTTTATCGGCTCCTGGTCTGGCGACGCGGGCCGACTTGATGCGCGATCCCTCGCATGAACGCCATTTTAGCTTCGAGATCGGGTCGATTACGAGAAAAATCCCGCGGACCCGGTCCGTTCGGGTGTGATTCAGTATTGGAAGTAAACGCGGTATCAATGAAGGGTCCCCGTTTCCAATCTGATCGGCTCCCGTCCTCGTCCCTCGTCCTCGGACTTTTTTTTATGGGTCCGATAGGGTGATCCCAGAGTGATGGCCGTTCTTTCGATTGAAGAATTCGAGGACGAAGGACGAGGACGGAAGCCGAGAGCCGACGCCGAAGAGCCGCGCGCTTCGTGGTGTTTGTGGAGGTGTCGGCTCTGCCTCCATCCCCGTCTTTGCACCGCCCGCACTCCCATTTTTGAATCACACCCGGTCCGTTCTCCGTTGCCGCGTCATCGGTCACATTTATCCACTTGATTCTCGCTTCACTGAACGCTAAAAATAAGCGTTCGGTCATCGTTACGGAGGGGTGCCCGAGTGGTTAAAGGGGACGGGCTGTAAACCCGTTGACGCAAGTCTACATTGGTTCAAATCCAATCCCCTCCACCAACCGGCCGACGAAGCGTGCAAGATACCATGAAAGTAATCAGGCGTTGATCCGCGTCGATAGCCGCGCGCCCGACCATATGCGCGAGGTGAAGATTACGCCTCACTTCGCGGAATATGCCGAGGGCTCGTGCCTCATAGAGATTGGCCGCACCAAAGTGCTCTGCACGGCGACGGTCGACAACAAAGTCCCGCCCCATGTCCATGGCACGGGAAAGGGTTGGGTGACCGCCGAGTACGGCATGTTGCCGCGCAGCTCTCAGCAGCGCATCGTGCGCGACGGCGTGCGGGGCAAAATCGGCGGGCGCAGCCACGAGATCCAGCGGCTGATCGGACGCTCCCTGCGCGCGGTTTTTGACATGGACCGCTTCGGCGAGCGGTGCGTGATCGTCGATTGCGACGTGCTCCAGGCCGACGGGGGCACGCGTTGCGCCTCGATTACCGGCGGCTGGGTCGCCCTGGCCCTGGCGATGCAGCACCTGCGCGAGGAGAAGAAAATGTCGATCCAGCCCCTGGGCGATTTCGTGGCCGCCGTCAGCGTGGGGGTCGTCGAGGGGACCCCGGTCCTTGACCTGTGCTACCTCGAGGACGCCCAGGCCGAGGTCGACATGAACGTGGTGTTGACTGGCGCGGGAGAATTTGTTGAAATCCAGGGCACGGCTGAAACGCGTCCCTTTAGCCTCGAGACGTTCCAACGGATGCAGGAGCTCGCGGCCGCTGGGATTGCCCAACTCATCGCCCTGCAGCGTGATATCGTCGATCTGAAACTCCAGGAGCCCTCCTCCCCTGGAAGGTCTAGCTGATGGATTGGCACTCCCGCCTCACCAACCACGCCCCAAGGGTCCGCTTGCTGGGCCGCTGCGCGGCGCTGATCGCGTCGGTGCTGACCATAGTGGGCTGCGCCAGCCAACCACTGATTCGCGACCGCTTCGTCGTGGTGATGGATTTCGACAACACCCTGACCGACCCGAAGCACAAGGACTTCTCGCGCAGCCTGGCCGAGATGATGACCGCCTCATTGATCAACTCGCCCAGGGTCGCGGTGGTCGAACGCCAGGACATCCGCGACATCTTCGCCCGAGGCGCCCACTCGCCCGAGCGCTGGTATGATATCGGCCGCGAAGCGGGGGTCGATTACGTGATCGCGGGATCAATTTCACGCCTCGAAGAGAATTTCATCCTCAATGCCCGGTTGCTCTCGGTCACCACGGGGCGGATCATCAAAGGCTCATCGGTCGAGCGATTCTGCCGGCGCGAGGAAGACCTCTATCCGGTCATCCAGGCCATGTCGGGCGTCATGGCATACGACATCAAGATTCTTGCCGAACGGTTCGACGCCCTGGCGACCGAGGGCCGACGTTCGCCCGGGGCGAACCCCTAGCTCTTCTGGACGAGGCGCTGTGATGAAGCGAGCGTACACGACGATTTGTCACGATCAGCAAGGCGGCCCCCGGGCCTCGGCGCGGCTGGTTTGCCTGGTATCCCTGTCGATCATCGGCTGCTTGATCATGACCGGCTGTATCCGCTCGCGGGTACGGATCACCTCGCAGCCGCCGGGGGCCGAGGTCATCTGGCGCGGGGAGCCTTACGGCGCCACCCCCGTCACCATTCCGTTTCTATGGTACTGGCACTACGACGTTGAGATCGAGAAGCCCGGTTACCAAACCCTGGAAGCGACCGAGCGCTTCCGTACGCCGCCCTGGTTCCTCGCCCCGATGGACCTGCTTATGGAGATGCTCCCCATCCCGATCCCGGATACACGCAAGCGGCATTACGTTCTGGAAGCCGCGGTGCCTCCGGTCAACCAAGTTCGATAGCGCGAACCCACCATGTTCTGGGAAGGTCATAGACTCATGCGTCGGTTCATCAAGCCGGCGTGGATCGCGATTGGCTGGCTGCTGCCGTTGAGGCTCGCGCTGGCCCAGGCGCTGCCCCCCGCCGATGCCATCATCGCCCGCGTCAACGGCGACCCCATTCTGCTCAGTCAGGTCCGCGAGATGGCCCTCAATCAGGACATCCCCTTGGATTGGCTGACCGTCGAGGGCCTACGCGGCGACGCTTACCGCAGGGTGCTGACGATGCTGGTCGATAAGAAGCTGCTCGTCCAAAAAGCCAGGATCGACGAGATGCAGGCCGAGGAACTGGAGGTCGCCCGCCTGGTGGAGGCGATGATAAAACAGCTGCGCGAGCGACTGGGCTCCGAGCAGGAGCTGGACGCTTTTTTGGAGAAGAACCACCTGACCTTGCCCTCGTTGCGGCGCACGCTGATCCGGCGCGAGACGAACCAGGCCCTGGCCGCCCAGGTCGTTGCCCGCCGCGTGAATTTCGACAATGATGCCCTCGCCGCCTTCAAGAGCGAGCGCCGCAAAAACGACGAGGCCGTCGAGGAGGTCAACTTGGCGCATATCCTCCTGCGCTGCCCCCCCGAAGAGCGCAAGACGCAGCTAGGCGAGGAAATCTACCTGCGAGCGCTTCGAATCGCGCAGCAGATCGGGGCCGAGCCCAGCAGGTTCACCGAACTGGCCGACAGCCACAGCGACGACCGCGCAAGCCGCCGGCTAGGGGGTCGCCTGGGCTGGATGGACCCTGAATCGCTGCACCCCGCGTTGCGCGACCATGTGGCGAAAATGGAGCCGGGCGACGTTTCACCCCCCTTGCAGAGCAAGCAAGGCTTCCACATTATGTTCCTTCTGGGCCGCCACACGCCGCGCGACTTGCTCTTCGCCCGCGAATTTTCCCGCGAACGTATCGATTTAACCGAACAGTTGCGCAAGCAGGCCTCGATCCAGCTTTTCGACATCAACGGCAAACCCCTGGGCGAGTTGGAGAAGCCTTGAAATTCGCGGAATCTGATCGCGAACGCGGTGCCGGCGGGGGCTTCTGGTGGCCTATGCCTCGCTCAAGGAGTCGGGAAGTGTCTCGATGTAGGCGCGGATCTCGTCGCGCACCCGCCTGTAATGGGCCAGGGCCTCCTCTTCGCTCGACGCCTCGCGCGCCAGGCGCGGAGGGTCATCGAAACCCTGATGGAACACGGTGACCTTTGCGGGGAAGCGCGGGCAGTGCTCATGGGCGTGATCGCACACGGTGACGACGTAGTCCAATTTGACGTCGGCCAGTTCATCCAGGTGGCGCGAACGGTGAGTGCTGATATCGACCCCGGCCTCCCGCATAACCTTGACGGCATTGGGGTTAAGCCCCTGGGGGTCGATCCCGGCCGAATAGGCCTCGATCCGGTCCCCCCCGATCTTGCGCGCCCAGCCTTCGGCCATCTGACTGCGGCAGGAATTCCCGGTACACAAGAAGAGGACCTTCAATTTGGGGGATGACGACAATCTAAATTCTCCCGATTGGACTGGAGACTCCGCTCAGGGGCCATGCGAGGGGCTCAATTTGGGGCCCTCTCTCGAACGGAGAAGCGTTCAAAACACTGGTATCCGAAGGTTTGCGCCGCTCGGATCTGGTCCGGATCGCCGAAGGCGTCGGTCCATCCCATCTGCCCGGCGCGCCAGGCGCAGTCCCAGTTGAAATCAATCGTGAGGCCGCCCGGCTGGGCGACGGCGCGCCCCGTGAAGTTCGAGCAAGCCGACTCGCCCTCGAGCTCGACCGATTCCAGTGCCAGCCGCGGGTGCTCCTCGATCAACTTCATCACCGCCCGCAGGACCTTGACCGGCGGCGAGGAGCGGTTGTAACGGATCTGGTCCTGCCGCCCGCCGGCCTCGATCACCCGAACGGCCTCCTTGAACGATGCCGACGCGGAGCTTGCCGCGAGCAGGTCCTCCAGCGACTGAACGATCGGTTCCTCTGCCATATGATCCCTCCTCTGCCCCTATACCCTAGCCCAGTCAGGGAGGTAGGGCAACGATTGCCTATTCGGGTGTGATTCAGCATTGGGCGTAAACACCCATTCGGTGAGGGACCCCGTTGTCGCCTATGATCGGCTCCCGTCACTCGTCCTCGTAATCGGCTTTATCGTCGCGCTCCTAGTCCATTGCGGCCCGAAAGAAAGGCTGATTACGAGGACGAGTGACGAGGACGGGAGCCGAGAGCCGATCACGAACCAGATCGAGAACCCATCATCGAACCGGCGTTGACGCCCAATGCTGAATCACACCCGCCTATTCCCGGCTCCTCCCGATATCAAGATGAGTCGGGCCCATCATCCGGGTTCAGGGGGACGTAAAGTCCTGATTTTCAACCGTACCTTTTTTATGGCAATCCCGGGTCGAACTGTCGCATCATGTGGCGTGGCTGTCCCGGGCCCGGTGCCCGCCGAGGGGGATGGATTTGTGCCCCGCTGGGCCTTTGGGGGGGATTAAGTTCGGCAAACGCTCAATTGCAGGAGGTGTCACTCATCAGGACTGACACGCGTACAAATGAGGAGATCCGGGCCGTCGAGATTCTGTTGATTGACGAGGCCGGGAAGAGTTTGGGCATCGTTCCGCGCGAAAAGGCCCTCGAACGGGCCCAAAGCAAGGTTCTGGACTTGGTCGAAGTGGCGCCCGACGGCGAACCGCCGGTCTGCCGCATCATGGATTTCAAGAAGTATATCTATGAGCAGAAGCGAAAGCAGAAGCTCGCCAAGAAGAAAACGTCGAAGGTTGAAACCAAAGAGATCAAACTGAGACCGAACATCGGCCCTCATGACTTGGGCATTAAACTCGACAGGGCCCGCGGCTTCCTGGAAAAGGGCGACAAGGTCAAGGTCACGTTGCGCTATCGGCCGCGTGAGATGCGCCATTACGAAATCGGCACCCACGTGCTGGACCGAATAGTCGAGAATTTAAAGGATATCTCGCTGGTCGAATCCTCCAGCACCGGCAACCGGCATGTCCGCCTGCAAACGATTTTGATTGCTCCGCGCAAAGAGGCGATTAAACGCATGCAGGAAAGCCTGGGGGCTCAAGATGGGGAGCAGGTGGAATAATAAAGGTGGTCGTCGGCGGCCCCGCTCGGCCGCGCGGCTTTGTAAGGTGGATGTCGAAAGGAGTCATTAGATAGATGCCAAAGCTTAAGACCAAAGGTTCCGCCAAGAAACGGTTCAAACTGACCGCTTCGGGCAGGCTCAAACGCCGGCGGGCCAATCATAGTCACATCCTGACCAAGAAGAGTGCCAAGCGCAAACGGCGCCTGCGCACCGCGACGACTCTGGGTGCGACCGATGAACCGCGAATAAAAAGGCTGCTGCATGGTTGACGGATCAATCCGGGGTCCGCGACCCGAACCACAAACGGGATAAATTCATTGGAGAAAAGATAAAATGCCACGTGTTCGCAACAGCGTCGCCACTCGGAGGCGCCGCAAGAAAATCTTGAAGATGGCCAGAGGCGCCCGTGGCGGGCGTTCCAAGCTGTTCAAGAACGCCAAGGAAACCGTCAAACGCGGCCTTCAGTACGCCTATCGCGACCGCCGCCAGCGCAAGCGCATGTTCAGGCGCCTGTGGGTGGTACGGATCAACGCTGCGGTGCGCGCCCTCGGGATGAAATACAGCGACTTCATTCACGGGCTGGGGTTGGCCGGTCTCGAACTGGACCGCAAAGTGCTGGCCGAGCTGGCCATCAGCGACCCCGCCGCCTTCTCCACGATCGTTGATAAGGCACGTCAAGGTCTCGCGCGGGCGACCTAGACGATGGCCGTCATGCAACTCGATCCCCTCCTCAAACGCCTGCGCGAGCTGGGCGATGCGGCCCGCGCGGCGATCGAGTCGGCCCCCGACGCCCAGGTGCTCGAAGCCATGCGGGTCAAGTACCTCGGCAAGAAAAACGAGCTGGCGGGGCTGATGCGTCAGACGGGCCGGCTGCCGGCCGAGCAGCGTCCCGAGGTGGGCAAGGTCGCGAACCAGATCAAGGAGGCGATCAACGAAGCCCTCTCCACCCAGCGCGGCCGGTTCGAGAGCGAGGAACGCGACCGGCGTCTGGGCGAGGAGACGATCGACGTCACGCTGCCGGGACGTCCCTTCGCCCGAGGTCGCCTACACCCGATCCGATTGGCCCTGCGGGAGATCACCGAGAGCTTCACCGAGCTGGGTTTCGAGGTGGTTTCCGGCCCCGACATGGAGGACGAGTACCACAACTTCAAGGCCCTGAATTTCCCCGCAAATCACCCCGCGCGCGATATGCACGACACGTTTTACATCAGCGGCGGGGGGCTGCTGAGGACGCACACCTCGCCGGTCCAAATCCGCGCCATGCGCGAGCGTCAACCGCCGCTGGCCGTGCTCGCGCCCGGACGCACCTATCGTTGCGACGCCGATTCCACCCACTTGCCCATGTTCACCCAGATCGAGGGGTTCATCGTCGACCGCGACATCCGCATGAGCGACCTGAAGGGCATCCTGGATCGCCTGATTCGGCGTTATTTCGGCGAGGATCGTCCCTTTCGCATGCGGCCCTCATACTTCCCGTTTACCGAGCCGAGTGCCGAGGTGGACATCCTGTGGAAGAACTCGGCTGGCCGGGAGGAGTGGCTCGAGGTGCTGGGAGCGGGGATGATTCACCCCGCCGTCCTCGAGAACGTCGGCTACGACTCGCGCAAGCTCAGCGGATTCGCCTTCGGACTGGGCGTCGAGCGGTTCGTCATGCTCAAGTATGGGATCACCAATATCCGACATTTCTACGAGAATGATTTGCGATTTCTCCAGCAATTCTGAGGGCGATTTGGGCTGAGACCAGGCCAGGCCCGCGTTGTGGGCGTCTGATCCTATGAATCGCCGATCCGGCAAGGGAACCGATGAAATATTCCGTCCGCTGGTTAAAACAGCACCTCCACACCGACCTGCCCCTGAATGAACTGATCGATACCATTGAGATGGCCGGTCACGAGGTCGAGGAGCAACTGGACCTGGGGTTGAGTTCGGGCAAGATCGTCGTGGGTCGGGTGCTGAAGGTCGAACCTCACCCCGACGCCGATAAGCTCAAGGTGTGTACGGTCGACGCCGGATTGGACAAGACGCTGACGATTGTCTGCGGGGCGCCCAACGCCGCCGCCGACCAGAGTTATCCGTGCGCCCTGGTGGGCGCGCGGCTACCTGGGGGGCTCAAAATCAAGAAGGCCAAAATCCGCGGCGTGACCAGCGAGGGGATGCTCTGCTCGGCCCAAGAGTTGCAAATGGGCCCCGACCACGGCGGGATTCTCCCTCTGCCGGGCGACTGGACGATCGGCGAACCGTTCGACACGATCCTGGACATCAAGATCACGCCCAATCGCCCGGACTGTCTGAGCATCCTGGGCATGGCGCGCGATATCGGCGCGATGCTCGACACCAAGGTTTTCCCGCCCAAGCCGCGGGTCAAGGAAACGCTTGATCACATCGAGGGTTTCGTGCGCTTGGACATCGTCGACCGTAGGGCGTGTCCCCGTTATACCTGCCGTCTGATTCGGGAAGTTTCCATCGCCGAGAGCCCGATCTGGCTTCAGCGGGCGCTCGATAGCGCCGGCCTGCGCCCGATCAACAACGTGGTCGACGCGACGAACTTCGTCCTGCTCGAATTGGGGCACCCGCTGCACGCGTTCGATTTTGACCAGGTCAAGGAAAGCGAGATTCACGTGCGGCCGGCCGAAGCGGGCGAATGCTTGACGCTCATCGACGAGCGCGAGATCGAGTTGAGTCCCGAGGACCTGGTCATCGCCGACGCTCGCCGTCCCATCGCCCTGGCCGGCGTGATGGGCGGTCGCGACACGCAAGTCACCCACAAGACGGCCAATGTTCTGCTCGAATCGGCCTACTTCGACCCGGGCCTCATCCGTAACACGGCCCGCCGTCACTCCCTGCAGACCGATTCATCCTACCGGTTCGAGCGCGGGGCCGATCGTAATCGTCCGCCGCTGGCGCTGAATCGAGCAACCCAGTTGATCGAGGAATTGGCCGGCGGCGAGGTGGTTAAAGGCATTCTGGACATTCACGCCACTATCGCCGAAGCCCAGCCCATCGTCCTCGAGATCGACCGCGTGAACCAAATTCTGGGCCTGCGGCTGACCAGCACCGAAATCGCGGACTACCTCGTCAATCTGGAATTCGAGATTCGCCGCTCCGACAAAGAGTCGCTGGTCGTGGCCTTTCCCAGCCACCGCGTGGACGTCAGCCGCGATATTGACCTCATCGAAGAGGTTGCCCGACTCTATAACTACAACCGCATCCCGCTAACGTTTCCCAAAATCATCGCCGCCGCCAAGCCGCCGGCGCCCCTCGACCGGTTGGTCGAACAGATCGCGGACCACCTCGCCGCGATGGGGTTTTGTGAGCTCATGCAATACAGCTTCATCTCGGAGGCCGATACGGCCGCCGTCGGCGCCGAGCCCGCCCTGCAACCCCATCTGGCCAATCCGCTCAGTTCGGATCAGGCGATCCTCCGTCCCTCCCTGCTGCCCGGCCTGTTGCGGGCGGTGGAGAGCAACCAGAAACTGGGCGAAGCCGGCCTGGCGTTCTTTGAAATCGGGAAGGTCTGGCCCCCCAACGCGAAGGTAGCCGACGCGGAAGGCGAGAAGCAGGAGTTGGCCCTGGCCTTGACCGGACCGGCCCCCAAACATTGGGCCGGTGAAGACCGCACTTACGATTTCTTTGACCTCAAGGGCATGGTCGAGACGCTCGCCGGCCACTGGGCGGATGCCCCGCTTGTTTTCGAATCCGCGCAGCCCAGCGCAGCGTTTCACCCCGGGCGTTGGGCGAAGCTGGTCATGCAGGGGACGACGATCGGCGAGATGGGCGAATTGCATCCCGATTTAGAGACCACCTTCGATCTGCGCGGCCGGCTCTACGCGGCCCGGATCGACCTGGACGCCGTGGCGGATCTATCCGCCCAGAAAGCGACCCGCTTCAGCCCGATCACGAAGTACCCCGGCAGTTGGCGCGACTTGGCCGTGGTCGTGGACCGCCAGGTCCCGGCGGGTGATCTCCTCGCGTCGGTTCGCCGGGCCGGCGGCGAGCTGGTTGAGGCTCTCTCGATTTTCGATGTCTACGTCGGCGAACACGTCGCGCCCGAAAAAAAGAGCCTGGCCCTGCGGCTGCGCCTGCGTTCGCCCGACAAAACGCTGACCGAAGAAGAGATTAACGCGACGGTGACCAAGATCGTCGACCAGCTCGGCAAGCAATTCGGCGCGACGCTGCGTTCGTAGGATTACCCCCTCATTTCGATGCGCGAAGGTAAAACAGTCCGCACGCGAGTGGCCCCCTCGCCGACCGGTGATCCGCACATCGGCACGCTCTACGTCGCCCTTTTCAATCTCGCGTTCGCCCGCGGCCAAGGCGGCCGGTTCGTGCTACGGATCGAGGATACCGACCAGTCGCGCTCGACGCTCGATTCGGAGCGAGCCATCCTCGATGCCCTGAACTGGGCCGGGATTGCGCACGACGAAGGTCCCAACGTGGGCGGACCTTTCGGACCTTATCGCCAAAGCGAGCGGTCGGAGATATATCGCGAGTATTGCGCAAAACTCATTGAGGCGGACCACGCTTACTACTGTTTCGCCACGCCCCAGGCGCTCGATGAATACCGCCGCCAACGCCAGCAAGCCAAGGCCAACACCGGCTATGACGGATCGCTGGGGATGCTCTCGCGCGAGGAGGCCGCGTCGCGCATTGATGCGGGCGAACCGCACGTGATCCGCATGAAGGTCCCGCGCGAAGGCGAATGCGTCTTCCGCGACCGATTGCGCGGCGAAATCAAAATCCCGTGGGAAAACGTTGACCATCAGGTCTTGCTCAAATCCGACGGCCTGCCGACCTATCACCTCGCCAACGTCGTCGACGATCACCTGATGGAAATCACGCACGTCATCCGCGGCGAGGAGTGGATCAACTCAGCGCCCAAGCACCTGTTGCTCTACCGCCATTTCGGCTGGGCGCCGCCCGAGTTGATCCATCTGCCGCTGTTGCGCAATCCGGACAAGTCGAAACTCTCCAAGCGCAAAAACCCGACCAGCGTCAACTATTACCGCCGCGCGGGCATCCTGCCCGAGGCACTGGTCAATTACTTGGGCCTGATGGCCTACACACTGCCCGACGAGCGCGAGATGTTCGGCCTCGATGACCTCATCGAATCGTTCGACATCGACCGCGTCAGCCTCGGCGGGCCGATCTTCGACGTGAAAAAACTAGCCTGGCTCAACGGGCACTACCTGCGCGAGACCCTCTCGCCCGAGCAGCTTCTGGAGCGGCTCCAGGACTGGATGCTCAACGACCAGACATGGTCGCGCATCATTCCGCTGGTCCAGCCGCGCGCCGAGAAGCTCTCCGACGTCGTCCCGATGAGCGCCTTCCTCTTCACCGATCGCCCCGTCTACGCGCCGGAGTCGCTCATCTCCGGCAAGCTGGACGGCACCCGCGCCGCCCGGCTGCTTCGCATCACCCTGTGGGAACTCGAAAAACCGAGTCCGTGGTCGACCGAAACGCTGAAGGCCGGCATCACCCACATCGCCGAAAAGGAGGACCTAAACCTCCGCGACCTCCTCGCGCCGCTGTTCGTCGCCATCAGCGGCGCGACCGTCTCCCTCCCCCTATTTGAAAGCATGGAAATCCTCGGCCCCGACATGACCCGCCGCCGTCTACACTACGCCCTCGAAGCCCTGGCCGAGATCGGCTTCGAGCTCAAGGGCAAGGGGCTTAAGGCGCTGGAAAGGGAATACAGACAAGCGTTTGGCGGGTGAGGAAGACCAAAAAGCTAGACCGGCCCTATTGCCAAGCGAGTATGACCCCGGTTATACTAAGATTCATGAAGACGGCGATTTCCATACCCGATAGCGTATTCAAAGCGGCCGAACAAAAGGCAAAGGGCCTGGGACTATCTCGTAGTGCGCTGTACACGAAGGCGATCTCTCAGTTTCTAGAGTCCATTCGCGAAGATCAAATCACGGAGACACTCAATCGAGTTTATTCAGAACAAGACTCGCGACTTGACCCGAATCTGGCGAGATTGTAAACCCGTTCTTTACGGCATGAAGAGTGGTAATCCGCAGGGGAGAAATCTGGTGGGCGGACATCCCCGAACCCTCGGCCTCTGAGCCGGGTTTTCGCCGACCTGTTCTGATCATTCAGGCCGACAGTTTTAATTAGAGTCGCATTCGGACGATTGTTGTCGTAACACTTACCTCAAACACCCAATTGGCTGAGGCGCCGGGCAATCTGCTACTGAAACGGGCAGAAACAAAGCTGAAGAAGGATTCGGTGGCCAACGTTTCACGGATTATTACTTTGGATAAGACATTTCTCGTCCGGCGTGTGTCCAAGGTTCAAAGGCAGACCTTGGAGAAAGTTTCACAGGGCTTACGATTGATTCTCTCACTTTAACCGTTGCGGCATTCACAAGCGTCCTTTTTTCCGACCAGAACTCGTAAGAGCCGTTTCATCTTCAAAACTGTGGGAACATACTTTATCCAAGTCCTGATTTACCACGCGGACGAATTCCGCGCGGACCATGTCTTTCTATCCATGGAACAACTTTTCTGGAGTACAGATCGTCTGAGACGGCTTCCCGAGTCAGTTGTTGATGACCAACAGCCGACGTCTATTTGCTTTGGCCTTTTTGAACCCTTGCCCACGTGTCGCGCAGCGTCACCGTCCGATTGAAGACGAGTCGGTCCTTGCTGGAGTCCGGATCGACGCAGAAGTAGCCGAGTCTCTCGAATTGGTAGCGGGAACCCGGAGAGGCGCCGGCCAGGCTTGGCTCGATGCGCGAGTCGGTTAGGGTTTCGAGCGACTTGGGGTTGAGGTTGGCGCGCCAGTCTTGGCCTGCTTCGACTTGCTGGGCGTTTTCCTTGGAGAAGAGGTGGTCGTAGAGCCGGACTTCGGCCCGAGGCGCGTGGGCGGCCGAGACCCAGTGCAGCGTGGCCTTGACTTTGCGACCGTCGGGGGCGTTGCCGCCGCGCGTGGCCGGGTCGTAGACGCAACGCAACTCGACGATCTCGCCCTTGTCGTCTTTGACGACCTCGCGGCAGGTGATGAAATAGGCGTAACGCAGCCGGACCTCGCGGCCGGGCGCCAGGCGAAAAAACTTCTTGGGCGGCTCTTCCATGAAATCCTCGCGTTCGATATAGAGCACCCGCGAAAACGGGACCATCCGCGTCCCCGCCGCCGGGTCCTCCGGGTTGTTGACCGCCTCCAGCTCCTCGCTCCGGTCTTCCGGGTAGTTCTCGATCACCACCCGGAGCGGGCGCAACACGGCCATGACGCGCGGCGCGCCGCGGTTGAGGTCCTCGCGCGCGCAATGCTCGAGCATCGCGATTTCTACCAGGCTATCGGCCTTGGCCACGCCGATCCGGTCGCAGAAGTCGCGGATCGACTCGGGCGTGAACCCGCGCCGACGCAGGCCACAGATCGTCGGCATGCGCGGATCGTCCCAGCCCCGCACTTGGCCCTCCGTGACCAGCTCGATCAAGTGCCGCTTGCTAAGAACGGTATACGTCAGGTTCAGCCGCGCGAATTCATACTGGCGCGAGCGAAAGATTCCCAGCTCCTCGATAAACCAGTCATACAGCGGCCGATGGTCCTCGAACTCGAGCGTGCAGATCGAATGCGTGACGCCCTCGATCGAGTCGGACTGACCATGCGCGAAGTCATACATCGGGTAGATGCACCACTGGTCGCCCGTGCGGTGGTGCGCGACCTTCTGGATGCGAAACAGGACCGGGTCGCGCATGTTGAGGTTGGGCGAGGCCATGTCGATCTTGGCGCGCAACGTGTGCGAGCCGTCCGCGAACTCGCCCGCCCGCATCCTCGCGAACAGTTCCAAGTTCTCTTCGACCGACCGGTTGCGATCCGGACTCTCGCGCCCCGGCTCGGTCAGCGTGCCGCGATACTCCCGAATTTCAGCGGCGTTCAGGTCACAGACGTAGGCTTTCCCCGCCTTGATCAGTTGCACGGCCCACTCATAGAGCCGGCCAAAGTTATCGGAGGCGAAATAGAGGTGCTCGCCCCAATCAAATCCCAGCCAACGCACGTCTGCCTTGATCGCCTCGACGTACTCCTCCTCTTCCTTGGTGGGGTTGGTGTCGTCGAACCGCAGGTGGCAGCGCCCCCCGAACTCGGCGGCGATCCCGAAATTGAGGCAAATGCTCTTGGCGTGCCCGATGTGCAGGTAACCGTTGGGCTCGGGTGGAAACCGCGTCACCACCCGCCCCTCGTTCTTACCCTGGCGCACGTCCTCGGCGACGATGTTGCGGATAAAGTCGGATTTTCGGACGGGTTCGGCGGTTGCCATCGGTCGGTTTCCCCGGGGAGGTACTGAAGTCGGCTGTCGACGGTTCGTAACCCGGACGGACGCCCGTCACGCCACGCCAACGCGTAAGAACTTAGCACACCCCAAACCCCACCGCCAGATTATCGGTGGAGTGTCAGGTGGTCGGATGTGATTCAGTTTTGGGGGTAAATGCGGTATCAATGAAGGGTTCCTATGTTCCAATCTCATCGGCTCTCGGCTCCCGTCCTCGTCCTTCGTCCTCGGACTTTTTTGGATGCGATCGGGTGTTCCCAGATCGATGGCCTTTCTTTCGATTGAAGAATTCGAGGACGAAGGACGAGGACGGGAGCCGAGAGCCGAAAAACCGCACGCTTCGTGTTGCTTGAAGCGTTTGTGGAGGTGTCGGCATTTCATCCCTCCCTATCCCTGCACCGCCCGCACTTCCATTTTTGAATCACACCCAGGCGGTCGCCGACCTCGCGCCACTTTTTGGTATGATTCGACCCCCTGTTTTCCTATCCTAGGCGTTGGTATCGTCCAGGTCGGGACGGGGTGGATTAGGTCCTGCTGGTGGGGATGGGGTTCATTCGGTGGCGCTTCAAATCTACAACACCCTCACGCGGCGCAAGGAGCCCTTCGAGCCGCTCAATCCGCCCAACGTGACGATCTATTGCTGCGGGCCGACGGTCTATGAGCGTTTTCACGTGGGCAACGCGCGGCCGTTTGTCTTCATCGATATCGTCCGGCGCTACTTCGAGTATAAGGGCCACCACGTCAAGTTCGTCCAGAACCTGACCGACATCGACGACAAGATCATCAACCGCGCCAACGAAGAGGGCTGCAGCGCCAAAGACATCACCGACCACTTCATCCCAGCCTATTTCGAAGACGCCGCCAAATTGCGCATCGGCCGGGCCGACGTCCATCCCAAGGCGACCGATCACCTTCCGGAGATCATCGACCTGATCAAGCGGCTGATTGATAAGGGCTTGGCCTATGAGACCGACGGTTCGGTCTATTTCAGCGTCCGGGAATACAAGGAATACGGCAAGCTCTCGGGGCGGCGGATCGATGACCTGCTCGAGGGGGCGCGGGTCAAGGTCAACGAGGCCAAACGCGACCCGGCCGATTTCGCCATGTGGAAGGCCGCCAAGCCCGGTGAACCGACCTGGGCCAGCCCCTGGGGTCCCGGTCGCCCCGGTTGGCACATCGAGTGCTCGGCCATGGCCATGAAGCACCTCGGCGAGACCTTCGACATCCACGCCGGGGGCAACGACCTGATTTTCCCGCACCACGAGAACGAGATCGCCCAGAGCGAGGGGGCCACGGGCCGGCCCTTCGCGCGCACTTGGATGCACAACGGCTTCCTCAATCTGGAGGGGGCCAAAATGAGCAAATCGGAGGGGAACGTCTTTCGGATCGACAAGATCCTTGAGCGGGCCTCCCCGGCGGCGGTCCGGCATTTCCTCCTCTCGGCCCACTACCGCAGTCCGCTCGATCTGACCGATACCACGTTGGGCGAGTCGGCCGCGGCGGTCGGCCGCATCAACGACGCCATCGAAACCGGACTGAAGTTACTGGAATTGGAGGGCCATGAGCCGGAGCCGTTCAAACTGAGCGAGGAGGAAGCCCTGCGTCGCCGCTTCGAGGCCGACATGGAGGACGACTTCAACACGCCGCGCGCCCTGGCCCTGATGTTCGATGTCGTGGGAAGCATCCATGAACTACGCGCCGACCTGGCCCGGGCGGGGGCCGACAAGACGCGGTTGCTCGACCAAATGGCCGAATCGGTGGCCTTCGCCGCCGAGTTGAGGGACTTCTTCGGCCTGGAGGAGGCCCCGGCCGGCGACGCGACCACCGACGGCCTGACCGAACCGCTGATCAACCTGCTGATCGAAGCGCGTAACCTGGCCCGCCAGTCCAAGGACTTTCAGGTGGCGGATCGAATCCGCGTCGGGCTTAGTGAACTGGGCATCTTCCTTGAAGACCACCCGCAGGGCACGATCTGGCGGCGCAAGGAGTCCTGAATCGCATGGTGTCCGCGTCTCCATGCGACCGAGGTTGCTCGTATCTTCGCCTCGCCCACACCATTTTGTGATTCCCCACGATTCCATCTCTGAGGTTGATTATGAGTCCGTCCGCTCGACGCGTGGGACCTGTATGCAAGCCTCCAAATCGGTCGCCCAGGCCGACATTTATGAGCTGGACTGGGAAGGGCGGCCGGCCGTCATGAAGGATTTCAGCGGCCGGCCCTGGCTGGTTCGCGTGGTGCTCTCGCGGTGGATCGCGGCGAGGGAGGCGCGCATGCTGAGGCACCTGGTCGACATGCGGGGCGTTCCGCGCCTGTTGGCCACGGCCGGGCCCGAGGCCCTGATCATGGAACGGATCGACGGCGCGCGCATCCCGAGGCGGCGGCGCGGGGTCAGACCGCCCGTAGAGTTCTGGGACCGCGCGCGGCGGTTGATCGAACGGCTCCATGAGCGGGGCATCGCCCATGGCGACCTGCGGTTCAAGAACGTCCTGATCGGACCGGGCGGACAACCCTACCTGATCGATTTCGCCACGGCGATGCGTCGCCGACCGGGCCAGCCCGGGGCCCGGCTCGCCGAGTTCTTCTTTCTGCGCTGTCGCCGGGTCGATCAGTTCAATTTCGCCCGCATGAAAGCCAAGTTCGAGCCCGAGGGCTTGGACGAAGACGAACAGCGCTGGCTCGGGGAGGCCCCTTTATATCTCAAGATTGGCCGTTTCCTGAAGAAAAGGGTCTATCGCCTCAAAAAACCGAGTTTCTGGCGCAAGCTCGCCCCGAGGTCGCTGAGAAGACGCCGGCGGATAAAGCCCGACAATCCGGCCCGGCGCGGCCCGAGCTGATTCCACGCACGCGGCTGTCGCGAACGAACTTCCGCGGCGACCGCTTCCACATTCCACGGGTGCGCCTCACGGCTCCGTGAGGCGCACCCTCCAACCCCATGAGGATCGATTTTTTTCTTGATTTTGATGCCATCGGACGCGAGAATCGTAGGTAGACACATCAGTAAACCCATAGTTCAGTCACCCAGATGGGAAAATCGGAGGCAGAACGAAAAATAGTCTATTCAGGGGATGCCCAATCATGAATCACAGAAATACCCGAGCATTCACGTTGATCGAGCTGTTGATCGTCGTCGCCATCATCGCGATTCTGGCGGCGATCGCCGTGCCCAACTTCCTCGAGGCCCAGATGCGGGCCAAGGTAACCCGGTCCATCTCGGATATGAGGGCCGCCGGAATAGCGATAAAACTCTATCAGGTCGACAATAATCAGTTTCCCATCTTACCGGGGCGGTTCAATTCAAAATGGATCATCGACTATTTAAGAGTAGATGGACATACCCAACGTCATATGGGTGAATTGCTGACCACGCCCGTGGCATACCTGACCGAAGTCCCTTTCGATTATTTCAACAGCCATCTCAAGGTGAGAACTTCCTTCTTCGTCGGCTTCCGGCAATGGTCGTTCATTTTTTCCGGCGCGCCTCAAGGCCATAGGCCTCAGTTTGACAACATACCCTCGGGGTTTTGGTTCCTGGAGAGTTGTGGGCCGAGCCTCGTTTGGGAACATCCGGGCGGGGCTTGGGAATATGATCCGACCAACGGTACGGTCAGTTTCGGAAATCTGGGCTATTTTCATGACGGGAGAATTGTCCCCACTATATAATGTTTTATTGTCTTCAACTAACAAGCGCGCCTCTCATTGAGGTTGAGTCAGCCCGTTGGGAAATCTCAGATAGAACGAAAACAGTCTATTCAGGGGGCGCCCAATCATGAATCACGGAAATACCCGAGCATTTACTTTGATCGAGCTGTTGATCGTCGTCGCCATCATCGCGATTCTGGCGGCAATTGCCGTGCCCAACTTCCTCGAGGCCCAGATGCGAGCCAAAGTAACCAGGGCCATCACGGATATGAGGACGGTCGGATTGGGGATGAGAATGTATCAACTCGACAATAACCAGGTTCCCGTCCTGCCGGGAAAGTTCAATGCAAAATGGATGGTCGACTACATGAGAGTCGATGGAGACAGACAGCGTCGTGTGGGTGAATTGCTGACCACGCCCGTCGCATACATCAGCGAAATCCCCTTCGATTACTTCAACAGCCGCCTCAAGGTGAGAACTCCCTTCTTCATCGGCTTCCGGCGATGGTCGTACATTCTTTCCGTCGCGCCGACAGGTCATCAGCCGGCGTTTCCCAACGAGGTAGAACCAGGATTCTGGTTCATAGAGAGCTGTGGGCCGAGTCTGCAATGGGACCATACCCCCGAGTTCTTTGAATATGATCCGTCGAACGGTACGGTCAGTCCCGGAAATATCGCCTATCTATCCACGGGGAGAATTGTTCCATCTGCATATAACTCCAGATAGTCTTCAACCAGCAAGCGCGCCTCTTATTGGGATTTAGTCAACCGGTTGGGATATATCGGATAGAGTGAAAACGATCTAATCATGAGGCCACCGACCATGAATCGAAAAACATGCCGGGCATTCACTTTGATCGAGCTGTTGATCGTCGTCGCCATCATCGCGATTCTGGCGGCGATCGCCGTGCCCAATTTCCTGGAGGCCCAGATGCGGTCCAAGGTAACCCGGTCCATCTCCGATATGCGGACCGTCGGAATCGCGATGAAAATCTATGAAGTCGACTATAATCAGTTTCCCATCTTGCCGGGGCGGTTGGAGCCAATGTGGATGACCGACTATCTAATAGTAGATGGAGATAGAAGGCGTCATATGGGTGAATTGCTGACCACACCCGTGGCATACCTGACCGAAGTCCCTTTCGATTATTTCAACAGCCGCATCAAGCTGAGAGCTCCCTTTTACGTCGGTCCCCGGCAATGGTCGTTCTTTTTTTCCGGCGTGCCCCACGGCCATGGGTCTAAGTATGAGTTGGCAGGGCATTGGTTCTTGGAGAGCTGTGGGCCGTGTCTGCTATGGAACCTTCCCACCTCACCCACCTGGGAATATGATCCGACCAACGGCACGGTCAGCGCGGGAAATATGCGCTATTTTCATGACGGGACGATTGTCCCCAAATATGGAAACTGAATCCAACGAAGTACACTCGCCAGACGGTCACAAGTAAAAATTCATGAACCAGCGGTGGGGTTTCAGCTTTTCGAGCAGCTCGGAGGGAAAGGCCTCCCCGTCGGAATAGGCGATGTTCATTTTCACCTCCTCCGGGGTCTTCATGCCAGGGATGACGACCGAGACGGCCCGGTCGGAGAGCGAAAAGCGCAGCGTCGCCTCGGCCAGCGTCGCGTAATAGGACGCGCACAGCTCCTTGAGCTTCCCCACCCGCTCGTGGGTCTCCTTGAACCGATCGCCCCTGAAAAAATGACGCCGCACGTCGTCCTCGGTCCACCGGTCGTAGGTATCCTCGGTCCAGTTGCCAATCAGTGAGCTGGAGTCGAACGGCACGCGGGCGATGAAGTCCGTCCCCATCCGCTCACCCTCGCGGTTCTCGCCGAAGTAGAGCGTCGGAAACACCAACCCCCCGCCCGCCCGCGTCGGATGGCCAGCCCCTCGGCCTTCAGCCCATCGAGGCCGTCCGGATCGTGCAGCGCGTGCCACTCGAGCGTCCCGAGCGGGATGTAGACGGCCGGAAAGGCCTGGCGCGCGGCCCGAATCGCGTCCGGCCGCATCCGTTCACACCGGACTTCGCCGGGGGGGAGGCGGGTCGGGCTGAGCCCTTCAGGGAGCCAGAGAACACGTTTTTTCTCCAACTCGTGGAGCGCATCTGCCCACGGCCCATCTGGGCCGCGTTCAGCGCCAGGCACCGCGCCTGGACCTAAATTATGTGCACTTTGCTGGGTGAAACTGTACAATGTACTGTTAATAGATGACAGATCGAAGGTTTCTTTGGTCGAGAAAGAATAAAGCCATTTACGGAAAGGTTGAAAAAATGATACGCATGGCCATGCAACTTCAGGGCTTGATGATACTGTTTTTCGCGTGTTGCTTCGCCGCCACCGCCCAGGAAACGGAGAAAGCCGTCGCGGAAACGACGGAAGATGCTGCTTCCGATATGGGCGAATGGCGGCATCCCGAGCTTAAAGATATCTCGATCAAAACACCGCCACTCCTCGGCGAGAGATACGAAGCCGAGATACCGGACACCCTGGAGTTGGCCGATCGGGCGGCTTTGTGCATTAACGCGATCACTCGCATGCTGAATCCCGAGTATGCTTATGCGCAATATTCGTATGCCGATCTGCGTCACAATCCGCCTTTCCTGACGATGGAAGCCGGGTTGACCAACTTGAATCCAAAATGGCTCGAAGCGCTGCCGCTGTTGCGCATCATGTCGGGCAGCGCTCAAAACAGCGATATCGACCATCACATGATCGAGGGCATCTTGCGCAATACGGGATTCGATGGCTTGACATACCAGCCGCCGGACCATCCTGGGGCGTTTTACGAAGATTTCTCGCGCAATCAAAACGAACCGGCCGCGAACATCTTCGGCGAAGGGCGTCAGTTGTTGACGTGGTCCGTCTGGACGCAGATCGATCCCGATAATCCGGTCTACCGGCGCGTCGCCGAACGGAAGATCCAGCGCCTTCTCGAAATCGCCGTCCGTAAAGGAGACGGCCTCTACTTCCGCCGCACACAGGGTTACACGCCGGGCCAGGAAGACACCGACAAACTGGAGATTGTCGCCGTCACCGATCACGACGTGAAGGATGCCGAATTCGGCATGGTAGGAACCGCCGTGGCCCATTCCGTTTCGGTCGTCGCCATGGGGGCGGCCCGCTATTACCGCGTGACGGGTTACCCTCCCGCGCTGGAACTGGCGAGGGGAATGGCCAACTATTTTCGCAATGACGGTGGGCTCATCGATGAATCGGGTCATTGGCACGGCTATCATTTTCATATCATGGCGCTGGGGATTCTTGGCCAGTTGGAATACGCTCTGGCCGCCGGAGACGAGGACATGCTGCAGTGGGTCCGGCGGGCTTACGAGTATGGCCGCAGCATCGGCGATCCCACGATCGGCTTTTTCGCGGGGATCCCCGGCTGCGACCCGTGCGAATATAATCCCAACACCGAGGAGTGCGGCAAGGACGAGGACCGCGAGCTGGTCGAGCCGTGCTCGCTGGCGGACATGGCCTTGATCGCGCTGCAATTAACCCGAGCCGGCGTCGGCGATTATTACGAGGACGTGGAGCATTACGTCCGCAATTACCTGCTCGTGACCCAACTCACGAATCTCGATTTTTTAAAGGACTACCCCGATGGACACCCCACGGAGGGGCCCGCCAAAAATTACAAGGAAATCATGGAGAAGGATCCGTTGCGGATCAACGCTGACAACGCGGCCGAGCGGACGGTAGGCTCCTTCTGCTGCGTGAACCCGGCAATCGCAAACGTCAAGCTACCCACTGCGCAGTTTTGCGGTTGTTGCCTCGGGAACGCCGGGCGGGTACTTTATTACGCGTGGGACGACATGATGGAGGCGAATGGTGATGACCTGTGGGTGAATCTTCTAATGAACCGGGCCTCGACGTGGGCCGATCTAAACAGCTATTTGCCTTATGAAGGGAAGATTAGTCTGAAAATGCATCAGGCGAAAAACGCCCGCATCCGCATTCCCAGCTGGACGAACTACGATAAGGTATCGTGCGCCGTGAACGGCCAAGAACGAGCAGTCCAATGGAAGAGAGGCAACTATCTGTCTATCGATGGGCTTGAGGCCGGGGACGAGGTGGTTGTCCAATTCCCCATTTCCGAAAACACGCTGTACCGGAATCTGAAAGGACATGATTATTGGATGACCGTGCGCGGGTTCACCGTCGTCGACCTTCAGCCTCACGCAAGCACGACGCCCATTTTTCAAAGGGCCCATTATCGTCAAGACCGGGCACCCATGAGAAAGGTTCAGCGTTTGGTAACCAATCGACACATTGCATGGTGAATGACCGTCGATTCACCACCAACCGAATTCATCGTCCGAGACGAAGCGTTTAACTTTGCGGTAGAGCGGCTCGTCGCTCCGGTAGTGCGCGCGTTGATACATCGGGACGTATCGGCCTGGGGGGTCGATGGATACGACGTCGTTGCCGCGGATGATCAAGGTGTAATCAAACCCTTCGATGTTCACCTTCTCCGTCCGCTCGCTGATCGGGAACGTCATCGTGACAACTTGGCCGGCGCCAACCTCACCGATTTGGGCATGGTGGCCGTCGAAACTTGGCTGACGCGCCTGGCCGTCAACTTCACACCGGACCTGGTCGGGGCTGACCCATTCGGGGATGCGCAGTTCCAGGTCGATCTTTTCCTTCACCTTGACGTCCACGCGGCCCGTGTAGGGGATATAACTTTCGATGTCCGCCCATTTGGAAACACGGTTGAGCAGGAGGTTGACGCGCAGCTTCCCTTCTTTATAGGCGATCATATCGCGCCAGGCACTGAACAGCGCGCGGCAACCCGACCCCGTGCAGCAATTCATGATGGTGGACGTAATCTTGTGCGTATCGCCGCCCCACCAGTCCTCCGCCGAGAGCCAGTCGTTGGAAGCGGGCCAACCCGCGAATGCGCCCAGCGTGCGTTCACCCACGCGGTCGGTGCTGTATTCGCCTTCGATCAGGTACCCCTGCGCGGGAACGTTCGTGCGTGAGTAATCGAGTCGGCCGTCGGTCAGCCAGCCGATCTGCGTCAGTTGGTTTTCGGCGAGCTGGTTGCGCACCCAGCGGTCCACGTCGTCCCACTTGTCAACCCCAAGGTTCGAGAGCGTGACGGCGGCGATCACCATATCGGCCACCTGGCAGGTCTCCGCCGTCTACGCACCGACGTAATCATCGTACGTGACCATCGGGAAGAACCCGACCAGGGAGTTTCCCTTGCTGACGCCAAATTCATAGGCCTTGATCGCCCGGTCGAGCAGGCGTTCATTGCCCGTCTGCATATAAACATAGAGGCAGGCCAGGATATTCATCGCGTGGGTGTGGAAATGCGCGCATTTGCCTTGCAACCCCCCGCGCCCACTCCCGGACCACCGAACTTGAAACGCCCGCCGGGCTCATTGTATTCCACGACGAACATATTATAGTTCATCATCTTCTCGGCGAGCCGCGCGGTCTCGGGGACGTTGTTGGCCCGGTCGTACATCGCCAGATACTGGGCGATCCAGGCCTGGGACCCGGCCAGATAGATATGTTCGCCGAAAGGCTGCTCGGGCTTGACCACCGGTTTATCGGGAGCCGTCCAGGTGTTGTACACGTAGGCGTTCTCGTCCTCCTGGATGATGACCTTCTTGTAGCCCTCGATCAGCCGCCGGCCGGCGGCGGCCCAAGGCCCGGCGGGATCTTTTTGAGCGTAGATCGAAAAGGCCGCCAATGAACGGGCGGTGCTGTAGCCCAGCAGGCACACGTAGGGGTATCCGTCATTGCGCCCGGGGTAACCCGACGCCGGGTCGAAATTGGGCGGCAGGATCCAGGGCCGCCCGATCGTGCTCGCATAAATCAACCCGTCCGGGCCCTGCAGCTACAACAGCACCTTCATCCACGTGGTCTCGACCTCCATGTTTTCGAGGCTGCCGCTCATCGTGCGCAGCAGCGGCAACACTTCCATGAACTTGCCGTGGCACGCCAGGTCCCCGTTGCTGTGCAGCAGCACCGGCGGCTGGGCCACGTGGCTGACCACAAAATAGATTTCATAATCGCAATTGGGATTGGTCATGCTGGTCACGGGATGAAGCACCAGGCGGGCTCGCTCGGCCAGGTCCAGCGTGGCCGGGACGACCGACTCGTAATACTCGCCGGGATAGGTCGGCGGCGCGAAATCCGGGACGTCCGGATTGATATAGCCGATCTCACCCTGGGGCGTGGGGTCGAGGACGACTCCCGGGTCCGGAACCTCGCCCGGCCAACCGAGCACCGGAAGAAACAGCAACAACATAAAAGCGATGGGAACGTTTTTCACGATCATCCTTCATACCTTTCTTGGTCCTGGCTGGCTTTCTTCATCCCAACGGCAGGATCCGGTCGGCGGGAAAGCGCCTGATAGTGTTTATCGGAATTAATGGCGCTCGTTCGGCGGCAAAAACCGGAAGGGCGTTCTTACTGATAGTTCGGGATGCTACCCACGTTTGAAAAATACCATAGGTCGCCCGGGGAGATTACACCGTTGGTCGGATCGTAGAAGAA
>CAUZJO010000033.1:0-34453 GCA_963580245.1 Candidatus Sumerlaeia bacterium | reverse complement strand
TCTTTTTTGCTCTCACCCATCAGATCTCTCAACTCTTGCTGCTCGAACATCGACTTCAGCCTTTATTCATCGGCCATTTGAAAAATTATACCATGACTTTCTATTTCTCAAATGGGAAATATGGGCTCATACCTTTCGCCGCTTGCGCTATCCCTTTGGGCCGCGTTCTTCCTGGCGGTTGCTTCGACGATCTATGCGATCTGGTGTCCTGGTCGTATTAAGGATTTCAGCCGGAATGAGTGGTGTGACCGAGACAGATCGCCGCTGATCCTTTATTGGGCTTACGCCTGGAAACACAGGTGCCTGCGCGTTGTGTGCGCACTGTCCTATTCCTTAGGGGGCCTCCTTCTGGGGGGAATGTTGTTATGGAAGGTCTGGCAAACGATCGTAATCATAGGAAAATGGGGGGGTGGCGGATCGGGGGGGGGTGATGACCACGGTTCTCCTGGAAGAAGCGCGTCTCAAAAGATCCCCAAAAACTTTTTGCGCCCCGATTTCTTCTCCGCGTCCAGCTGGTTCTCTAGGTCGTCGATCTGTTCCTTGAGCGACTCGGTTTGTTTTTTCAGGTCGAGCATCTCGCCGCGCAGGTCGCTTAGTTCGACGGGGACTTTTTTGATCTCGTGGAGCGATTTGGATGCCGCTTCGGCGGCCTGTTGGACGCCGTCTTCGTCGTCGTCGCCGATGAATGAATCGATGATGCCGATCGCGCTGGGGTCCTTGAGCGCGCCCAGGGCCTTGAGGGCGCCGGTTTGGAGGCCTTCCTTTTTGTGGTTGACGTAGGCGGCGATGAAGTCGCGGACGGTCGACTTGTCATCTTCGTTGCGGGCGACGTAGGCCAATGCGTCCAGGCCGGCCGTGAATCCGTGGGTGGTGAATTCGCGTTCGCGGTCCTTGAGCGTAGTCATCACCGGTTTGATATAGGCGGGGTCGTCGAGCAAGCGGATCGCCACCAATGCCGCGACGGCCCGAATCTCGTGGAATGAGTTGGACTTGAGATTTTCGAGCAGCAGGTCGCGCAGCGCCGGCTCGGCATGATACTTCCCGACCCCGCGCAGGCCGGCCGCGAGGACTTCGGGGTTTTTTTCAGCGGCGAGCATCCCGTTGGCCGCCTCGAACGCCTCTTCGCGATAAAAGCTCACCAGGTCCTCGGCCACCCGCCGCCGGACCCGCGCGTCGGGCTGCTCGGTCGATTCGGCAAGCGCCTCGAACGCCTCCTTGGACTTGATCTCGCGCAACGCTTGCGAGGCAGCGATGCGAACGCCGTAAAACGGGTCGGCGTTCAGCGCCTGTTTCAGTTCCGCGACCGTCTGCTTGTCGTCTTTTTTCGCCAGCGCGCGGCAGGCCAGGACGCGACCGATCGCGTCGTCCTCGCGCTTGAGCTGCGCATGGAGCATCGCGTTGGGTTTGTCGAACGTGATCTTGGCCAGCAGCGTCAGTTTCGGATCGAAGCGCACGATCCGCGGCTCTTCAGTCATCGGGACGTAGAAGTCGTGGCGGGCGTCGGTGACCTCGACCGCGTGATCGACCGTGCCCGAGTCGGTCATGAACCGCAACTTGAGCGGGAAGTTGAAAAGGTAGACCTGCTCGCTGACCGCTTGCGTTTGCTTGACGCTGACCTTCGCGAGTTTCTTGCGCGCCTGCCACTCGTGGGTCACCTCGAGCTCCGGGTGGTGGGCGTGATAGATCCATTGATCGAAGAACCGGTCGAACGAGCGGCCCGACAATTCCTCGACCACGCGGTTCAGGTCTTCGGTCACGACGTTGCCCAGCGCGTGTCGCTCGACGTAGGTCCGGATGCAGCGCCGGTAGAGGTCCTCGCCCAGTTGCGAGCGAAGCATATGCAGGACCCATGAGCCTTTCTGATAGGCCCTGTAAGTAAACACGTGCATCGCGCTTTCGTATCGCTTGTTCACGATCGGCAGGGGGGAATCTTCACGGGTTGTGATCATCTCGAGGTCCTGCAGTAACCGATAACGCATCGAATCCGCGCCGTGCCGATGACCGTGGAACAGGCGGTCGTAGTATGACGCGAATCCTTCGTTGAGCCAGATGTGGCTCCAGTCCTTGCATGTCACGTAATCGCCGAACCACTGGTGGGCCAGTTCGTGCGCGACGAGAGGTTCGCTGTTGCGGACGTTCTCGATTTCGTCGGGGAAGAGCGTGCGCGTGGTGAGGACGGTGAGGGACGTGTTCTCCATGCCGCCGGCGATGAAATCATCGACGACGACCTGATCATACTTGTCCCACGGATACGGGACGCCGATCTCCTCTTCGAAGAACGCCATCATCTCCTTGGTCGCGCGGAATGAATTGGCCGCGTGTTCAAAGTGGGCCGGCGGCGTGTAGAAAGCCAAGGGCAGGCCGTGATGGTCGTCCTCGATTTTTTCAAAGTAGCCAGCGCAAACGGCGATCAGGTAGTTGGGATGCGGTTTGTCTTGCAGCCAGCGAAACGCCACCCGGCCCGTATCTTCGTCCTTGGTCTGCGAAACCAGCCGGCCGTTGGAGATGACGGTCATCCCTTCGGGCACGCGGCAGGTCACCTCGGAGGTGAATTTCTCGTTGGGCGAATCGAAATTCGGGTACCAGTGACGGGCCATGAAGGGCTGGCCTTGGGTGAAGAAGTGGTCGTTGCCGGCGGGGTAGCCCATCTCGGGTGTGCGGAAGTAGAACCCGCGTCCCGGCTCGGCTTCGTGCTCGATGGTCACGGTGGTCTCCCGGCCCGCGGGGACCGGGTCGGCGAAGGTGAAGATCACTTGGTCGGCGGTCACTTGATAGGCGGCCAACTCGGCCGAGGATTCCGCCCGATGGACGGTCAGGTCCACACCGTCCAATCGCAACTCGTCCAGCGCCAGGGCGATGGGCGCGAAGCGGATCGTCGTCGTGCCGGCGATCGTCCGTTTTTCAAAATCGGGCGTCGCCTCGATGCTGACGTGGAGGATATCGACGTTGCGGTCGGGGGCGTATTGGAGACCGTCGGCCGGTTTGCGCGAGAGCCTGAAGAGGCGGCCCTTGTCGCACGTTGCCTCGATCTCCTCGGCGGTGCCCGGGCTCATCACCACGCAGGCCGCGAGGATCATCAGACCGACGCCGTAAGACACGGGGCAGGGAATGATCGGATGGCGCTGAGGGCTTCGCCTTTTCGGAAGGGTTAATCGTATTTGTGACATATTATCCATCGCGAGTAAGCTCTGAAATCGATCCACGGGTCGTGCAAAGCCCCGCTCACCGTGGGGCTGGGCTTGGCGAGGCCACGGCCGTTGATGACGCTTTAGTCTTATTCACGGCGTGCCACGCTGACAAGCGTTTTTGGGCCCTCACGGCCACTCCGGCCCCGCGACGTCGAGACACCGGTCGCAAGGCCGGAATCGGGAAACCCCGTCCGGCTGGGGGGCAACGCCAGGCAAGGTCCAATGAGCCTTCCCCGCCCTAACTCACGCCGCCGAGCCGCCGGGAGCCACCCGAACCGACTTTCACCCCCGCCGGAGCCGCCCGCAAGCGGATGTAAGTTTTCGGTTGACGGCTGATCGGGGGATGTGCTTCAATCTATTGTCAATGTGGATGTAGTAAGGTATGTAGAAACAGATAAAACTTAATCTTTGGGGGGAAGGCGAACCGGATGGCCCACCGATTAACCGATAGGGGCGTATCGTGCGTGTAATTGGTGGTCTGCGCGTGGTTGTGCGGCGAGTCCAAGCCTTGCGCCTAAATACAGGAGAAACATTTTGAGTCCTGCCAAAGCCACCCGGCCGGGATATCGCCAGTCGATGGCCGCCGATGTCGATTCTCAACAACTTGACCAGGCCGCCATCCATCTTTTTCATCCGATTTACCATTGTTACACCTATCCGATCGGTAACCGCACCGACGTCGAACGCAGGCTCCCCGTGGACCTCGATAAGGAGGACACCGAGGACCTGATCGACAACTTCTCGGAACCGCCGGTGTGGTTGGAGCGTTATGCGCCCCTGGCCGTGCAGATTGGCGATCAGATCATCCGGGGCAAGAATTCGCCCGACCTGATGCTTAAGCTGTACCGTTCCATGTTCGAGCTGTTTAGGGGGATTGGGCAGTTCATCGAGTCTTCGGTGACTCAATCGGCCGCCGAAGGCGTCCGGGTTCCGTTCATGTCGCTGTGCGTAGACCCCGACACGCTGCATCGCATCATCGAAACCGATTATGAATTGGGCGAGGCCGCCTATGGCAACCTCATGAAACTGTACTCCGAGGGGGTTATCTCACCCTGCATGACCACTCCCTTTCACGCGATGCTGCCGCTGCTCAATAGTGACGTGGAAATCCGTATCTGCATCCGGTCGGCGTTTATCTTCTACCTGCGCATCGTGCGGATTTATCACGATTACCTGCGCCGTAACGGCGAGAGCGGACTGATGGTGCTTCCCTTCTGGCTGCCCGAATGCAGTGTCAATCAACGCGTGATCGAGATCCTGCGCGAAGAATTCACGGCCTTTTGCAAGAAAGAGAAAGTCTCGGTCGGGCATCTGGTCATCCTGCTCGATAACCACCAGGCCAAATTCGACGAAAACGACGTCTTGATGAAAATGTGGAACCAGGTGCGCGACGGCAACGGGGCGTCGGACGAAGGCCGCCCGCGCGCGCGACGCGCTAAAAAGTCCGGCCTGCATGAGGGCGTGCGTCGGCCTTCGATCCTCTTCCGCGATCGCAGCTTCAGCGATTGGGTCATCCATGCCAGCCCTTCGGTCAAGAAGTTGCTCGATCGCACGATCGCCAAGGTCGATTCGGACATCAACGCGCAAAACGTCCATTACGGTTGGGCGCATTTCGAGGAACTGGAGTCGATGACCTATTCCCCCCGCTCGATTATCAATTTCCAACAGAAACTGATCAAGCTGACTGAACTGGGATACGTTCCCCTCTCGCCCGACTTCTACGTGAGAGGCAAACTGCGCAAGGAGTTCGGCTGCACCAAACAGGAGCCGCAACTGGTCGAGCTGGCCGAACAGAGCGTCGGCAACGGATGGAACCTCGAAGACAGCACCTGTTTCGGGCGTTGGTCTGGTCAAACGAGCAACGGAACCGAAGGCGAAGAAGGCGATGCTGAAGCCCCCAAGGTGGTGCACCGGCCTTATGAGCGGACGACCGAAGAAGGTAAAGAGATCGTTAAAGGAGATTCGTGCTGGAAGATCGCATGGAACCAGGCGCGCGCCAAGTGCCACCAAGCCCTTGTCGGCGACTTGGAGAGCCTGGAAGGAGGGATGGCCGAGGTGCTTGCCGGGCTGAGCGGACACACTGAGCCGGACAAGGCGCGGCGCAACGTCCACGATTTCCTGGCCAACTACACCTATATCTATTGGCGCGAGCACTTCATCCAACATGACCTGGCCGAAGCCGATATCAACATCCTCGAGATCGTCAACAAGTATCTGCGGGCGGGCCTCAAGAAGGAGATGGGCGAGATCGACTGCGCCAAGGCGGGTGCCGCGGCCCAGGCCATCTATTTCGCCATCGACAGCGGTCGCTCGATGGGGTCGGGCTGGGAGAACATGGACCAGCGCGCCTTTTATCAGAACGTCGTGATGCTCACTTTAGGGCTGTGCGGCGGGATATACGTCTACCACTGGACCGATGACAAGGCCGGGGCGTGCAAGCTGCTGGGTTTGATTAAAGAAGAACTGCTCGGCTTCGAGGGGGCATACGAACGTTATCACCTGGAGAAACTGGCCATCCGTCGCGGGGACTGGCTCACGGCAATCCAATCCGAAATCAAGGACTCGGCCGATAACGTGGTTTATCGCGCCGCCCTGCGCGTTGCGGCCCGGCACCTGCGTCCGTTGGGTTATACCGAGGAGTTTTCACGCCAAGACGCCAGCATGACCACGAACGTGGGGCATCTATGGTCCATCGAGTCGTGTCGCGAGAATTTCTGTTACGAAAACCCCCTGTTCTGCGGCGTAAGCGAGGCGTAATCCAAACCCGCCGGGCGAGGCTTCATCGCCCAACCACGCTTTCTCATTGTTCATTCAAGAGCTGCACGACGTGGGAGACCAGCGCGGCGTCCTGAACCGTCTTGGCGCGTTCGAGGGCGTCCTCAAGGGCACGCTTGGCCGCGGCGTGACGACCCAACGCGCGTTCGCATTGGGCCAGTGTTAACAGTGCCCAGCCTTCCTCGCGGGGAATCACGGCTTTACGCGATGTGTCGACGGCTTGTCGGGCGATCTTGCGGGCTTCCTCGGGTTGGTCAAGCGCCAGCCGCACGCGGGCGCCAAGGTTCTGCATCGCCGGCAGGAACTCTTGTTCCTTGTGTTTCTGAACCAACGTCAATGCCTGATCGGCCAGCGAGAGGGCCTGCTGCTTGGATTGGCCGTTTTCGCGCGCCAACTCCAATTCAGCCCCCACCGCCAGCGCATCGATGCGACCGACGTAATTACCGTCCGACTCGCTCAATGCCAACGCCTTCTCGACCAATTCGTCCACCTTGGTCAGGCGCTGCTGAGCGACTAACGCCCGGGCCTGATTGGCCAACGCGAGTGCCCGCACGTCCGTATAGGGATGCTTATCGTTGCGCTTGATCAGTTGCCGGCAGAGGGCAGTGGCCTTCCCGAAGTCGCCCATCTTCAGATGGAGGTCGATCAAGGCCAACGCGCAAAGCTGCGCGCCGCGTTCCGATTCGATCTTCTCGGCGTGTTCAAGGGCCCCCGCCAACGTCGCGCCGGCCTGCTCGCACTGGCCCAGTCGCAAGTGATTGATGCCGATGTTGAGTTGGATCTGCACCTGTTCACCCTGGAAGCCGAGTTCGGCGGCCAGTTCGAAGGCCTCGCGGAAATGCGTGTTGGCCTCCTCGGGTCGGCCTTCATACATCCGGATGATCCCCAGGTGATTGAGCGCCTGGAACCGGTACTGTCGGTTGCCCGTCTTGACGCCCAGCTCAAGGACCTCGCCGAAGGCCTTGGCCGCCGCCTTGAATCGGCCTCGGATTCGTTCGAGATGGCCGGTCATGTTGATGCAGTAGGCGAGCAGGGCGTCATCTTTGAGCGCGTGCGCCAACTTGCGCGCTTCGGCGAGGAGCTCCAGGCCCTCATCGATCCGACCCGCCAGTCGCAGGGCCTCTGCCCGGCTTGTCAGGGCGCGCCCCAAACCATTCTTGTCCTTGAGTTTACGCGCCTCCTCTTCAGCCTCTTCATTGGCCTGGATGGCCAGTTCGATCCGTCCCGTCAGGCGACAGAGCTCGCCCAAGCTCAGCAGCGCCCGCAACCGCAGCCGCCGGGTTTCCTCATCCTCCCGCTTGCCCGACCGGATCGTCGCCAGCAGCCGTTGCCAGTGGTCGATCGCCGCGTGATTGGCGTAGATGTTCTCGCACTTGAGCGCCGCCTGTTCCAGGTAATGCAGGGCCTTGTCCGTGACGCGGCCTTTCTCATAATGGAAGGCCAGGATTTCGCAGAACTCCTCGGCTCGCTCCGGAAAAATCTGTTCGATCGCCTGGGCCACGTTGCCGTGGAACTGACGCTTGCGCCGCTCGAGCAGCGTCCCATAGGCGACCTCGCGCAAGACCAAGTGCCGGAAGATGTAAATCAGCTCGGGCAGGAGCGATTGCTGGAGGATGTAATCCTCATCGAGTAGCGTCAGCAGGTGTTGGCGCAAATCTTCGTTCGCCCGGATCACGTGGGCGAGGGTCTGAAACTGAAATTCCTGTCCGATGACTGACGCATACTGCACAACCCGGCGGACGTGGCGTTCGAGTCGGTCCAATCGCGCCAGGACCACGCCCTCGACCGAATCCGGAATCTCGACCTGATCGACCAGTCGCGTAAGGCGGTATTTCTCACCCTTGCGCTCGAGGATGCCCCGGTCTTCGAGGTTGAGCACGATCTCCTCGATGTAAAACGGATTGCCTTCCGCTTTCTGGACGATTGTCTCGCGCAGGTCCTTGGGAAGTTGACCGATATGCAGGATCTTCGCGAGCAGGCGTTCGCTGTCGCGCGCGTTCAGTTCCTTCAGCTCGATCTGGACCAGGTCTTTCTGGTCGGGGAGGGTCTGTTCGGTCTCGGGCCGCATCGACAGAAGCATCGCCAGCGGCTTGTCCTGCATCCGCCGGATCAAGTGATCGAGCAAGTGCCAGGACTCCTGATCCGACCACTGGAAATCTTCGAGGACCAGGACGACCGGCTTCTCTCCGCATAACCGGCCCAGCAGGTCGGTCACGGCTTCGAAGAGCTGCTCACGCCGCTCGCGGGGACTGAGTGCTAGAAGCGGATTGGCCGGAGCGGCGATCGAGAACAGGATCGCGAGCGCGTGGAGGACCTGGTCGCGCATGCGTTTGAGATCTTTACGCGCGGCGGCGGACCGTGTCCGCTTGAGGACCGCCGCGTAGACATTCCCGACGGCCGCTTGTAATGCCTCGACGGTCACGGCCGACTCGACTTCGGCACCCAATCCAAGCACTGATCGCAGCAACTTAACAAACGGGAGAAACGGGATGCTGGTTCCGTAGGAGAGACAACTCCCGCTGAACCAGTGGGTGGCATCTTCCCCGATTTGGCGCTTGAGTTCATGGATCAGGCGCGATTTGCCGATGCCCGCCTCGCCCAGCAAGACCGCGACCTGGATCTGACCCTCGGCCGCGCGGTCGGCCGCTGCTTTCAGTTTCTTGAGTTCGGCGCCGCGACCGACCAGCGGCACCATATCGATCCGCTCACCGAGTGTCACCTTCGAGAACTGCTTGAGTATCCCGCTGACCTGGTGAACCTTGATCGGTTCCTTCTTGCCCTTGACCTCGACCGCGGGCAGGCTTTTCCACTCAAAGATCGTGCGGGTTTGCACATAGATCCGGTGATCGACCAGGGTCTCGCCGGCCTTGGCGATGCCCTGCAGGCGCGAGGCGAGGTTCACGGCGTCGCCGATGGTCTGGAAATCGGGTCGGCCTTGCACCCCCACCCCTTCGAAAACGACCTCGCCGAATCCGATCCCACTGTGCACGTCGAGGTCAAACTCGTGGACCATGCCGATGCGGCGAACGACCTCGCGGATATCGAACGCGGCGCGGATGGCGCGTTCGGGGTCGTCGCCGTGGGCCACCGGGGCGCCGAACAACGCCATCACCCCGTCGCCCATAAATTTCTCAACCAGCCCGCCATACTTAGCAACCTGGTCGCGGATGGCGGCGTGGACCTCGTGCAGCAGATCGCTCATCGCCTCGGCGCCGATCTCCTCGGTCAGCGAGGTAAACCCCGCGAGGTCGGCGAATAGGACCGAGATCGGCCGTCGTTCACCCTCGTTGGCGGCGTCGGTGCTATCGATGATGCCCTGCAAAAGCGTCCGCGGGACGAAGCCGGCCATGCGGTTGAGCGTGGGATCGCCCGCGGGAATCTTTGGCGGCGGGGCGGGGGCTTGCGGCGTCGGGGCCGGCGCTGGGCGAGCGCGCGAGGCGAACTCCCGGGCCTGTTCCATCGCCTGCGGCGTGGCATCGTTGCGACAGAACCGGCAGATGATCGCCGCCGCCTTAATATCCTCGCCGCACCATGGGCAGGTCTTGGTATCGGAACCGCCGCTCACTCGAATAACTCCCAATGGGCAAGACTGTTTTCAACCGCGTCGGGATTGGCCACCGCGCCCCAAGTCCCTTGGCCGCTCGGCCCGGTCAGGTTGGTGATGCCCGTGATCTGAACTCGCCCGCCGCCGTCGATCAAGTCGACCATCTGCTCCAGGTCGGTGGCGTAACCAAAATCGACGTCAAATTCGTCTTCCATGTCTCGGGCCAGTCGCATCGCAATGGCGGCCTGCTGCTGGTTTTCAAAATTAAACAGGTCAAAGAAATCCTCCAGGCCCTCGCCGGTTCCGTCCTTGAACTCGACGTTGAAATTGACAGGGGCCGTGAATTCAACGGGCAAGCCCACCGCATCGCTGGTCTCCACAACCAACAGCGCGTTACTCGCCGACGGGAACGACGTGCCGCCGCTGATCGACAACTTCTCGAGCAGTTGCACCGAGCGCAGGGTTACCTCGATCCGGTCGGGATCGGTCTCATCGGTCAGCTCGTAACCGGGGATTTCAAGGCTCGACTCGGCGTAGATCGATCTCTCGGGGTCAAGCGTGATGACCGCGGCATCGCCTTTGAGGATGACCTTCGCCTCCGGCGACTGGCTGGGCGACATGCGGAAAGTCGTGGGCTTGATCGTCTCGCCCGGCAGGTTGGCGAAGATCCCGAACGATCCGCCGTTGTCCTTCGTGCTGGACTTGCCCTTCAGGCCGCCGACCGGATCCAGGCTATGAATCAAAATCGTGACGATGTTGGGATCCGTATCGATGTCCTGCATCCCAGGAACGACCACCCATCCGAAAACGTCGTCCTCGGTCTCGACCAGTTGGCAGAGGATCATCGAGCCTTCGGTCTGGCCGCGCTCACTGTCCCAGTCGCTCGGGAGGTACTCCAGCGTCAGAATCGCGGGAGGATCGAACGTCAAACCAGATACGGAGGACTCGATTTGAACGGCCTGCGGCTGACCGGTGTCGATCGATGGCGGTCCCAAGGTGATCACCGCGTCATCGGCGCCGCCTTTCCGGTTCGTGCCGTTGCCGGGGGGTATGACGAGCGAGTGCTTCGTATAGGAAACAAACGGCGCGTCCTCAATGCGAATCTCCCCGCCCCCGACGAGATCGATCATCTGAGTCAATGGTATAAAGGGGACAATGATTGGAACGGCCGTGTCGTTGACACCCGGAATCCCGCTATCCACGGCCGGCAGACCGAACCGGTTCAAGACCGCGCCGAACGGCAAATTGGCGTTGATATCAAGGCCAAAATCGGGCAAAGGCGTTTTGCCGTCTCCAAACGGATTGAAAGGGTTGAAAAACAAGGTGGCGTTGTTGCCGAGCGTGATGATCGTTTGCCGGTCGTTGGACGGTTGTTGTTCAACCGAGAAACCGAAGTCACCCAGATTGTCCGTATCGAAGGGCATGAAGAAACTGGCTTGGTTCAGTAACTCGGGCGTAACGAAAACGGCCTGGTCCCAGACGACAGTGAGCGTGTCGCCCCATCCAACCGAGAAATCTTGGTCCACGTCTCGATAAACCACGCTGATGATGTGGGGCCGGACCTGAGCCAAGCCACCCATCGCGACCCGGGCCTCCGGCTCGTTCGGATCGTTACTGCTGATGACCATCCGCGCACGCTTGATCCCCGCCTCGAACGGATCGAAAAAAACAAAAAGCCGCAGACTTTCCCCTCTCGACAACGGCGGCAGATCGGCAAGCGTGGCATCCTTGTGGCCCAGCATGAATTGGAATTCGTCGATGGCAGAAAACGAATCACTGTCGGGGCCGATTAGGTTGACCGATATTGGATCGAAGACCAAATCCTCTGTCCCGTCGTTGCGGATCGTGACGACCGTCTGGTTTGAACTTGATAGGCCTTTCCCCAACCTATTGGGTTGATTGATTGCGTTGACGTCTCTCGCGCCGAACGTGAGGATGCGCGGGGTGGCAAAGATCCTGGACGCGCCTGTCAAGAAAGCCAGAATGTCTTTGGGGTCCTCGTCGTCGACATAGAGAATCTCGAAGCGATCGCCGGGTTGACCCTCGAGTTGGCCGTTGCCGGGCACGGGCGGTTCCGAAAGGGTCGGAATCGGCTGAGGGTTCTGGAAGGTCCCTGATAGAGGATCGGTCTCCTGCAACAGAATCGTTTCGACGTCGCCGTTAGTCAGATTGCTCACACGGACCGATACGTGATCAATCAGACTCCCGTCCTCGTTCTCATCTTCATCGATGAGCCTTACGAAGAGGGGATCACCGGGTAGGATATCGCCCAGGGGCGTTCCCTCGATGTCGATCGGGGCCAGGAATGACGCATCACGCAACACCCTGCCTATACCCACCTGATCGATCCGCCCCATGTTTTGAAAGAGATTCGCATCACGGGCATCCAAAACCGACCCATTCTGGATGAAGAGATGGGATTGGGGGCTGATGATGAGATCGCCCGAAACCATCCGCGTCTCGCCGATTATTTTAGTCGTCGCAACCGAAGCGATCTCGAGCAAGTTCAAGACACTGATGTCGCCGACCAGGCAAGCGGCGTCGGACCGGACCGAAATGGATAGCACCTGCATCCCGAGCGGACCCGCGACGAAACTGCGTGGGTCCGGCCCCTGCATGATGAAATCGCCCGCCCCCAACGCCACGCCGCCGGTGCGTATGAGGTCGCCCCACAACTCCGTCACGCCGCCCCAGACGATTGTCCCACCCCGTTGATGAAAGACAAAGCTGCTTTGCGTCATCCCAGTCTTCTCCTGGCCCGGGATGACGCCCGAACCGCCCGTCGCCGGAGGCTGACCGACGATAAACCCGGCGCCGGGTTGGATGGATAGCACGCCGCGATAGTGTGGCTCCATTGTGAAATTGGCCAAGCGTTGCGAAACATTGACCACGCACGGCTTATAATTGAAATTGCCGAAGACGACGTTGGCGTTCAGATCGGGGGTTTGCTTCAGGTTCCAGTTCCCGCTGTTTTCCCAGTTCGTATTGGGACCGGTCTCGTCCCAGATGAAGTCGAGAAATAGTTTGCCGAGGAGTTCATCTTCGGGCGCCTGCTCATCGACGTAGCTTGCGAAGATGTTGTTCAAGCCGTCATGGAGAAATATCCCGTCGAACGGAACGGCCACAGGTCCAAGCGTCGTCGGCAATCCGTTGATGTTTCGAAATTGTCCGGTCGCTGGCCCGGTTTCATCGAGAACGAGCATCTCGCGGTCGTTGTTGACGATGTCGAAAACCTCGACAAGGAGCGTGTCGGGTACACTTCCATTGGAGTTCTCGTCCTCGTCAACCACCGTTACGAAGATGTCGCCCCCGACGATGTTGTTTACGACGTGGCCGACCGAATCGGTGAATTGAATCGACGACGCATCGCGCAGCACCTTGCCGGTCCCGATCTCGTTGATCACGCCTTCGTTGAAGAACAGCCTGGCCCCGCGTGCGTCGAGAACGGCGCCGTCCAAGACGTTCAGCGTGATGTCGGGAAAGAAGACCTCAAAGGACTGATTGACCGTCGTGACTCCGCCGAGCAAATTGACCGTGCCTGGAGTGCCCGATGTTTCAGCGCGTAGGAAACGGTTGACCCTTAAGCCCCCCTCGATGTTTAGGACCTGCGACCCAGGCCCTTCAATCAAAAATTGATTGACGAACATTTGTCCCAAGCCGGGATCGAAATTTTGAATGCCGGGACTTGCAAGCGCGAAAGTCCCACCGATGCTGACTCCGCCCGAACGTCTGTAATCCCCCAGAAGGCGCAGGATCCCACCGCCGCTGCTCATCCAATTGATCGTGGCGACTTCCTGGTTGAAGTCGCCCAGCACCGTCACCGGGATGGCCCCATCACCCTCGAACGTGATCATGCCCCCATATCCCGACGCGACCGTGAAGTGATGGACCATCAGCGAGACGTTGATCACGCACGGCTTGGACGAGGTGGCGTCGAAGTGGATATCGTCGGTCGGACCCGGCATTTGGTTGTCGGACCAATTCAGTTGTGTGGACCACAGATTGTCCGCCCCGCCGCCGTCCCAGACGACCTGGTCCGCCAGAGCCCCGGGGATGGCGTTCAGGCCAAGCACCAAGACGCTGACGATCCGCGCCAGTCCCCCGACTGAAATCCCCTTTACCTGCGTACTGCTAAAATGATGGCGCTCCATGGGTCGATCCAAATCAGATTGGCTGGTGTGCCCCTCGATGTGGGGAATGTTTGCCCCCCGTGTTTCCCTCGAATGACCGGAAATCGCACACCCGGACGGGGTCGGGCCACATCGGTTCGGCGTTATCCTGTGACAACGGAAGTTGGGCGGCGGCCGACTCCCGCAAACGCCTAGGGGTCTAGGGCCGACATCCCTGAATCATCATACTCACAATACCAGCCCGATCAGAAGAAGTTTCCTCCCCCATCAACACCTCTGCCCCTGGGTTCTCGCGAACCCTCTTATCTTATATGACACTGCCTTTCGCTTGGTCACGAAATCTTGCGCTTTGGCGCCGAATAAGTCGGCCCCGACCGGTTGCGACATGGGTGCCAGAAAGGAAATTATCTTGATTATGACAAAATCTGCACATAGGGTAAGGCCGAACCGCGTGGCCCACCGCCGGGGAGCGTCGTGCCCCACCGGACATATCCGAGAACCCCACGCCGCAATCACGGAAGATACGGTTCGGCGCCTTCGGCTCGTTTTTGACAGCGGATGATATTGCCGAAGCTCGATGTGCCGTTGGTCGGGTCGTAGGAGACGTCGAAACTATAACCCCAGGGCAGATGCGCGGGTGGCTTGAGGCCGGTGACTCCTTGGGCCGTACCCTGGAAATCGTCCTCGAGTATCCAAAACTCGCCGTCGGGCCCGACCGACCACTGGAGCCACCCGCCGTACTTCCTAAACGCCCCTTGGTTGGTGACGTTGGCCAGGGGCCCCGAGGCGTCGATACCCAGGATGAAGATGATCTGCCCCGCTTGCGAGCGGGCGATGAAATCAGTGGCGGTGATAATTTCGAAGTAGTCGTAATTGAGTTCCTCGCCCTTGGCATTTAGGTTGAGGCGGCCCAGGCCCTTGCCGAGCTTGAACGGATCGATCGGGCGCGACGTGATGTAGGCAATGGGGGTGGTCAGCTCCTTGGGGGTCACGTTGAAACCGAAGCGGACGTCCGGATTGGGCGGGTATACGGAGTAGTCGATGTTGTAGGATTCAATGCCAACCGAGATCGATCGCATATCGGACTTGGCTCGGCTGACCTTTGCGCGGGTTTGCGCTTCCAGAAAGTTGGGTACCGCAATCGCCGCCAGAATTGCTATGATGGCGACGACGATGAGGAGTTCGATCAGGGTGAAAGCCCGTCTGAAGGAGGAACTCCTAAGGGAGCGCATGATTCGCCTCACAGACCTATAGGTATTGAACGCCTGAATTCTTTCCCGACAGGTTACCCCAAAACGAGGACTTACGTAAAATGAAACCGACACCGATTCTGCCCGCCCTGGTTTTGGCCGTCCTGATGGTCCAACATACCGGTTGGGATCCCGTCCGGGCCTCCGACGAAAAGACCCTCGGGGCCTACCTGGGGCCCGTGGAGGTCATGATCCGCGAGTCGCGATACCCCGCAGCACTCGATCTGAGCAACGATGCTATTGAAGCCTATCCCGAGAATCCAGCCCCGTATTTGGCGCGGGCCGAGGTGTATGATGCGATGGACCGGCACGAGGACGCGATCGGAGACCTGGATCGGGCCCTCGAACTCGATCCCACCCATGTCCGCGCCTGGAGTCGCCGGGGGGGGCAACATTTCAAGCTCGGCCTTGTCGAGAAGTCGATCGCCGATTTCGACAAGGCCAACGAACTGGACCCCAAGCGCGAACCCCATGACTGGCAACGCGGGATTTCGTATTACTACGCCGAGCGCCATGTCCTGGGCGCCCGCCAGTTCGACGCGCACCAGACCGTCAACCCCAACGACGTCGAGAACGCCGTCTGGCGGCTGCTGTGCATGGCGCGCCAGCCGGAGGTCGGCATCGAGAAAGCCCGCGAGCAAATCCTACCGATCAGCGGCGACACTCGTGTCCCGATGAAGGAGATTCACACATTGTTCAGCGGGAAGGGGTCGGTCGAGGACGTCTTCCGCGCCGCCAAGCAAGGCCAAGTCGCGGTCCCGATCCTGCGCCAGCGTCTGTTTTACGCCCATCTCTACGTCGGGCTCTATTACGAGGCGATCGGCAACCCAACCCTCGCCCGCGATCACATCACGCGGGCCGACAAGGACTATCCGGTCAGCCATTACATGGGCGACGTGGCCCGCGTGCATCTGATGCTGCGGGAAACGCAACAAGAGCCTGAGAGCACGACGCCGGAAACGACCCAGGAGAGCCCGGAGAACAAAAATCCGCAGTGATCGATCGGGGGGATGTGTTTAAGGCCCCGCGTCCACCGCGAGCTTAATTTGTTCGACCAACCCTTGCGCCAATATCTCGTTGCCCTTATCACCCATGTGAAACAGATCGAAGTAAATGGGATCCGCGCGGTTCTTGAAGACGTTTCCGATCTCCAGCACGTCCATGTTGCTAGGGTTGGTCGCCAGCGGGCCCGCAAAAGATTCTCCTCGCGCGGAGTCGGGTGAGTGGGTGGAGAGGCCTCCCCGTTCAATCAACATCCGCTTTATCGGCGCGTGGCATTCGGCCAGGTACTGCACTTTTCCGGGGAATTCATGGTCCTCCAGCCATTGGGTCTCGCCGGATGACAGCGGCTTGGTCAATGGCGAAAGCGCGGGCTGGAGCGCAAGCATGTAGCGGGCGCCAACCGCTTGCAGCGCTAGGGCCGAGAGGCGCGCGTTCTTCACGAATCGCCGCGCCACCAGCTCGGGCGCAACCGGATCATCCGACCGTTGGGGAGGCGCGGCGGCCAGTGGTTCGACCCCGGCCCCGCGGATCGCGCCGTTGATCAGTGCGAAATACATCTCGTCCTCGTAGCCGCGGAAATCCAGGACGTTGTGCCCCTCGAAACCCCAATGCGCGTCGTTGGCTCCGGTCAGGGCAATCACCAGATCCGGCTCCCATTCGCTGAGACGGTTCTCGATGCAGATGCGCTCGTGGGTGCTGGCCCAGCCGCAGACCCCCGCATTGAAAACCTCGACCCGCCGCCCCGGCCACACCTCGCGCTCATTGAGCATCCGTTCCAGATAAGACGAAATCATCGACTCCTGATCCGGCGCCCCAACGCTGTAGGCGAGTGAGCCCCCGATCAGGAAGACCCGATAAACCCCGTCGGGTTTGGGCAGGCGCAGGGGCCGAGCGTCGCGCAACTGATGGGCGTTGAACTCGCCCTCGGCTTGGCGTCCGGGGACCGGAGCGTAGCCCAAGAAGGGGGCCGGCCGGCACAGCAGGTTCCAGGAAATCTTGTCCAGGTCGATCGCCTCGGGATTCTTGTAACAGGCGCGCAGGTGCTCGCGACGCTGGGGCGAGAGCGCCGCGCTCAGCGATTCCATCGTGATGGTGTCGAGCCTCGCGTTCAGAATGCGTCGCGGATGCCGACGCTCGCGCAACTGATCGAGGTTCCAGAGCGTAAGACCCAAGGCCGCGATCAGCACGACCGCCGTCACGGTGAACAATGCCATCAGGGGGCGGCGGCCGCGGGATGTCGGGTGGGGAGGTGCCATGGTGGCGTCCATTATACCGCCGCGACGCCGCCAGAAGGAATCGGGAAAACCGATTGCGGTGGCAAACGTAGGCAGATATTCACTCCAGCCCCCCCTCGGGACGCGAGCGGGGTGAGGTTGCGGTAGATGTCCCGACTCGGCGGCGCCCCATCGGTTGACCATCGCGCTCCGATGCCGGATACTTTGGGCCTAGCGTCTACGCCAACCGCAGGCGCCTGAATGCGATCACGGACTCCGCCTGATGAAGATGTTGACCACAGCCCTCGGCGATTCACCCCAAGTTTCCCGGTCGTCAAGAACGCGCCGATCGCGGCCACTCGGGTCCGCCGTCCGACTTCTCCGCCTTGCGCTTCTCGTGGGGCTGATCGGTCATGGCCCCATCACCGCCTACGAACTCATCTCGGACAACGAAGAGAACAACGGGATGTTCGGCGTGGCGGTGGCCGGGATCGGTGACGTCAATGGCGATGGCCTGGGCGATGTGGTCGTCGGCGCGCCGGATGAGGGACCGCGACCCGGCCCCACCGGTGCCGGACGCGCCTATTTCTATTCCGGAGTGAACGGGGAACTGATCCGCGAGCTGGCCTCCCCCAACGCCGAGATTTTCGGGGGATTCGGAATCGCCGTGGCCAATATCGGCGATGTCGACGATGACGGATTCGACGACGTCGCGATTGGGGCCTCGAACGAGGACCCCGGAACCAGCCCCTCGGGGGCGGGCAGGGTCCATCTGTTCTCCGGGGTCGATGGCGTCTTCATCCGCACCCTTCTTTCGCCCACCGAGGAACCGGATGGGGCCTTCGGCGAGTCCGTCGCCGGCGTTCCCGACCTCGATGACGACGGCGTGGGCGACGTGGTTGTCGGCGCGCCCGGCGAGAGTCCCGAGCTAAGTCCCGAGCGCGCCGGGCGGGTTCATGTTTTTTCGGGCGCCACCGGCGACCACATCCACGAGCTGGCCGCGCCGGTCCAGACTTTCGACGTGGGGTTCGGTTCCGCAGTCAGAGGGGCCGAGGACATGGACGACGACGACATGGGTGAGGTGCTCGTCGGCGTCCCGGACGAAAGCACCACCGACACCCAACGGGCGGGGCGGGCCTACGTCTTCTCGGGCCAGGGCGGCGGCTTGCTCTACGATCTCGTCTCGCCCAACGAAGAACTGAATGGTCGTTTTGGCTGGGCCGTCGCCGGGGTGGGCGATTTGGACGGCGACATGATGGGCGATTTCGTGGTGACGGCGCGCGACGAAACGACCTCGACGACCCAACAAGGCGGCCAGGCATACGTCTATTCGGGGGCGACCGGCGACGTGCTCCGTATCCTGCTCTCACCCACGCCTGAAGCACGAGGCCGATTCGGGAGCGCCGTGGCCCTCGTGCCTGACCTCGATGACGATCAGGTCCCCGACCTCATCATCGGCGCCGAACGCGAGCAACCCGACCCCGGCGTGGCCGACGCGGGCCGGGTGCACGTCTTCTCCGGGGCGACCGGAACGCCGATCCATACGATCAGCTCGCCAAACGCGGAGTCGGGCGCGGGGTTTGGAATCGCCGTCGGCGGTGTGCCCGATTTCACGGAGGATGGTCAGGGCGACCTGGTCGTCGGCGCCCCCCGCGAAGACCCCGGTGAGGTCTCCAACGCCGGCCGCGCATACACCCATGACGGCTTCACGGGCATTCACATCGTGGATAACGCGGTCGAGGACTGGGCGCTCTACCCTTGATAGCCGTGATTCAGTTTTGGGAGTAAACGCGATATCAGTGAATGGTCCCCGTGTACCAATCTGATTGGCTCTCGGCTCTCGGCTCTCGTCCTTCGTCCTCGAATTCTTCAATCGAAAGAAAGGCCATCAGTTTGGGATCACCCGGCGGAGTCCAAGGAAATCCGAGGACGAAGGGCGAGGACGGGAGTCGAGAGCCGACGCCCAAAAACCGAGCTCTTTGTGGTGTTTGAAACGTTTGCGGCGGTATTGGCTTGCAATGGTGGGTGCCAGGATTGCATTCTAGGGGTCCGAAGGCGGGTCATCGACTCGCGAAGGACGTAATATAATGCAACGCAATCTCGAATGGGCGGCGCCATGAATCACTCCAAGAACTTCGTAATCCCCTGCCTGATCGTCATGCTCTCGGTATGGTCCGGCGCGGCGCGGGCGGCCGAGACACTGAGCGTTTCATACACGAGCAGCTTGGACAACGCCCCGCTCAAGGCCTTGCTTCAGCTCCCAGGCTCCCACGACCCCGACGCGCCGACGCCGTTGCTCGTCTGGGTCCAGGGGATGTACACCGATGCGCAATATGGGATGAATTACGCCGGGGCGGCGGCCGATCGCAAGGGCTGGCTGGTGATGACGACCGACATGCGCGGTAAACGGACCGGCGGCAAAACCAACCTGGGCGCCCAGCGCGCGCAGCAAGACCTGATCGACGCGTTGGACCAAGTGCTCGATGATTACAACGTCGACCGCGACCGGATATATCTGGCAGGCATCTCGATGGGCGGGCTGACCGGCGGCCTGACGCTGGAAAACTTCCCCGACAAGTTCGCCGCCGGGGCGTTGCTCATGGGCATCTCGGACCTCAAGGATTGGCACGAGGAAGAGAAGTCCTATGAGCCAATCAATCCCGACATCCTGCGCGAGTGCGGTGGGACGCCGCAAGAGGCGCCCGAGGAGTACGCGACGCGCTCACTCTTCCCCAAGGCCCCCGTCCTGGCCGACATGCCGCTGCTGATATGTCATGGTCGGGGCGACACAACGGTCTACCCTTCGCACGCGGAGAAGCTAATCGCCCTCGTTCTCAAGCATCGCCCGACTGACCTCTACGTTTACTGGTTCGACGGCGGACACGCGGAAAATGAGATCGACGTGGACAAGGTGTTTGATTTTATCGGAAGATTCGCCCGCTAAAGACGTAACTCATCCAAACCAGGCCCAAGGCCTGAGCGAGCAAATCGTTCAGGGTGCTCGCACGTCCAAGCACACCATCTCACCCTTGCCGTTACGCAAATAAAGCAGACCGTTGCACAACGTCGGCATCGTGACGCACAGGCCGCCCAGCACCTGGGCATTGGCGATCTCGCGGAACTCTTCGGGCGTGGCCTCGGCGATGATCAGCTCGCTCTGGTCGCTCATGATGAGCAGCTTGCCGTCGGCCATCGACAAGAGCCCGAATTTAAAACCCTCCTTCTCCCACACCGTCTCGCTCGTTTCCAACTCGATGCACTTGAGCGTTTCGAAATCGAAGCCGTAAAGGTATCCGTCGAGCACCATCGGTTGGGCATAGACGCTTTTCATGTTATCGTTCTCGTACAGTTTCTCGATGCCGGCGGGGTCGAGCTTGTAGAGCCGACAGCCGTCGCCGTAATAGGCGGTGAGGAACATCCGATCTCCCTGGATCACGGGAGTGACGCAGTGGTTGACCTTTTTCCACTCGTCCCGAAAGATTTCCTCGCCTGACTCCACATCGAAGATAAACAGGCCGAACTGATTGAATACGGCCACGCGGCACCGCTCGCCGAAGTCGAACGTGATCGGCGACGAATAGCCCGCCACGAATTCCTCGCTCTCCCAAATCACATCGCCGGTCATCTTATCGAGCGCGAACGTCCGGCCCGCCTCGATGATCACGCGGTCGCCCTCGACGAGCGGCGAGCCGGTGACCCCATAGGCGGGCAAGTCTTGCTCCAACCGTTCGCGCATGTCCTTGGACCAAACGATCTCGCTCGTCGCGGCGTCGAAGCAATGGACAAGCGCCTCGCGGCTGAGCGTGTAGACCCGATTCCCATCGATTGACGGGGTGCAGGAAGGGCCGCCGTCGTGCGCCTGATCAAACTTCGCGCACGGGTAAGCGTAACGCCACTTTTCCTCGCCGGTCTCCGAATCCAGGCAATAGACCACGTCGCTGCCGTCGACGTACCCCATCGTGAACAGCCGCCCGTCCTTGACCGACACCGCCGCCGGCCCCTCGCCCAGCGACGCTTTCCACAGGACCGTCGGTCCCTCCTCCGGCCAGTCCGTCGTCCAGGCGGCCTCGGTGGAAATCCCATCGCGGTTCGGTCCCAGCCATTGCGGCCATTCCGGCGCCTTGATCGGGTCAGAAACGCTCAGACCCGAGCAGGAACATAACGCCCAGCTTGCGTAGGTCGCGATGATCGTTAGGCGTAACCATGCGGCGGCGCCATGTACTTTAAAAACCATGTGTGTCTCCTCCATTGTAACGATCCGCCACGGATGTCACGGATGCCTTGGAATTCTTCTTTGAAACACCCCTTTCATGAGTGTTACCATGAAAAGGCATGGAACTTTATCGAAGCTCCGTCACGTGGATCCCGTCAGGGTCTTCGAGATCTCGAAACTGCACATCGTCGATGACTTCGCCCAATTCATTAAACGCCTGTAGATGGAGCATGTTTCCATCGATTCTAATCCAGCCAAAGCTTCTTGATTCGGTATAGCCGACGACCCTCCCGGGATCGGGAGGTAGGGTCTCCGACGTGGATTTACTACTGGCGCCGATTGTAATGTGTAGAATACCATCCAGCGGTTGCCTCCGTTCATAGAAATGATTATGTCCCGTAAAAACGACATCGATGTCATTGGGTTCCCGCATGATGTCCTTCAGGAGCTTATAGAGCGACTTAGAGGGTCCATGCTCCGCGTCGCTAGCAATCATGGGCTTGTGGAGAATTAGGATTTTCCAATCTGAGCGGCAGCGGGTCAGCTCGGTCCTAAACCAGTCGATTTGGTTTGGGTCATGGGCTATGGTTTTTGAACACAGAACGATGAAAGTGACTGCGTCGTCCCCGAACGTCTTCGCGTGATACTCCTTGCCGCGCATGTTGAAGAGGGGTGTCTCCAGTTCGCCCTCCCAGCGGTCCGGATAATTGTCGTCGTGATTACCAAGGGTGGCATGGAACGGAATGTTTTGCCTCAGAAGGGGCCAGAATGGGTCCATGAACCTCTTTTGTAGGGCGACGGAAAAGGGTTCGTTCCCATAAAGATTGTCTCCCAGCAGAAAGATGGCGCTCAGCGGATGATTTTTGTTTAGCCCGCTCACTTGTTGAATGATCCGGTTTAAATGGACGCTGGGTTCACCGGTGTCCCCCATCAATGCAAAATAGAGAGGGGTCGGGGCCGATGTTGTTAAATTTAATTCAGTTACGATTGATCTACGGAAGACCATGAGTGGGTCGCCCGAAGCCTCCACGTTGCCGATCCACTCGTAATCCGTCAATTCGGAAGCGTCGGCCATGGGGTCCTGACGCAACCGGCGGGCAACCAATATAGGAGGAGTCATGTCGGAGTCTTCACGGGGTTCCCGGTCCAAATGGATTGGCTTGACCGTGTAGCTCCCCGCGACGTGATACTGGGGCTTTGCCGCTTTGTCAATGGCGCCGACGATCATCTGGTCCTCCGGCAGAAGCGCCTCGATCGTGCGGGCGAACAAGACCGAGCTCTTGCGCTGATTCAGCGCCGGGTTGATTGCGGCGAACATCACGATTTCGCCCGTCACCATCATCATAATCAGCGCAATGACCAATTGCAGGGCGTCAGGCTTGTTCCAGAGAAACCGAGCGGTTGCCAGGATTGCGAGGGCCGCAACCGCCGCAATCACCGCTTGGGGCCTTCGGATGTGAAATTCAAGCACTGCAAACATTTCAGGTTTCTCGTAAGCCAAATAAGCGATCGTGAGGGCCGCCACGGCAACCAGCATCGCCAAAACGGCGACGGTTTGGCCAATCCACGGGCGGATCCCCCGCGTTAGGAACTTCCTGTCGGTATACCATCCCACCAGCAACGCTATGGGTGGCAGGAGAGGCAAGAGATATTGGGCCCGCTTGCCGACCGCCAGGTGCAGCGCCAGCAGTGGAATGAAAGCCCATAGCAGAATCGGCCTCAGTTCACCTAGACTTTTACCCCTGCGACGCTTCCATAAAATGAACAAAGCGGCGGCGAGAAACAGAGTCCAGGGCATGAACACGCCGGAAAAGAGCGACCCGGCATAAAACCAGATCGGCTCGGCATGGTCGGCATCAACGAAACGCTTGGAAAGTTCCGACACAAGTTCTCCTCGGACGAGATTCGCGTCGACGAGCCGCTGTTGAGACCACAGCCATCCAATGATCAGCAGCGCCAGTACGGTCAGGCCGAACATGGGCCTGACACTGCGCCAGACGGCCCAGGAGCGACTCCAACAAGCTTCGGCGATGACGGGTGCGAGAACGATGATTAAAGCCAGTGGGCCCTTGGTGAAGAAGGCGCCGGTCAAACAAAGCCAGAATAGCGTCGCCCGTGGCCAGCTCAGCGGGGCCGACCGCTCGCGAACCAGCCAGAGCACCAGAGCGGCCGTGGTCCAGCCCGCGAACTGCATATCGAGTCCCGCCATTGGCGCTTGCTTTGCAAACAACGGAGCGGAGAGCAGAACAAAGCCCGCAATCAAACCGGCCCTTGCCCCGAACAGCCGTCTCCCGATCCAATAAGTCATCAGAACGGTTAGTGTCGCGAAGAGAACCGAAGGCAAACGCACCGCCCAAGGGCTGGGCTCGCCGCCCGTGATTTTGAGCATCCCCGCCAGAATCCAGAACGGCAGCGGCTGCTTGTGAAGATAAGGCTCCCCTTGGACCGTCAGGAGCAGCCAGTCTTTTCGCCCGACCAACTCCTTTGCGATTTGCACGTATCGGCCTTCGTCCGCGTCCCACAGGTCCCACATGCCATAAGTCCAGCCCCAAACGAGGGCGCAGACCGCGATCAGCACCACAAACTCCCCGCGGCGCTTAACCCGCGATGGTAACCCCAGGTTATCCACTGCGTCGTCCATCGTGAAAGAATTTCCATTCAAAATCTTTGCCATGGGAATTCCCCTTCGCCCGACCGCCTTTAGCCGCCTTTGCTAATTCGCGGAGATCATAATCCCTTTTTACGTCCCTCGAATCAAGGATTCTGGTTTCTGGCAAGGGTCGAGTCTGGGGGATCCTCCATGGAGACCGGTCTCGCAAGGTTCCCCCGGGTAATCGAGTCAGATTTCGCTAACCCTCCCTGGTGGATTATGCTAGCACTGGGAACTATGTCATGGATCAACGTGGGGAGTGGCCGGCTCATGAGATCCAAACTCAGTCGCTGGATGCTCACTCTGCTCTGGGGCCTGTGGCCGGGATTGGAGGCCTGCGAAGCCGCGCCCACGAACGGGAGGGAGGCGCCGGAGGAGGAGCCCCGTGAATCCGCTGGGGTTGTCTTGCTGGAAGCGGATATCCCCGCGACGGGCACACTGGAGATCGAGCGGCCCCGTTTCGCGCCCGACGAATACGGCGAGCGGCGCGAGCATCTGGTTCGCCGCACGATCGAGAACTGGGGCGTGAAGGACGCGGCGGTGTTGCGCGCGATGCAACGCGTGCCGCGCCATCAGTTCATGCCGACTTTGGCCCGGGGGCGGGCGTATGATGATTCCCCCGTTCCGATCGGCCGGGGAAAAACGTCCCCGCGTAAACCCCGATGAAGGGGTCCTCGGTCTCCTGGGTTTCCGCCGAGCCCTTGACGGTCGGCTCCGTGAAAGCCTTCGACATAACGCAACCAAAAACCGAACCCAAAAGGACCAACGCGGCGACGCGATCAAACTTTAGCAATATGCCGGTTGCCTCCCAAGATGAAATGGCCACGGACTATCCGTGATCGAAAGAGGTTTTCCTCGGACCATCATTTGGCCTGGAGGCCCGAGAATCAACGCGAAAAGGATTTGCGAGGGGTCCGACCCGGCCATGCGGCCGCGGCGCCCGGCCATGGCGAACTTGACAGTGGACCGGGCGAACAAAACAATGTGAGAATTTGAGGAGTGAAGACGAATTGAAGTCACCACCAGCAAACCGCCCGCCCGCCGTCCTGATGCTCGCCGATGGGACCCGTTTCGATGGCCGCGGCTTCGGCGCCGGGGGGGAGGTCGGCGGCGAGGTCGTGTTCAACACGGCCATGACCGGCTACCAGGAAATCCTGACCGATCCCAGCTACAGTGGGCAATTGGTCACGCTCACCTACCCCTTGATCGGCAATTACGGCTCGACGCCTGAAGACGACCAGTCCCCCCGTATCCATTCCACGGCGCTCATCATCAAGGAATTGTCCGGCATCGAGTCCAACCACCGTTCGGACAAGCAACTGGGGGACTACCTGGCCGATGCGGGGGTCCTGGGCCTGGATGGGATCGATACGCGCGAGTTGGTCCTCAGGCTGCGGACCGCCGGGGCGATGAACGGCGTCATCTCGACCGCGGACCTCGATTCGGCCTCGCTGCTCGCCAAGGCCCAGGCCCTGCCCAGCATGGAGGGCCAGGACCTGGTCAAGGGCGTCACCTGCGCCCGGCCCACCCGCTTCGAGCCCAAAGAGAACTACGGTCGGCGCGAGGGCAAGCCGTTCAAGGTCGCCGCGCTCGATTTCGGGATCAAGCGCAACATCCTGGAACTGCTCTGGAGAGAGGGCTTCGACCCGTGGGTCCTGCCGGCCGACGCGTCGCCGCGCGAGGTGCTCGAACTGGAGCCCGACGCGATCTTCTGCTCGAACGGACCCGGCGATCCCGCGGCGGTCACGTACGCGATCGACTCTCTGCGCGAACTGGTCGGCAAACGTCCGATGTTCGGCATCTGCCTGGGCCATCAGCTCCTCGCGCTGGCGCTGGGTGCCAAGACGTTCAAGCTCAAGTTCGGCCATCGCGGCGCCAACCACCCCGTGCGCGACGAGCAGACCGGCCGCATCGAGATCACCTCCCAAAACCACGGTTTCTGCGTCGACCCCAACACCCTCCCCCCCGAAGCCGAAACCACCCACCTGAACCTCAACGACAACACGCTCGAAGGCTTCCGCCACACCCATCTCCCCCTATTCGCCGTCCAATACCACCCCGAAGCCTCCCCCGGCCCCCACGATAGCGCGTACCTGTTTCCTCGGTTTCGGGAAATGGTGGAGGGGTGGAAGGCGAGGTAAACGCCGTTCAGGGGTTGGCTTGGGATACGTAACTGAGTTAGAATATATAACACGTCCGACGGGATGTGGGCACGGGGTTTCACTCCGACAACTTGCGGGAAGAATAAGACCTCATGGAAATCCGCACTCCCAGGGAGGTGATCCCAACATGAAACAAGACAAGACGTTCGACTGCGTGGAAATGAAGAACCAAGCCCAGGCACGGCTGGCCGAAGAGTACGCTGAATTCGGCTATGAGAAACAAGAGCAGCGTCTTCAGGACGAACTGCTCCATTCGGATGACATCGTGGCTAAAAAGTGGCGCCAAATGACGAGACGAGGCGCACGGCCTCTGCCGTCGCTCCATCAAGACTCGATTCCGATCACCGATGAATTCATCGATCACGCCAAGCGCGAAGGGCGGGAGTAAACCCGATGAATTTCAAATGTCCTTTAAAACAAGACTCAGCGCGCATCTGTTTTTGCGGACTCGGGAAAGAGTCGAGGGGTGCAGGAAAGAAAGGTGAAGGAATTCACCGATGGGTCATCTAAATCTCGACCCCCAACTGCCTGATCACGAAGCGCGCCTGCGCCAACTGGAGGAAGCCCAAACCGAACTGAAAGTCGCTCAAGCCAACCAAAGCGGCAAGATCGACCAGGCTAACCAAATCCTCGGGGCCACCGAGCATATCCACTCCAGCGCCCTCGCGACTGTCAAGTGGGTCATCACTGTTTCGTTTTCAATCGTGACGATTACCTTGGGCTTCCTTGGCTGGTTCGGCCTGAAGTCCTGGGAAGATGCAAAGAACAACCTGGTGGAGAAGATAACAGAAAAGGTGGAGGTGAAGAAGAAGGAAATCATTGAATCGATGGAACAGACCTTAGCAGATACCGTGAAAATGGGCCGGGATACCCAAACTGCCCTGAGCTTGCTTAGAGAGGATCCCGAAGCCACGCGGCCGGAGACAAGAGTTGTAGTTGAAAGAGTGGCGGGACCGTTGGGCGACAAGAAAGACAAAACGGCTGAGGAACATCTTATTCTTGGCGTCGCGGCCTACAATAGAAAGGATTTGGATACAGCCGAAACGGAATGGCGCCGCTCCATTGAACTGGACCCTAAATATGCGGCGGCCCATTCCAATCTTGGCGTTCTATTGGCCGAGATGGGACGGACGGAGGAGGCGGAGGCTGCCTACCACCGCGCCACCGAACTAGACCCGAAATTGGCAACTGTCCCTTACAATCTTGGCAATTTATTGAAGGAGACGGGGCGGAATGAGGAGGCGGTGGCTGCATACCGCCGTGCCATCTAACTCGAACCGAAATATGCGGCTGCCCATTCCAATCTTGGCGTTTTATTGAAAGAGACGGATCGGACGGATGAGGAGGAGGTCTACCGCCGAGCCATCGAATTGGATCCCGAATATGCATTAGGCCATTTTAATCTGGCTTGCCTTTTCGCGCGTACCGGTCAAAAAACCGAGTCACTCGCGAGCTTAAAACGGGCGATTGAATTGGACGCTGAGTCTCGCGAAATGGCCAAGACCCAGCCAGCTTTCGATGCGATCCGCGAGGACCCGGAATTCATGAAGTTGATCGAGGGCGGCGAAGAATGAGGTCGCTTGATACCCATTCTTGATCAACATGCGCTCATCGAGTAGGGTTCAGTTGCTCAGCGTTGAACCGTGCCCGGCAATCCGAACGACGACTTGCAGCCACCGAAACGCGTCAGTATTCTAAGCCAAGGCGGATCGCGCGGGGAGGACCTGGAGTGAAATATCTGGTCGCACTTGAAAAAGGGCCAAACACTTTATCGACCGATGTCCCGGACCTTGTACAAGGAGAATGATTGTGTTGCTCAATTACATACAGGCCGCTATGAGACATGCGAGGTACGAGATATTGCCGGAGGATGGGGCCTATTACGGAGAGATCGCGCCCTACAACGGCGTCTATTCTCGAGTGCAAACCTTGGAGGGATGCCGTGAGGAACTGCAAGATGTCCTGGGAAAATGGATTCCGTTCCGGGTCTCCCGTCATCTCTCCTTACCGGCCATCGATGGCATCGAAATAAAGATTAGCGAAGTGGCCTGATGCCGCCTTTCGGAACAACGAAAACATGAAAACCACAAAAATCCTTTCGATCGGATGATTAAACAATGCCCAAACGCACCGACCTCCACAGAATCCTCATCATCGGCTCCGGCCCGATTGTGATCGGGCAGGCCTGCGAGTTTGATTACTCGGGCACTCAGGGGTGCAAGGCCCTGCGCGCCGAGGGCTATGAGGTCGTCCTGGTCAATTCCAACCCCGCGACGATCATGACCGACCCCGAATTCGGCGATCGGACTTACATCGAGCCGCTCACGCCCGAGGTCGTCGAGGCGATCCTGGAGCGCGAAAAGCCCGACGCCGTCCTCCCGACGCTCGGCGGTCAGACGGCGCTGAACCTGACCACCACGCTCGCGCGCGCGGGGGTCTTCGAGCGACTCGGCATCGAGCTGATCGGGGCCAGCGAGCGGGCCATCGCGCGGGCCGAGGACCGCGAGCTGTTCAAGAAAACCATGATCGAGCACGGACTCGACATGCCGCGCTCGGGGTTCGCGCACTCGATGGCCGAGGCCCTCGAGGTCGTCGAGCATCTCCGCTACCCCGCCATCATCCGGCCCAGCTACACCATGGGCGGCAGCGGCGGCGGGACGGCCTACAACGTCGAGGAGTTCAAGGAGATCGTCGGCCGCGGCCTGCGCCTGTCGCTCAGCACCGAAATCATGATCGAGGAGAGCCTGCTGGGCTGGAAGGAATACGAGCTGGAGGTCATGCGCGACCACGCCGATAACGTCGTCGTCATCTGCTCGATCGAGAACCTCGACCCCATGGGCGTCCACACCGGCGATTCGATCACCGTGGCCCCGATCCAGACCCTGACCGACCGCGAATACCAGGCCATGCGCGACGACGCCAAGACGATCATCCGCGCCATCGGCGTCGATACCGGCGGCTCCAACATCCAGTTTGCCGTCGACCCCAAGACCGGCCGCCGCATGGTGATCGAGATGAACCCGCGCGTCTCGCGCAGCTCGGCGCTGGCCTCCAAGGCCACCGGGTTCCCGATCGCCAAGATCGCCGCCAAGCTGGCCGTCGGCTATCGGCTCGATGAGCTGGCCAACGACATCACGCTGAAGACGCCGGCCTGTTTCGAGCCGACGATCGACTACTGCGTGGTCAAGGTCCCGCGCATGGCGTTCGAGAAGTTCCCCGGCGCCGAGCCCGTCCTGGGCACCCAGATGAAATCGGTCGGCGAGACGATGGCCATCGGCCGCACGTTCAAGGAGGCGCTGCAGAAGGGCCTGCGCGGCCTCGAGACCGGCCGTGCGGGCCTGGGCGCCGATGGCCGCGACCCGGTCGACCCCGACCAGGTCGTCTACCAGCTCAAAACCCCCAACCCCGAACGCATCTTCTACGTCAAACACGCCCTGGCCACCGGCATGTCCCGCGACGAGGTCCACGACCTAACCGGCATCGACCCCTGGTTCCTCAAGAACATCGAGGAAATCATCGACCTGGAATCCGAAATCGCGGGTCTCGCTGGACAGATCGAGTCGTAAGCTGATAATCTGTTCTTGGCGCATCCGGTCGCGAAGGCGGCCCTGACGAAGCGGGCCGCCCGCAACCCGCTTCGGCATTCCTTCGCCATCCACATGCTCGAAGGCGGCTATTAGATTCGGGCGGTCAGGATCTTTTGGGCCATCAACATATTAAGAACACAATGTTCTATACCCATTTCCTGAATCGTAGTGGGAAAAGCGTGCGAAGACCGATAAATGGCTTGTGATCCAGATTCAGGTGGGGGTTTATACGGTGATTTCGCGAGCCCAAGGTTCTCATGAGGAGGCCTTTGATACGATAGTGGAGGTCCGATAGGGGGGATACATATGGACTTTGTGATCGAAAACATTAGGTTGAGAGAACTCGTGGCTGTTATACGCGAGAATCGAGCTTTCTTCACCGATCTACCGGCCTTCATCCATGAAAAAGACGATACGATAGCACTCACGACAGTCGCTACATACCTGAAACGTAAATCCGACGCCACACTTCTTGATGGTTTGGGCCAACCATACAGTAATGCAAAGGCGCGGTGGTTCTTTCGTGGATCTTTCGTGATGCGCCCGTACAGCGGTTGACCCCGCTTGTCAAACAGATGAAAGGAGTAACGCCCATTGACAAGAAGGCCAACTTGCTTAATGAGCTTCGAAAGAATATTAGTGACTTGTTTCCAGACCCAACAAGTTTGGAATGGTCTGCGCTTTCAGAGGTACTGATTGCACGAATCGAGGGAAGTCACCGTGCCTTGAAGGGTACCCTGTTCGAGGCCGTTGTCCGACGCGCGCTTGCTGAGGTGTTTGATCGGCATGAGATTGATCTCCGAATCGGAGACAAACAGGCCAGAATTGAGGACGAGACATATGACGTGCCTGTCTATGGTCTAAAAGAGACGCTACTCATTCCTATCAAGACGAGAGAAACCATGGGTGGCGGGCATGCTTTGTTGTTCACGCGGGACATCCACAAATCGGTGTCAGTGGCTGAAGGAGCTGGACATCGTTGCCTCCCAATCGTGATCGCTGAATCTTGGGGCGGCAAGCTTGAGGATCTGGCCTGTAAGCACTTTGTGTACATTCGAGCCAATCCGAACCAAGTCTCCAAAATTGAGCCAGTCCTGATGCAGGAGCTGGAGAAAATCATCGATGTGTTCAAAAGTGTTTCATAAGGCCAAACTCAACCGTGTGATCTGCACGCGCTTTCTGGCCATCTCACAGTATTTCTTGGATGAATCAATTCCGATGTATCTTCGATTCAGTTTGATTGCAACGAGAGCTGTGGTACCGCTCCCCATGAATGGGTCAATTACTATGCCCCCACGAGGGCAACCAGAAAGAAGGCACGTTTCCACCAGCTTCTCGGGGAATACTGCGAAGTGTGCTTCTCGGAATTTAGACAAAGGTATCTCCCACACAGTTCGCTTGTTTCGCCCTTTTGGATGGAAAGCCTGGTCCCAGCGACCATCGTGTAAATTGGGTTTCCCCTTATTCTTACCGCTCTCCGGCGTTCCGTCTACCTTCCCGAAATGGTTTCTGCCGCCGCGCATGCGGCTCTTTTCAGTGAACGTAATATGTGGTTTACGAATTACATCAGCATCATAGTAGTAATCGCCACTCTTGGCGAACAGAAATATATACTCGTGATCGGTCGTGGGCCTATTCTTGACGGATGACGGCATTGCATTCGGTTTATACCAGATTATGTCCGATCGCAGAATCAACTTCACTTCATCTTCCAGCCTTACCGCCAAACGCCAAGGTAACCCTCCCAGATGACCGTTCAAATACTTATCTCCCACATTGAGCCATAGTGTTCCGGTAGGTTTCAGGACCCGTCTGCATTCATAGAAGACATCGATCAGGTTGTCTAAGTACTCCGACGGCGACGCCTCTACACCGATCTGAGATCCATTGCCGTAGTTTCGTTGACCATAATAAGGAGGACTAGTGATAATTGAATCAACACATTCATCCGGAAACTTACTGAGTTCACGGCTGGCATGACCTTGAAGAAATCGGCCAATGAGTTCTTCTTTGGTGTATCTTCTTTCACTCATGTCCAGTTTCGCGCTTGGCGTCTTTAGCTACCTGCAACATGATAGCCCGTACGACGTATTCTTGTATCGTTGTTTCTCGAACCGCAGCCTGTATCCTGACTTCCTTATGAAGGCCAGAAGGCATCTTGATGTGGATTTGCTTTGGCCGAGCTGCTTTCATAGTCCCTGACCGGCTCCCCTTCGACATAGTACTAATATACCGGAGGTATATCACAAGTCAACAGAAAAACGGGAAGAAAAAGATGACCCCCCAACAAAGGCCTCCAGCATACGCGATGACCAGCGCCGCTAATGCTCGGTATCGTGATCCTCCATGTTACAGAAGGTAATAGATCAAATTCGAGATGGCGCACTGGCATTGGATTATATTATCAAGTGGAGTTGTCCGGTTCAGGATGATCTGGAACCGCAGGACGTGTATCAGGTCTCTCAATTGCGAGACATGCTGGCTTTTTTTAGCACAACAAAGAAGAGACCCTGGCCAGGAAGCCGGGGAAATCGTTTGATGAGATCGAGGTGCGGATGCACCATCCCGGCCGAGCCGAATAAACGCTCACCATCGGCGATATTCAGCGTGAATGGGACCGGGTTCGCGGGATCGGCGTCGGATGCTTAACCCCCCTTCGCCGGCAGGAAAACGCGAAACGTTGTTCCCGCGCCGACCTCCGAGTGGAGTTCGATCGCGCCGCCGTGGTCTTCGATGATCTTGCGCGTGGCGGCCAGGCCGATGCCGGTGCCGGCCTTGCCCTTGGTGGTGAAGAACAGGTTGAAAATCCGGTCGCGGTCCTCCTCGGCGATGCCGCTCCCGCTGTCCTCAACTTCGACGCAGATCTGGCTGCGTCCGTCTAGCGGAAGGGTCCGTACGCGCACCGTCCCCCGGCGGTTGGGTCCGATGGCGTCGATGCCGTTGGTGACCAGGTTGAGCAGCACGTCGTAGATCGATTCGGGGTCGATCCAGACTTCGCCGACGTTTTCGTCCAGCTCCGGAATGAGGTCGACGCGACGCTCGCGCGCCAGCGGGACCAGCGACTCGAGCATGTCCAGGACCATGGCGTTGAGGTCGGCGGGCCGGCGAATCAACTCCTGGTTACCGCAATAGTTGAGGATGTTCTCGACCAGGCCGCGAATTTTGCGATTGGCGCGCTTGAGTACTTCCCAGCCCTCGCCCACGTGCTCGATTTCTCCCTTGGCGATTCCCTGATCGACCAGGTGCTCGCCGCCGCGCATCGTCATCAGGACGTTCTTGATATAATGGGCAACGCCCGAGAGCGAGATGGCCACCGCCGCCAGGTGATCGGCCTTGAGTTTCTCCTCATGCAGACGCGCTTTCTCGATCACGACCGCCACCAGTTTGGAGATCGTCTCGAAGATCATCACGTCATCGTGGGTGAAGGTATACACCTCGCACTTGCGGGCGGTCATCACGCCGATCATCTCGGTCTGGATGCGCAGCGGCACGCAGACGTAAGCCCCGCAGTCGCACTCGAGCGCGGTCGGGAGCGGGCGGAAGCGCGGATCGGTTCGTGCATCGGCCAGCGAGACGATCTCCCCATGCTCGGCCACCCAACCGGGGATACCCTCGCCCAGCGCGAACCCGGCCCGGCCGCGAAGGTCGCGCTCGAACCCGACGTTGCTGCGCAACACGAGCCGTTTCTCATCGTTCAACAGGTAAATCGAACACACCGGCACGCCCATGATGCGGCTGGTGATACGGGTGATACGGTCGAGGATGTCGTCGAGCAGCATCACCGAGCCGACAAAGTTGCTGATCTCGAGCAGGCCCTCGAAAACCCGATGGCTCCGCTGGGGCAGGCCGGACACAGGGGTCATTGCGGGGGGGTCTTGAATCGTTTCCATCTCCGTAAATCCTTGATTATCTCGCCGCTCCCATCACAACGACACTTACTCTTTATATCACCCCTTCGTCAAGAATACAAGATCACCGTCAGATTGCGTGGGGGAAACTGGGAGGATTGGGCGGCAGATTTTATGATTTTCGTGAAGATCTGAATGGCCATGTTGAGTGGGTTAACGGCTTTCCCGGCTGGAACCAGGGGTTCGATTCCCCTTGGCACTACCAATCGATAGCCCCAATAAAATCAGTGTTTTTATGGGTATTCGCGCGAACTCACAACTCCCCGATTCCCCCCTTCATTCCCGTTCATTCCGGCTTGATTCCGCCTACGTTCTGGCAACATCCTGGCAACATTGCTTCTCCCCGGTCGGGATTCCCCTGGCCGGGGGTTCTTTATGGCGCGACATGGGCCACAGACGACCGCCACGGGCAGAGCGCAAGCCGGGCCGGCCGATATACCCCGGCGAGCCATCGGGGCGTGACGGGGCAGGAATCGCGTTCCATCGCTTGGCCTTGGCCGCTCGTTGTCAGGTTCGGTCATCGGCCAGGGCATTCCTCCCCGCAACCCCATTCACCGCGTGTCGGGGGAGGGATCTGAGGGCCCATACCACCAATGGGACTTAGCCTTTTATTTACAGCTCTCCGCCCCCGTCGCCCCGTCGATCAGTTGACCAAAGATCTCAAATTCGTTATCGGCCAGCGACCCGGTGTCGTCGTCCGCCTGCCAAACCACGAGGTACTCGTTGTCCGTGCTGTTATAGGCGACCCTGGGGTCGGAGGCGTCATACGCGGCATTCCCGTCGACGCCCATGTCGCTGATGCGAAAATCGTTGCTTCCGACTTCCGGATC
>CAUZJO010000032.1:0-34643 GCA_963580245.1 Candidatus Sumerlaeia bacterium | reverse complement strand
ATCCACGCGCCGGGCCAGTTTAACCATCGCGTGATTCTCATCCACGATGGCTTGCAGTTCAAACTTGAACAGATCGCCTTGCAGGTCTTCGCACGGGGAGGGCTTGGGTTTCATGGCGCCAACTTTCACAAGGTTTCGGCGGCGACTGACCGCTTTTCTTGCAAAACTATACACCACCCACCAGCGTTTTGATCCCATTGTTGTTGGGCAAGAGGTCTTTTTCAGGATCGACTATGTATTATCTGTTCCTCATCTACGTCTTTCTCGTCCCGTTCCAGTATCTGCACGAGAAGTTCCCCAAAGGACCTACAGGGGTTACTTATTCAAACGTCATGATGCTGGTCATGATCGGTTGGTGGGTGCTGGGGCGGTTGGCGTGCGGGCGGCCGGTCGTGATGCGCAATCCGTTGAATCTGCCCCTGCTCGGGATGCTGGTGATGACCTATGCGGGATTGGCCCTCGCCTATCACTCGGTCGCCGGGGCGACCTTTCCCTTCTCGCCTTCCAGCCTGGCGGCTAAGCGCTTCTTGGAGTTCTTTAACGGCTTTCTGCTGTTCTGGCTGCCGGCTCATATGCTCGACACGCGCAAGCGGATTCATTGGTGCCTGATTGCGTTGGCGCTGGCCGCCCCGTTCGTCTTTCGCGTCTTTTATGCGCAACTGATCTCGATCGGCCCATTGGACAGCTATGATGACGATCAGCGGGTCAAGGGGCCGTTCAGCCAACTCGGCTCCAACGAGCTGGGCGCCTTCTTCATGTATGGCTCACTGATGTGGGGCCTCTATGCTTTCCAGGCCAAGAGGGGTTGGGAGAAGCTGCTCCTGTTGGGTGCGGCGGCCCTGTATGGAGTTGGGGTCCTCTATTCGTTCTCGCGCGCGACACAATTGGCATTCGGCTTGGGGCTGATCGTCGTCGCCTGTTTCAAGTATCGCTTCGTGCTGGTGCTGCTGCTCCTGGCCGCGGCGACCAGTTCGCTGTGGCTGCCGTACTCGGTGCGCGAGCGCTGGGACCTGACGGTGGACGAGTCGGGGCAAGTGGACCAATCGACTGAATCACGCCAATCCTATTGGGGGCTGGCCGTCGATTTGTTCGAGGAAAGCCCGATTTATGGACATGGGGTTGGATCGTACGCGCTACTCAACCCCGCCCGGATGGATACGCACAACACCTACCTGCGCACGCTGGCCGAGACGGGGATCATTGCTTTCACTCTGTTTATGTCCATTTGGGTGATGATCTTGATGATGTGTCTGCGACTGTGGCGGGGCGGGGCGCACGTCTTTGATCGTTACTACGGATTCTTTCTCATGGTCGTCACGGTGGGGTTAATGGCCGCCAATTTCTTTGGCGACCGATTCACCCACTTTGTCATGGTCGGCCATTACTGGATCATGGTGGGGATCGCGGCGCGGCTCTACGCGAACATGCGCGGCGTGGAAACGATGGCCGAAGAGGACACGTACGGCAAGCCGCTGATGGGCGAGGGGAGCGCGGGCGGCCTCGAGACGGCCGAGAAGGTCCCCTGGCCGGTGGCACCGGTCGGCGCCGCGTTCATTCGGCCGGCGCTCAATCTCGCGCGCGTGTTCGCCGGGGGCATGGCAAGTGTGCGACCCGCCAACAAGGAAAGTCCGCCCTCGGCCCCGGCCTGGGAAAGGCGCCGGCGGCTCAACATCGTCGGGCGGACCCCGTTCAGCTCCCAGGTGCGGTTGGTCAAAGGCGAGGAGCCGCAAGAGGAATCGCCCGATATTCCCAGTGAGGGCTGAGTGGGGCGTTAGGGGACGATTTCGGGGTTCTCGGGCGGCAGGCCGCGCAGCCAGCGTCGCGCCTCTCGGCGATAGGGTCGCAACGTCTCCGATCCGAGGAACCGCACCAGCATGAATAATACGGCGATGTCATCGACGAGACCCAGTGCGGCAAAAAATCGTTCCGGGACGATATCAAGCGGCCAGACCAGGTAGAACAGCGCCAGGAGGATCAAGAACTTGTGGGTGGTCGGGCACTCATCGTCGAGCAAGTAAAACCACAGCCCCACCAGTGTCGTCACGCCCGGAATCAGCGAAAGCATATACTTGAGGCCCCTGCGCGCGCCGCGACCGCGCCCCGGCGACTGGGCCAAGTATGTCGCATCGTCCGACGCGGCCTGCCCGGCGCGAGGCACCTTGACGGGCGGGATAATCTCGATGCGGGGCTTGTCTACCGGATCGCTCACCGAACCAGGATACGTGGTATCGGCCCGCGGCGGCAATGGATTTTCAGCCCGCGCGTTTGCGGCGGATCGTGATCAGCGAGATGCCCATGGGGAGATCGTGGCGTCTGAGCCAAGCGGCCTCGATCCCGTGCAAGGCGATCAGGGCGCGGTTGAGCCAACCCGGCATTTCGTGGGTGTCGGAAGTCGGCGGGCGCTTGGCCCGGCTCAATCGGCGGCCAAACCGGACGAGGACGGCGATCGGAAAAATAAGCGTAAACGAGGCGCTCATGCGAATGGTCTGCCATTTGTCGGGCGCGAACAGGGCATTGAACTGCCCGCGGCGATAGCGGCGGTGGTGGTGGAGCGATACGTCATGGCCGCTCCACAGAATCGGGTGGGCCGGCACGGTGGCCAACAGGAACCCGCCCGGCCGCAAGACGCGCCACATTTCCTCGACCAACCCCCGATCGTCGCGCACGTGTTCGATCAAGTCGAATGCGGTGACCACGTCGAACGACGCGTCCGGGAACGGCAGGCGCGCGGCGTCGGCCCTGGCGAGTCGCGGCAGTCGGCGGCCGCGAGCGTAACCGAGCGCTTGCGGCGACAGATCGACGCCCATGGATTCGCAATCCTCCGCGCGCCGCTCCAGGAACAGACCCGTGCCGCATCCCATATCGAGCAGCCGCGGCCCGCCCGAGGGAAAGGCCGGGAGGATATGGCGGCGCAGCAGGCCTTCCGTCATCATCAACCGCCCGCGAAACCACCAATGGTGGTCCTCGAGTTGAAACATCCTGACGTATTCTTCCGGGTTCATCGCGGGCTTGACCTGGGGCGGGAGGGCCTTTTCAATGGGTTGGCGCCGAACGCGGGGGGGAGAGGGAGCGTGGCACACTCCCCCAGGGGTTGCAACGGCGCATTACGGTGAACGTCCATCGGGATGTGATTCAGGTTTGGGAGTAAACGCCGCCTCGATACAAAGTGCCCGTTCGTGCTCGTGCTCGTAATCGGGCGTATCATTGCGTCCCACCTCGATCGTGGCCCGACAAAAAGACCGATTAGGAGCACGAGCACGAGTTTGCGACGTGGCCTCCGCGCAGTAGTGCTACGGGCGCGCGGGCGTGCAAGGGCGCGGCGGGAATTAAGCTCATCGTCCCCTCGCCTTTCGCACCCCCCCCATTTCTGAATCACACGCGTCCACTAGTCGGAAGCGGAGAGAGGAGGGATCGGAATGTTAATCGTCGCCGATGAAAATATCCCCCAGGTCGAGGCCTTCTTCGGCCGGCTGGGCGAGGTGAGGCTCGTTCCTGGGCGTATGATGACGCCCGCGAGCGTCCGCGACGCCGACATGTTGCTGGTTCGGTCGGTGACGCCCGTCGGTGAATCGCTCTTGGCCGGCAGTCGCGTGCGGTTTGTCGGCTCGGCGACAATCGGGGCCGATCACATCGACCGTCCCTGGCTCGCCGCGTGGGGCATCGCGTTCGCCTCGGCGCCAGGCTCCAATGCCGAGTCGGTGGCCCAGTACGTGGCGGCGGCCCTGGCGTGGTCGGCGCGGCGGCTCGCGATCACCCTGCGCGGGGCGTCCATCGGCGTGGTTGGGGTGGGGCAATGCGGTAGCCGAGTCGCTCGCATCGCCCGCGCGCTGGGCATGGAGGTCGTCCTCAACGACCCACCCCTCGCCCGCGCCACCAACCAGAGCGACTACCGGCCCCTCGATGCGTTGATGGGCTGCGATTTCGTCACCCTTCACGTGCCGCTGACCCGCGAGGGAGACGATCCGACTTGGCGGCTTTTCGACGCCCGACGCCTGGAGCGCCTCAAAGACGGGGCCGTCCTCTTCAACACCAGCCGCGGATTCATTGTCGATGAACCGTTGCTCCTCGAACGCTTGACGGCGGGTCGCCTGGGGGGCGCGGTGATCGACGCTTGGGAGAACGAGCCCCAGATCAACGCGGCTTTGCTCGACCGCGCGGTGCTCGGCACGCCGCACATCGCGGGCTACTCGACCGATGGCAAGCTCAATGGAACCCGGATAATTTACGAATTCGCCCGCGCCCACCTGGGCCTCGAACCCGAACCAATCGATCTACCCCTCCCGCCGCCCGGCGCGCCGGTCCTCACCGGCGACGCGCGGGGCCGTTCGCTTGAATCCGTGCAAAGCGACCTGATCCTGGCCACCTACCCGATCCAGCGCGACGACGCCAACCTGCGCCGGGCGGCCCAGACGCACAACAACGCCATCGGCCCCGCTTTCGATCAATTGCGAAAGGACTATCCCATCCGGCGCGAGTTCACGGCCACCGAAGTCCGTCTCATCGGCGCACGGGCGGATTGGGCGGAAACCATCAAGCAGCTTGGATTCGGCAGCGTCAGCGTCAGGATTCAGGGCGATTAACCGACGTGGCGAATGCGGTTGTTTCCGTCAGGTAGCGGGAGTTCGCGTATCGCCGTCGCCCCCATTTTATTCGGGCAAGAGCCGGGCCAGTTTCTGGATTTGAGTCAGAGTAAGATGATGGGTCTAGGTGAGCCGCCGATACCGTATCTGGTTCTTCTACGAAACGCCTATCTTTCCGCTTCTCAAGACGCCCACTTCATCTTCAGTTTACGACCGGCGACGGCACAATCTCTCAAATACAGATTGATGAGGTTTTGGTAGGGGACGCCGGTCTCAGAGGCCATGGCCTTGAAATAGGCGACCGTGTCGCGATCGAGGCGAAGGGTGATCGGTTGCTTCAAGAGTTTGACGTACGGGTTCTTTCGGCCCTTCATGTTGGAAAAGTCATAATGGTCTCTCATGGTCGCGACTCCCAGTACTCCCTTGCTTCCCGCTTGTCTGCTTTCCTCGCTGAAATGACCCGTATCACCATATCCTTTTCCCGATAACAGTGGCAGACCACCAAGGCGCGCAACTTAAAGCTCATTCCAAGCAGAATGAACCTGTCTTCATCTTCCGAATGATCCGGATCATCATACTGGATTGCGCTTTCATCGTGGAAGACCGTGCGCGCTTCTTCGAATGAAATCCCATGCTTTCGAAGATTGCCTGAGTTCTTTCGTTTGTCCCATTCGAAGCGCAACTCCTTCATGTTTATAATTTAGACAGGATGGGCATGGCGGTCAAGGGCTATCGCGCAGGGGAATAGAGGCAGATGGAATGCTAGGGAACAGATGCGCTCGGGACGCCGGTGGGCGCAAGCGTCTTTGCGATTTCATCTTCCAGCAACCGAAGCATCGTTTGTTTCGTGAAGGATTGCTCCACGCGGTTACGCGCGGCTTTACCGAGCCTGTCGCGGAGATCGGCATCCTGAGCGACCCGTGCGACCGCTTTAGCCAGTTCCGCCGCGTTGCCGGACTCGATGAGATTGCCGGTTTCGCCGTCAACGACCGCCTCGGGGTTGCCGCCGGCGCGGGTGGCGATGACGGGTTTGGCGAAGGCCATGGCTTGGAGGATGGCGTTGGAGAAGCCTTCGCTACGCGAGGGGAGGACGATGATGTCGCAGAGCTGGACTTCGCGTTCGACGGCGTCGCTGCGGCCGGGCATCAGGACGTAGTCCTGGATATCCCGCTCGGCGATTCTTGCCTCGATCGGGCCTCTAATTTCGCCGTCGCCGACCAGGAGGAGCTTTGCGGGGAGGTCGGGAAGGTGTTGCCTCAACTGGGCGAAGGCGTCGATGAGCGTGAGGTGATCCTTGACCGGGTTGAAGGCGGCGATGCAGCCGATCACGAGTTCATCGGGGGCGATGCCCAGACGGGACCGTTCGGCGGCGAGGTCCCACTTGCGGCGGTGAATCCTTTCCAGGTCGATGCCGTTATGGATGACGTCGATGCGGCCAGGATCGACTCGTTCGTCGTGGGCGACGGCTTGGCGGACGGCCTCGGAGACGGCGACGTAGCGGGCGATGCGGCGGCTCAGTCGGCGGCCGATGGCGATCTGGCGCAAGGTATGCGTGAAACCCATGTCGCGGCGGTTCGAGATGACCGGCGGACCGGCCGCCAGGCATCCGATAAAATCGGCGACGAAGTGGTAGGTCACGACCGCCGCGATGGCGTTCTCTCGGATAGTACGCCGCATCTGGCGGACCGCGCGCCAGGCGCTGAGGTCGTAGGCGCGCTTGAGGTCGATGCGCTGGATCGGCAATCCCTCGACGGTCTCCAGTTGCCAGCTGACCACGCCGCCCGTGCAGTGGATCACGTGGGGCGTGAAGCGCGAGCGGTCGAGACCGATCACGACATCGTGGAAGTGATGCTCGGTTCCCCTGTGATCGAGGTGCTGGATCATGAACAGGACAGGGATGCTCATCGGTATTCGTTATCGGATCAATTGGAGGGGCAAATGAGGCTCAATCGGTCTGGAGCCAGTGGACGCGGCGGGCGTCGAGGAAGATCAGCGCGGCCCGGACCGATCTCAGCGACCAGATTGCGCGCAACGAGCCGGCGTATTGTTGGATTTGGACCTCGTATTGCCGCACGAGTTCCCGCAGACGCTCCTCGGACCCCACGCGATCGGTCTTGTAGTCGAAGACGGTGGCCCGCTCGCCTTCGTCGATGACCCCGTCGATGACGCCCTGGACCAGGACCCGCTCGGAGGGGGAGACGCGCCAGGCCGCGTCATCGAAGTCCTGGACGGACTTCGAGGCGGTGAATGGGAGTTCGCGCAGGACGGCCCCCGGTCGGCGCTGGATATCCTGGCCTAGCTCTGTCGTGAAGAACCATGCCATCGCTTTGAAATCGAGCTGATCCAGGCCGGCCTCGCTCGCCCCCTCGAGACCGCCAAGGAGGCCTCGATCCAGTAGCCGTTTGGCTTGATCCCGGAGACCCTCGGCGTCAAGGGCGCCCCGCGGATCGATGCGGGCGAGAACCTCGTGGGTCAACGTGCCGCGCGTCGCCCCCTCCAGCGTCTCCCGCGCCTCGACGGCCTGATTCGACCATGTAGGTCGCCGCGAGGTCGCCGATCCCGCCTTCCCATACAATGGAACCATCATCTCCTGTTCGAGGAAGCGGGCGGCCTCAAGCTCGTCGCTCATCCGCGCGGCTTCCAAGTAGGCCTTTTCCCGAGCGTCGGCCGATCCAATGCGCCTGAGCTGGGTCACCGTCATTTTGGCGGGCAGGCTGACCAGCGCGCGCGCCGGGTCGTGAGCGGGCAACAGGCGGATCGATTCCGGGGGCTGAGTTCGAGCATCAGGGGCTGTATCTCGCCCTTCGCCGGTTGAGCTTTCCCGCAGGCGTTTGAGGGCGGCCTCCCAGTCACGCGCGGGATACTCGCCCTGACGCGCCAGCGCTCGTCGGACCAAGGACCAATCGTCCGGGGGCGCCACTGACGGGAGCTCGGCGTCAAACTCAACCCTCAGCCACGGCGGTGGGCCTTTCCCTCTCATGCCGTCGCGGCGCAGCCACTCCACGATCGGACCGATCAGGTCGGCGCGAGAGGCGGCGTGAAGTCGATCCAGGGCCGGCGGGCGTTGGCCTCCCGTCAGATGGATCCGGGCCCATCTCTCTTCGAGCGCGGTCCTCCACTTATCCTTCGCATCTCCCTCCCCGTGATCGAGCTTGGTCTTGCCGACCTGGCCCACCAGGATCAGTCGTTCGCACGCCCGCGTCAGCGCCACGTAGAGTAGCCGCAGCTCCTCGGAGCGGTCTTGGCGACTGAGCGTTGTCGCCAGGCATTGGCGCGCGAGCGTGGCGTATTGGCGACGGGCATCGGGGTCGATGCCATTGAGCGCGAAGCCGTGGGCACGGTCAAAGCGCGTCCCGTCCGCCCGGTCCCGGTTAAATGGTCGCTCGAGTCGAGGCAGGATAACGATAGGGAATTCAAGCCCCTTGCTCTTGTGGATCGTGAGCAGATTGACGGCGTCGTTCTGGGGGTCTAGCGATTCGGGCAGATCACCCAGCTCGCCGGTTTCCTGCTGGACGCGGTCGACGGTTTCCAGAAACGCCGCCAGCGGATTGGCGCCATCGTCGGGCCGGGCGAGGCGGCGCATGAGGTCGCGCAGGGTATCGAGGTGCTCCAGGCGCGTCTTGCCGTCGGGTTTGCCGATGAGCCAGGCTTCGTAATCGGTATCGCGCACCAAGGCGTCCAGGACCTCGACCGCGGGTCGTGAGAAGGCAAGCGTGCGCCATCGGTCAAGTCGGTCCAGAAAAGCGTCGAGGCGACCGCGAAGCTCCCCCGTTATGCTTGGCGACTCGGTTTCCGTTTCGGATTGCGAGGATTCATCGTCGCCGAGCGACCGTCCCGCGGCCGCCCACACCGCTTCCCAATACGGACCGGCTCGCCGCTGCATTCGGATGCGCAACAGTTCATCGTCGCTGAACCCAAACATCGGCGAACGCAGCAGGGCGGCCAGTGGGATATCCTGGAGCGGGTTGTCGACGACGCGCAGGGCACTGATCAGGTCGATCAATTCGGGCGCGGTGAACAGCGGGTGAATCCCGGGCGTGCGGACCTTCAGGCCTTCGCGTTCAAGGGCCTTGAGCCAGATATCGAGTTCGCGGCGAATGCTGCGCAGCAAGATGGCGCAGTCGGCCGGCCGGGCGGGGCGAAACGCTTGGGCGGATCCGGCCGGGGCATCCGGGTTCGGAACTTGCAGGCCGTGCCGTGCGTCGGTCAGTTGGCGGATGCGGCGGGCGACCCAGGTGGCCTGGGCCTCGACCCCGCTTAGTTCTTCGACGTCGCCATCGTCTGCGGTCAATCGTTCCGCCTGATCTCCACTCGATGCGTGCGCCGCGTCCTTGGGCATCCAGCAAACCTCGACGCCGACCGCATCACGCGGGGCCTGATCGTTTCGACCCGGTGCCAATGCCTCGGTGGGTCCATAGTTCAACTGGCCCACTTGCTCATCCATCAAGCGCTCGAAGCAGACGTTGATGAATTCAAGGAGCGAGGCGCGCGACCGAAAGTTTTCCTGCAGGTTGATGCGGCGGATGGGTTTGATGATGGCCTGGGAGGTGTCCTCGGCGGCGCGCAGTTTCTCGAGGAACAACGCGGGCTCGGCATGGCGAAAACGGTAAATGCTCTGCTTGTAATCGCCCACCATAAACAGGTTGCCCTCAACGTTGGGCGAGGGGTCCTCGGCCCGTGACACGCGGCGGATAAGGGCGTCCTGCAAGGGGGAGGTGTCCTGGTATTCGTCAACGAAGACAAACTTGAACCGGGCCTGGTAGTCCGCGGCGATTTCCGAAGGACCCTGACCTCCTGCGGGATCAGTCAAGACTTGCAGCGCGAGCCGTTCGTAATCGCTGAACGTCGCCCAACCGCGTCGGCGTTTCTCTCGGGCGATCCGCGCGCGAGCGGCCTCGGCCAAGTCCAATAGCCGCGTTCCCTGTTCGGCGGCCAACTTGGCGCCACGCAGTCGCGCGACTTCATCGAGCTTGAACCACTGTTCGCGCCAACTTGCATAGCGCGACCTGAACGGCTTGAGGAAAAGCTTGAGGAACGACTTATCGTCATACATCGCCGCGCCGCACACCTTCTTCAAATCGATCTTCCCCAGTTGCGGATCATGGTCCGCTTCAAGCGCCGCTCGTAGCCCGTCCGGCTTGAAGGGCGCGGGAGCTTCCGCCATCGCTTGCAAGTCCGAGGCGAGCCTTTGCCAGTTGTCGAGCGGGTCGCTGGGACCATGAGCGGCGTGGGCAAGATCGATGATCTCACCCAATGCTTCGGTCAGGTCGGCCGTGCAATCCGCGAAGGCCTCGGCGGCGCGGCGCGCCTCGGGCAGATCGTCGTAGCGGGTCGCCTCAAGAGTCGATTCCATGTCCCGGCGGACATCCGCCAGCCACCGCTCCGGTCCGTCGAGGGATTCGAGAAAGCGAATCAGATCACGGATCTCTTGCACCAAATCACGCACGCCGCGCCGAAGGCCGCCGATCAACGCCTGAATATCCCGACGCCGAGAACCTTCTTCGCCCGCGCGTTGCTCGAGAGTTTCCTCGATGACCCGTTGTTCGAGCTGCGCCAGTTCAGCCTGGTCCGGGATGCGCGCGGCGGGCGAAAGTTCGGCGCGGTGGAAGTGTTCGACGACCAAGCGGCGGCAAAAGGCGTCGATCGTCATGATCCAGACCGACGGCAGCCGGTCGATGGCGTCGACTAGCCAGGAGTTTCCCCGCTGTTGTTCGAATTCCTCAACTAGCCGTCGTTCGATCCGCGTGCGCATCTGACGCGCGGCTTTTTCGGTGAAGGTGATGACCAGCAGCTCATCGAGCGTCGCGGCCGGACGCCCCGTGTCCGCCACAAGCTCGCTGACGATGCGCAACGCGCGTTCAGCGAGGACGGCCGTTTTACCCGAACCCGCCGATGCGGACACGATCAGATTCCCCGCCGCCGCATGGATGGCCTTCTCTTGGGAGTGAGTCCAATTGAACTTTGTGCCTTCGGGTGGCCCGGCGTTCATGTTTCCTCGCCTCTTTCGTCGGCTTTCTCCAGTAGACTCAAGGCTTCGTCTCGGCCGATGCCGCGCAGTGTTCGCGGATGCAGGTTGCCCGGTTCAGCGCGTCGGCAGACGCTCGTATAGGCGCATCGATCGCAGGCGGATTCCTTGTTGTCGCCGATGGGGGAAAGCGGAATCTTCCCGGCGAGAACCTCTTCGATCATGCGCGTTAGGAGTTCGTGTTGATGCTGCAACAATCGGTCGATGGAACCGTCCGGCCAGTGCGCATCCGGCTTCTTGCGAAACGAGCCGTCCTTGTTGAGAGTAAAAGGATAGGCCAACGATTTCTCGCCGGCCGCGACTTCTGCATCCAGGAGCCGCGCCACGTTCTCCACGAACAGGCCCGCCGGCGCCTGACCCTCGAACCAGGCCGCGTCAATCAACGGCTCCTCTTCGGCCTCGCCGCCTTGAACGTCTCTCATGGGCGAGGCCAACGACCAGTAGAAGAAACCGCCGACGCGAACTCTCCCCGCCTGCTCACTCGCCGATGCCCGGCCGAGGGCCAAACCATAGGTGAGCAGTTGCAAGTCGGCGCCCGCCAACATGCGGCCCAGGTCGATTTGATGCTGGCTGGATTTGTAATCGTAGACAATGCGAACCTCTTCGGCGGCGCCGGTCGCCGCGGTGTCAATGCGATCAATGCTGCCCACGATCGAGAATCGGAGTCCACCGGCGTCGATGCGTAGGGCGTCGTCGGCGTCGAAGCGCCATTCTGCTTGCGTTTGATGGAAACACGATCGCCTTGCCACGCGTGCGAGCGCCCGCGCGAAGAGCTTCAACTGCCGGGCGAGTTCGTGGACGGTCAACTCGTCGAGCATGGTTGTGCGCAACGAGACCTCCATCTCTGGACGCCTAAAGGTCTTATCGAGGTGCTCGTCGATGAGACGGTCGGCCTCGAGCAGATCGACGTGACCCCAATCCAGACCGGTCGGTCCGCGCAGTGCATTGAACAGGGCCTCAAGGATCGAATGCCGAAGGGCGCCCAAGTCCATGGGTTTCAAACGCTCTGTTTCCCGTTCGGTGAGGCCGAGCATCTCACCGGCGAAAAACTTGAACGGACACACGCCGTATTGTTCGAGCGCGGTGACACGCAGCCGTGGCGCGGCCGACCAGAACGCTCTCGCCAGTGTCGGTTCGACCCTTGGCGCTTGGGACATGGCGAGCGACTTGGCGGCCAACCCCAAAGAATGCCTCTGCGCCGCCGACAGGCCCGGATGATCGAGCGGATGCCCCGCGGCCATCAACTTCAACAGCTCGGTCCGCTGGTCGGGGGATGAAAGATCCGCGCAGGCCGCGCTTAGTCGCAGGAGCCATTCCTCCGGACGCAGCGGAAGGCCCGCAGGCTCCCCCCATCCGCTGCGTTGGACCTCTTGGACCTTGGCCTTGGGGAAGCTCTTCAACACAAGTTTCAGGTAAGGGGAGGGCTCGCCGGCCTTGCCGTCGTCATCGCGAAGGGGGTGGGTTAAAGTGATGCCTTCACCGGCGCGCGTTAAAGCGATATAGGCCAGGAAGTGTTCGTGGCGATGTTTCTCCCGGCTACAGGGTCCGATGCCGCGACCATCCGCGGTTAGACGATCGCGCTCTTCGTCGCCCAGCACGGCGGCGGGCGTCCACGTGCGGGGAAACTCCTTCTCGTTCATCCCGATCACGAAGACGTGACGAACCTCAGGCGTGCGCGAGCGCTCGACCGAGCCGACGATGACCTGATTAAGCGTGGGCGGGATAAGCCGCGCCCGAGTCGAGGCCAAGCCGCTTTGAATGAACGCCGAAAGGTCTTCGTGAATGCGGGCGTATGCGTCCCGGTCCGTCTCGCCGGTCTCCGAGGGGGGCTGATGCGTATAGACCGCATCCAGGTCTTCGAGCCAATCGATCACCGTTACCCAGGCCTGTTCGTGGAGCTGCGCGGTTTCTTCATCGCCTTCGGCACGGGCCTGTTCGATCCAACGATCCAGCGTCGCCGGGGCACCGATGCGCTCCAGGTATTTCCACAGTACGCGGGAGGGCTTCCGCTCTCCCGTCAATTCCTTCCACAGTTCGACCAGGGGATCACTGAGCGTATTCCAGAGCTGGTTTCTTCGCTCCGCCTCGGACGCGTCCCGCGCTCTCGATTCAGCGCTGAGGGCTGTTTTCCACTTCTGAGGACCGAACTTGATGATGTGGTTCTCGAGCTGAGACGTTGCCAAGACTTCACGCAGCGGCGTGAGGCCGGTCTTCACGTGGGCCATCACCGCCAGGCCATCGAAGTTCGATCGATAGATATCGATGGCCGTCCGGAGCAGGCGGGTCAGCGGGTGGCCTTCGATCCGTCGCGGGCTGTCGAGGAAGTAGGGGATTTCGAATTGGTCGAAGACCTCGCGGATGACGGGGGCGTACGGATCGAGGTCGCGGGCGATCACGGCGACGTCGCGCCAGGTCATCGGCGTCGTTAACGGGCTGGTTGGATGGTCGCCGTCGGCCTCGGTTCGGCACAACGTCACGATCCGCCGGGCGATGGCCTCGACTTCGGCGCGCCGGTCGGTGGCCTTGATGATCGTAATTGGCACCGATGGAGACCCGGGTAGCGACGAAGCGACCCGCGCCAGGTCTTGAACATCGGCTTCCCAAAGGTCGTCGCCACAGTGCTTGGGCCGGGGTTGACCCAGGATAGCGCTCTCCAGGTGGCGGAGCGCGCGGCTTCGGGCGAAACGAGTCGGCGCATCCGGAAAGGGCAGGGCGCGGTCCTCGATGCGCCAGCCGCGCTCGCCGAGCCGCTCGGCCAGAAAGTCGCGGGTTTGCTTGATGTTGTCGAACAGTCGTCCGGGGCTCACCCACCGGGATTCATCGTTCGGCCCGGCATCGGTTCGCTCACGGACCTGATCGATGATCAGTTTCGGCTCCAGACACAGGGCGATGACGGCGGCCGAGCAGCGCTCAAGGAGGGCGGCGAGCAGTTCCCATTCGAGCGTCGTGAATGAGGCGAATCCATCCACCCAGACCCGCGCCGCCTCGAGCCCCTCCCAGTGGCGTACCGCGCCGGCGGCCGTTTTGTAGAACAGGGCGGGATCCTCCAGCCCGGCTTCGGTCAGCCCGGCTTCATACTCGTGCCACAGCAGTGCCAAGTCGGATAGCTTGCGGGCCAGCAGGTCGGTCTTCTGTTGTTCAGGGGGCCGGGCGGCGACCCACTGCTCCAGATCAGCGGGCGTCCAGCCGTAGCGTTGGAACTCCAGGATCGAGTCGCTGAGGGTTTCGGTCACCCCGCGCTGGTCGGCCGCGGCCCCGAACACCTGTAGGGCCTCACGGCGGCTCGTCAGGGCCTGGCGAATGAGCATCAGGCGCCCGGCGTCTCCGATGCGGGCCGCCCCCGCGCCGCCGGCCCAGCGCGTGACCTCCCGCGCCAGGTGATGAAACGAGAAGACGCGGGCGCGCGTGTAGCCGCCGGGCAGGCCCGGCCAGCCTGCCAGCCGACGTTCCATCTGGGCGGTCGCCTGCTCGGGCACGAGAAAAACCAGCGGTTGGCCCCGCGGGGACCGCTTGAGTTCATCGGCGATCGCCGCCAGGCAACCGTGGGTCTTACCCGAGCCGGCCCGTCCGAGCCAGAATTCACAAAGCCGCGATTGGAGCAAATCACCCGCCATCGGACAGGGTTCGTACCTCCGGGGCGCCGGCCGCGAAGTCTGGGTTGGGGGGCCGGCGGCGAGATCGATTGATCCTACTCCTTTTCACATGCCGGAGGAGAGGGCGATTTTCCCTGCGGATTTCGCGTGACATTGGCTGATTTCATGGTATAGTACCTTGCTCCTGACTGACCCGTAGGTTGGTCGGACGCGAGAGGTACGGACTTTTTGTAACTGACCGAGGCAAACGAGGATCATGCGCTAGATGAGATTCGGCGGTGGAGAAATATCGTTGGCGACTCGTGCCCGGCCGATGTGGCCCAACCGGATGTCCGCCGCCCGCGTCGGCGTGTTGGTGTCATTGGTGCTGTTGGCGGGTTGCGCATTGAAGGGGCCCGGTTGGGATGAAGTCTGGAACCGGGTCGCGCCGATGGTCCATCCTCCCGCCGCCGCCATGCCGTTCGCCTCGCCCGATTCGATCAATTTGTCGACGCCGAGATCGTTTGGGCTCGGCGACCCCTTTTCGAAGTTCCTGGCCAACCCCCATCTGTTCTTTCCGACCGACCATCAAGGGTCCCAACGCGCTCTGGCGTCGGCGGTGAACATTGAGGACAAGCGGCCGGAGTCCGGTCAGAAGGAATTGTTAATCCCGCTGCTCCCGCCCGACCACCCCCTGATCGCGGATGTCGAGATTCGCGGCAAACGCTGGCCGATGGTCCGGAATGAAGGGACGGGCCAGGCCTTTCCCGCACAGGAGGGGATCACGTCTTATTACTGGAGGAAACAGCCGCTGGCCTCCGGTGGCTGGTTCAACCCCAACGCCATGACCGCGGCGCACAAGACGCTGCCGTTCGGGACGGTCGTGCGCTGCACGCGGCTCGACACCGGCGAATCGGTCGTCGTCATGATCAACGACCGCGGTCCTTTCATCAAAGACCGGGTCATCGACCTCAGTCGCGCGGCGGCCAAGAAGCTCGACCTGCTCAAGAAGGGTCTCGTCCCGTGCCGGCTTGATGTCTTGGCCTACCCGCTCATCGAGACCATGGGCCCCAAGGGCAACGGTTAATCCGGTCAATCATCCTGGCTTTTCGCTATTCACTAAGAGCTACCAGGGAGCTCCCCGCCCGCTGCGTCATTTCTGCGCTGACAGAATAAAGCACCCGACCCTATACTCCCGGTGATGACGAGTCGGTCTCTTCGCCCGCGAGTGGCTTACGCGCGATGATGAACCGTCGAAATAGATGTACAACCCATATCCACGGCGTGGAGACCATCACGGGTGGGCGGAGATAGCGGATGAAAACGTGTTGTGCGTGGGCCGATGGCGACCCGCTGCTGGTCCGGCATCACGACGAAGAATGGGGCGTGCCGGTCCATGATGATCGGCGCCTGTTCGAGTTCCTCATCCTCGAAGGCGCCCAAGCCGGCCTGAACTGGCTGACGATCCTCAAGAAGCGCGCGGCCTATCGGCGGGCTTATGACGATTTCGATCCCGCGAAGGTCGCGAGATACACCGAAAGGAAGAAGCGCGGACTCCTCGAAGACGCGGGAATCGTGAGAAACCGGTTGAAGATCAACGCCTCGGTGACCAACGCGCTCGCGTTTCTAGAGGTGCGCGAGGAGTTTGGGGGCTTCAATGACTACATCTGGGGCTTTACCGGCGGTCGGGTGATCCGGAATGCCTGGCGCGGGCTCCAGGAACTACCGGCGACCACGCCCCACTCGGACGCGATGAGCAAGGACCTCAAGCGGCGTGGGTTCAAATTTGTAGGCCCCGCCATCTGTTATGCGTTCATGCAGGCGGTGGGGATCGTGAACGACCATACGGTTGACTGCTTCCGTCACCGAGAAACGGCTACGTAGGGCCAGACTTGCCTGCGCGTCAACTTGGCCTCGATCCAGACCCCGCCCGGGATCCCGCGGCCCAATACAGAGTGCCAATGGCGCGTCCGGCAGAACCCATCACCCGCCCATGGTCGTTCCGTATTATGAGCAAGGTGCCCCGCCATAATCTCTAGGTGAAATACTTTTCGATTTCGTTGAGCAGCATGATCGGATCAAAGGGTTTGACCAAGGCGCCGTTGGCCCCGGCTTCCAGGGCGGTGTTGATGTGGGACTGGTCCTCGGCGGTCAGCATCACGATCGGGGTCTCCGCGCCCAGCTCCGCGCGGAATTTGCGCACGAAATCCATCCCGTTCATCACCGGCATGTCGATGTCGCAAAAGATCAGGTCGAACGTGCCGGCGCGGGCGGCTTCCATGCCTTCCTGGCCGTTGGACGCCATCGTGACCTCATAACTCTTGAACTCCAGGGTCATCTTCAGGACCTCGCGCAGATGGTCGGCGTCGTCGATGATCAGGATTCTCCCGCTCATGATGGCTTCTTCGCCCCCGACGACGATCCGGTCCTTTCGGACAGGGGCTGATCGAAGTATTTGCTGAGCAGTTCAATGACCCGCAAGGTCTCCGAGCCCAATTGTTCAAGCATCGCCGTGCGTTTGTCCTCAGCCAACTTGGGGTCCTTGGCCAGTTGCAGGAAGTCGCGGACGAAATAGAGCGGCTGAAAGATTTCCTCGATCTGGCTCTTGCGCTGACCCAGCGCCGTGCCGTCGAGCAGGCCCGAGAGGCCAAAGAAGCGCTCGCTGAGCCGCAACCCGTTCTCAAAAAACGAAATCCCGCGTAGGTCGCCCTGGGTGTCGCCGCCGCGGTGCTTGAGTACCGAAATGACCTTCTCCAGCCGGCTTTCGATCTCGACCAGGCCCAGGTAGATGATCGTATCGGCCAACTCGGCCCAGGCGATTTCGGACAGGGGGTTGCGACCGGTCACGCGCGAGAGTTGTTCGGTCAGCAGCACGGTGACCCCGGTCCCCTTGAGTCGGCGCAGGAACCAGCGCACGCCTTCCATCTTGTCCTCGGCGGGGGCGAAGCTGAGGGTCAGGTCATTGAGGCTATCGACGACCACCCGTTCGATCTCGTGCTCCTCGATCAAGTTGCGGGCGCGGGTGAAGATCTTCTCGATGGGCTCCAGGCCCGCCACGACCTCCATCACCTTAAGCCTTCCGGCGTCGCAGGCAGCGGCCAGCGGGATGCCGCGCGCGCTGAATCCTCGCACCAGTTCGCTTTGCGACTCGTGAAACGAAATCCATAGGCTCGGGGGATTGTCGTCGGGCCCGCCAAGCAGGAAATGGCCGGCCATGGTCGACTTGAACGTTCCCGAGAGACCGGCCACCAAGACGGTCGAACCCTTCGAGAAACCGCCGTTGAGCAACACGTCCATCCCCGGCACGCCCGAAGAAAGGTGGGCGACCTCCTCGGTGGCTTCGCCCGGCTCGGCCGGCCCGGCCAAGGCGTAGCTATGCGGGAAAATCACGACCCCCTCCGAACAGATTTGGACGGGGTGGCGGCCGCTGATATGCCGGGTCCCGCGCGTCTTGACCAGCTCGATGGTGCGATGGTCGCGCCCGCCCGAGCCGCCGCCTTTATAGTCGAGGTGGGCGACCGAGTCGACCAGGTAGGCGTCCATGCCCTGCAACCCGCTGGCGGCATCCAACTCGGAGGTCATGATCGGCGTCAGGCCCAGGGCCTTGAGCTGCACGATGAACTTCATGAAGCCGGCGCGCGCCTCCTCCTTGTTGAAGAGCGCCCCTAGGTGGCTGATCGAGTCGATCAAGATGCGTTTGGAACCGAAATCGTCGACCCAGTCCGCGATATTGACCAGGAGCCGGTTGGCCTCCCGCCCGCGATGTTCGAGGACCTCCTCGGGCGTGACGAACACGACCTTGACGGATCCCTCCTCATCCAGCCCCTTGAGATCCCAACCGAACCCCGTAGCGTCGGCGTAGAGTTGGAGGGGCATCTGCTCGAACGTGACCAGGATGCCCGGCTCGTCGAACTGGGTCGCCCCCTCAACGAGCATTTGCAACCCCAGGGTGGTCTTGCCCGAGCCCGGCGAGCCCTTGAGCAGGAGTGCGCGGCCCCTCAGCAGGCCGCCGTCGAGCAATTCATCGAAGCCGGGCACGCCGGTTTTCAGGCGCGGGACCGCAGGTGTTGTTTCAGCCACTGCTACATCTCCTCATTGGGGACATCCGGCCGTCCATCGATGGATGATCGAGATAATAAAATGCCTCAATCTCCCAATCAACAAATCGATGAACCAATACGGATTGCCGCCATTTCTGTTTTGGGTTTCGCGCCGTGTGAGTAAGTGATCCGATGATCGGTCCCTTCCATGGGAGACGTATTCAACCGACGATGCCACCCATATCGGCCGTGGCCATCCGCCCCTTGACGTAACGCCGGAAGGCCGCCTCGTCCTCGACGTATTGATAGGCCTCGCTCTCGTCGATGATATTGCCGCGCACCATGTCGGCGAGGTGCTGATCGAACAAAATGTTGCCGTCGCGCCGTTCGCGGATGACCGTGGCAATGGAGGGAATCTCGTTATCGCTCAAGAGTTTTCGGATTGTGGTGGTGACGACCATGATCTCCAGCGCCGCGACGCGCCCCCGCCCCCCGGCACGGCGCACCAGGCGTTGGGTGATCGTGGCGCGCAGGTTGTTGGCGAGCTGATCGCGCAACAGCGCGTGTTCGCCCTCGGGAAATTCCGACAGGATGCGCTCGACCGTGTGCAGGGCATTGCTGGTGTGCATCGTCGAGAAAACGTAGTGGCCCGTCTCGGCGGCGCGCAGGGCGGTGCTGATCGTGTCGGGGTCGCGCATCTCGCCGATCAGGATCACGTCGGGGTCCTGGCGCAGCGCCTGGACCAGCCCGTGGCGGAAACTCTCGACGTCGCGCCCGACCTCGCGCTGGCTGACGACCGACTTGATGTTCTCGTGGATCAGCTCGATGGGGTCCTCGATCGTGATAATGCAACGGCTCTCGCGCGAGTTGATATAATTCATCATGGCCGCCAGCGTCGTCGACTTGCCCGAGCCGGTCACGCCGGTCAGCAGCGTCACTCCGCGGTGCCAGCCGGCGATCTCCTTGACGATGTCGGGCAGATTCAGGTCATCGATCGAGGCGATTTTGATCTTGATCAGCCGCATGACGATCCGCAACCGCTCCCGTTCATAGTAAACGGCCATCCGAAACCGCATGCGGTCGTCGGGCTGCCAGGCGAAATCGGCCCCCCGCCGCTTTTCGAGCGTCTCGACGTCGGCGCTGTTCATGATTTCCTTGAGGAAACCCTCGATATCCTCGCGGGTGACCGGAGTACCCTGGACCGGGCGCATCACCCCGTCGATGCGAACGAATGTGGGGCTGTCCTGCAAGAGGTGGATATCGGAGGCATTATGATTGTAGGCCCCATCCACCAATGCTTCGTAATTGAGCGCCAACTTAACCTGACTCCCGCTTTATCCCCACGGCGCGCCGACCGGGCAACCCGCGACCGCCATCCCTCTCGCCCAACCGCCAGGTCGGGATAACCAGCATAACAGGCGACTTTGCCAATCCCGCGGTGGAATGTCAAGCGGGGAACCAATGCCGCGCGGAAGCGCGGAGGCGAGCCGCGCCGATCTTCAAAATGGCCCTTGAAGTTCAAGCCGTGGTGGGGAAGTATCGGGGTGATTAGATGTGAGTGGGTTGGATCGGAGGGAATCGGGGAAGAGGGGACCCCCGGCCTGCCCTTGCGAACGGCCCCTCAGAGGCTTGGTTGACGGTCCCGGCCGATTCTCCCACGAGCCCTCATCCCGCGCCTTGTCGCAAAACACGTTGAAGAGTGCAATGCATGGCCAGTTATCATCTTAGAGGAGGTCGGATCATCGATCCAGCCAATCAACGCGACGAGGTCGCCGACCTGTGGCTGGTGGATGGCCGGGTGGCTCTGTCGGCACCCGACCGCGTCGACGAGGCTCTCGACCTGGAGGGGCGGCTGGTTACGCCAGGGCTGGTGGATATGCACGTCCACCTGCGCGAGCCCGGCCGCGAGGACAAGGAAACGATCGCCACGGGGACCCGGGCCGCGGCGGCGGGGGGCTTCACCAGCGTCTGCCCGATGCCCAACACCGAACCGGTCATCGACAGCCAGACCGGTGTCAAATTCATCCTCTCGAGCTCCCAGACCGACGCCGCCGTCAACGTCTTTCCCTACGCGGCCGTCACCAGAGGGCAGCGCGGGGAGGAGATCACCGAGTTCGGCGATTTGCTCCAGGCGGGGGCCGTCGGATTCACCGATGACGGCCGCCCGATCATGAACAATCAGGTCATGCGCCGGGCCCTGGAGTATTCGGTCACGTTCGGCGCGCTGATTCTCGACCATTGCGAGGACCTGAACCTGGCCGAGGGCGGGGTGATTCGCGAGGGTGAGGTGGCGACCCGTCTGGGTTTGCCCGGCTGGCCCTCGGCCGCCGAGAGCATCCAGGTCGCGCGTGACGTCGACCTCGCCGAGTTCACCGGGGGCAGGATTCACATCTGCCACGTCAGCAGTAAGGCGTCGCTCGATTTCATCCGGCGAGCTCGGGCGCGCGGAGTGCGTATCTCGTGCGAGGTCACGCCCCATCACCTGGCCCTCACGGTCCAGGACGCCCAGACCTACGACACGCACTTCAAGTGCAACCCGCCGCTATCGACCGAAGATGACCGGCTGGCCCTGATCGAGGGGCTGAGCGATGGGACGATCGAGGTGATCGCAACCGACCATGCCCCGCATACGGTCATGGAAAAGGACTTGATGTTCACCGACGCTCCCAACGGGATCATCGGGCTGGAAACGGCGTTCGGCGTCCTCAACACCGGCCTTGTGCGCTCGGGATTGTTCTCCATGAGCGACGTGATCGCCAAGCTGACGATCAATCCGGCCCGGTTGCTCGGGCTGCCCAAGGGGACGCTTTCGGATGGGGCCGACGCCGACGTGGCGGTCTTCGACCCTGAACGGGCCTGGACCGTCGAACCCGAATCCTTTCAGAGCAAGGGACGCAACTGCCCCTGGAACGGGAAGGAATTGATCGGCCGCCCGGTGATGACGTTCGTCGTCGGCAGCCCCGTCTACCGAGACGGCACCCTCGTCGCGCGGCGCCAACCCTTGGCGTAGGGCGCCGGATCTATCTGGCGCAGGTGGGAACGGGCGTATGGGCAAGGCGGATAAGAATGTCTGATGAACGTCATATCGAGCGAGCAAACTAAAGCCATGGGTCCTCTCGGTCGCTTCCTGTCATATTCGCCGCTCCTGGCGTGTCTGGTCGCCCTCTGCGGCTGTGTGGAGACGCAAGTCCTGCGTGAACGCTCGGACCTGTTGGACGAGAAGATCGCGCGTCTGGAGAAGGAGAACGAGGAGTTCCAGGCCAACTACTACAAGATCAATGAAATCATGAACGAGGAGCTGGCCAAGGCGGGCAAGGAGAAGAACCGACTCCAGCGTGAACTGGATAAAGCCCAAACACTCAAATCGCAGAAGGAAAGGGAACTGAGCGACCAACTGCGCCGGACGCGGAATGAATTCAACGCCTTTCAGAGTGAGGCCGAAGAGAGCAAGGCCATCGCCAGGTCCGAAATCGCCGCGCGAGATCGAAAGATCAACTCGCTCCAGGCCGAAGTGGACGCCGCGCTCGAAAAGATCAGCGGCCTGAACGTCAAGCTGCGCGAGGAGCAAACGCTCGGCGGCGAGCTGACCCGGGAAGTGGCCGCGTTGAAGGTCGAGAAACAGGACCTCAGCGAACAGGCAAGGCTCCTCCAGCAGGATGTCGCGACGCGAGACAATGCGATCATCGCGGAGCAAGCCGCCCGCCAAGAGGACAAGAAAACGCTGGGTCAGGTCATCGAGGAGCGAGGTGATCTCGTTTTGGAAATCAGCGGCCTCGAAGACCAGGTGGCCGAGACGCTGTCTTCCCTCGCCGAAAAGACCGAAGCCCTCGAACAGAGCGAAAAACAAGCGGACGAACTCCAAGCCAAGCTGGAGGAGATCGAGGCGTTCAAACCGACGATCGACAAAGCGACTCTCGATGCCCTCGTGACCGAACGCGACGGCTTGAAGGAACAGATCGAGACCCTCGCGGCGGAAAAGGAGGCCGAGATGGAGGCCTTTGAAGCGCAAAAGAAAGTCGATATCGAAACAGCCGTCCAGGCGGCCCTGCCCCCCAACTTGGCCGAGGACCAAGCCCTCGGCGAAGCCTCCGATTCCCTGCGCAAGCAACTGGCCGACGCGCCCGGGGCCGACGGCGCGAAGGCCCAACTCGACTCTTCCGGACTTCACATCATTCTACCCACCGATGCTCTGTTCAATGCCGGCTCGACGATCATCTCGCCCGAAGCCAAGGCGTTGCTCGATCCGGTCGCCGGGACCCTCAAGAAGTTCTCGGAGCGCGATATCCGAATCGAGGGCCATACCGACGATCGACCGATCGGGGACCTGCCCTTCGCCGACCATTGGGCACTCGGATTCGCCTGCGCCGACCGCGTCCGGGATTACCTGATGAGCGAGGGGGGCATCGCCGGCGGGAACCTCAAGGCGATCTCACGGGCTTATTTCAATCCCATCGTGGCGGGGGAAGACGACGCGGACCAGGCCCTCAATCGACGCGTCGAAATCATCATCGGCCGACCGGTCGAGCAACCCGGCGGATAGGTTGATCCTCGCTCCGGGTTGCGATTCAGACTGTTCGGGAATGGATGAAGCCGGTGTCGGGGTGTGGCTACCTTCAGTCTTGATGCTTGATGTATTACATGAAGGTCCAGGTCGCCTCAATGGTCGCTTCCGTTACGCCGCCTGGGGTGGGTGAGTCGCTTAGGAGTCTGTTGCTGATGGTCAAGGCGCCGATTGCCGCCCGATGATGCCGCCTGATTCCCTACCCTCCGAAGACGATCAGCTCATGGCCCAACTCGCCCGGGACGACTCGAGTGCCCTGGAGCGGCTGATGGCGCGTTGGCAATCCCCGCTGTTCCGATTCATCGTCAGGGGCGTGCGCGACGAGGGAGCGGCCGAAGAATTGACCCAGGAGACCTTCTGGAGGTTGTGGCGCGCGCGCACGCAATACGTGGCCGGCGGCAAGTTCACGACTTGGCTCTTCCGCATCGCTTCGCGGCTCTGTCTGGACCACTATCGGCGTACGGCCCGCCGTCCCCAACTGGTCAACGAGGAGGCGATTCCCCCGACGGCCGCTCCCGTGGGCGACCGCGCGGATCGGGCCGCCCGCGAGGCGGAGCTGAGCGAGACCCTGGAGCGCGCCCTGGCCGGCCTGCCGGTCAACCAGTGCCTGGCACTCGAGCTGAGCCGCTTCAAGGGGATGAGCTACAAGGAAATCGCCCAGACGCTGGACTGCTCTCTCGGTTCGGTTGAGCAATTGATCTATCGGGCGCGCCGCCAGTTGCGCCGTGAACTGGATCGCTATCTCCAGGAAGGCAGCGCCCCCAGCCCGCGCGGCCGGGCCAAAAGCACGGGATGAACGGCAAGCGCACGAGATTTTTCACCAAATCGAGGGCCGCGCGTAAGATACCGCCGGCTGGCCCGTAATAAGCGTATGGGAGAGATACCACGCCATGAAGCAGGACCCAAACGAGCGAAATGAGCGAGAGCTGGAGCGTCTGTCGGCACTCCATGACGGCGAACTACCCCCCCCAGTTGCCGAAGCCCTCCAAGACCACATGCAGGCCGAAGCGGATCTGCTCCGAGAGTTCAAGGCCCTCGGCGAGGTGGATTCTCTGTTGGAGAAGTGGGCCGCGCCCAACCTCGACGAACATCGCGGCCACGCCATCGCCGAGCGGGTCATGGAACGGGTCCGGCATGATCTAACCCCCCAAAGGCCCGGCCCGGTGTCGTGGTTGGCTTTCTTGCACCGGCCGGTCATGGCGACCGCGGCTTGGGTCTTTGGCGGCGTCTTGACCGGGTTGGTGCTGCTCGGAGTCGTGGGTCGGGGGGACGCTCCGGGACCACTCTACGGAGATGCGGGGATGCGAGAGATGCTGGTGACGACGCTTGTCCCCGAACAGGCCGAGACGATCGGGCGCATCGCCGGGATCGTTGAAGATTCCCCGTGGGAGCCGCGACCATGAACTCGCCCAAACGGAACGGGCTGTTGGCCTTCTCGTTAGGTCTGAATGCCGTTCTCATCGCCGCGCTGGCGTTGCGGGAGACATCCCGGAATGATGCGTACCAAATCGAACCCCTTCCGGTCAAAACAGAACACCTCTTGGTGTTCGATGAGGGCCGCCTGAACCTGAGACCCGAGCAGCGCGACCTCTTCGCCGAGATACGCCGCCGGTGGGATGAGGAGGAATGGAACCGGCGCGTCGTGTCGATCGATTGCATGGTCCAGCTCGCCCAGCGGATGGCCCAGGATGATCTGTCAACGGAAACGTTGAAGCCGCATCTGATCGATATCCGAAATTGTTCCGACGCCTTCTATCAGCGCCTGGTACAAGCGCTTAGACGACATCGCGGCGTCCTTGATGAGAATCAGAACGATCTGTTCACCGAGGTCCTCGCCGAGCGCTACCAGAAACTTAAAGAAATCCTCGAAGAGCGTAAGCAAACCTACCAGAATCGGCTCCAGGGTCACGCGGCGCCCGTCTCGGCCCGCTCGGATATGTAACTCTCCCACGGCGACAACCCGTCATGAAGCGCCGCGGCGGCCGCGTCTGATTCCGATGGCATGAAATGTGCTCTGTCACGCGGAGACCAGCACCCATCCAGCCGAAACTGGATTTGGTTGCGCCGCGCGAACGCCGGACGTATCCTCACCGGTGGAAGAAAGGAGCCCATGGCAGTGAAACCTAAACCCACGAAAACGCCGATGATACCCGACAGCGTTAAGGTCCTCGTCCTGGTCGCCCTCCTGCTAGGCTGCGGCGTCTATGGCTGGACACTGTTTGACAAGTTCCGGGGAATTCCGGAAAAGCCTCCCGAACCGGTCGTCGCGGTGGGTCGGGAACAGGTTGCTCCGCCCGAGAGGCCCAGGCACCCGCGCAGCCCCGAAGAACGCCAAAAGCGCCGCCAGGAGATGATGGAGGGTCTCAATTTCACGGATGAGCAGAAGGCCAAGATGGACGAGCTGTGGGCGCAAGGGCGCCCCGAAGGGCGAGAGGGTTGGCGCGGGCGGATGGATGCCATGCGCGAGATCGCCACGCCCGAGCAAGAGGCGCAGTTCATGCAAATGATGGCTCAGCGCATGAGCCAAAGGATGGAGCGGATGCGCAAGACGCTCAGCCCCGAGGATTTCGATACGCTTCAAAACCGCATCCAGGACCGGATGCGCGACGGCGGTTTCGGCGGGGGTAGAGGTTTCGGACGCATGTTTGGCGGGGGTGGCGGAAGTGGCGGGAGTCCCCCGTCGTCGCCGCCGTCTCGGTAGGCCCGATTGGGTTCGCCGCATTGCCTTCGTTATCCAAGGAGATTTGCGGGGAGCTTGTCACGCAAGGAGTGGGAGTGCGGGCATCGGTCTATCCGCTGGAAAGTCGCGCGGGTCTTTTGTATGGGGAGCGAGTTCAAATCCAAAAGGCAAGAAAGATGTCTGGCAAGCATCGCGGTTTCACGTTGATCGAACTGCTGGTGGTCGTCGCGATCATCGCGATTATCGCCGTCATCGCCCTGCCCAACTTTCTCGAGGCCCAGACACGGGCGAGGATCTCTCGGGTCAAAAGCGATCTGAGAACGATGGCGACCGGCTTGGAGACCTACGCGGCGGACAACAACCAGTATCCGCCCGCCCCGGTGGCGCTCGGTCCGCGCTTCCGGCGCTTCCGGCCGCTCACGACCCCGATCTCGTATCTCACGAATATCCCACTCGATCCGTTCAAGTCGACCGATGCCCAAGCCTCGTTCGGACGATTCCGATCCGGAATGTACACTTACGGCGCCACCCCGCTCGAAAACGCCGCGCGCTGGGCGCTGAGCAGCGACGGCCCCGATCGCCAGGACGACATGAATCCCCTGCGTTTCTATCCCGGCTATTCGTATGAACTCTTCTTCGGCAGCGTCGAAGGTTTCGATTACACGCTCTACGACCCGACCAACGGCACGATCAGCAGGGGCGACCTCTTCCGCGCCAGCGATTTCATCCCCGATTGATCGCCGGCGCGAGGGTGACGCCCGCGCCGGCGGACCTTATCAGGGGCGGCTCTCCCGCAATCGGTCCAAATCGCCATAGGTGGGGTAGGTCAGCGCGTATCCAAGGTAGGCCAGCGCCCCGCCGACGAACAATGCCCACAGACGCCCGGAGACGAAAAAGTAGATCAGTCCGAGAAAGGCCAGCGCATCGGAGAAAGTAACCATGAGATAGAATTGGCGCGTCCAGAAGCGGAGCGGACCAAACTGGTCGGTCTCGGGGCGACGCAGGCTGAACGTCCGTCGCACGCGGAACCAGGCCAGTGAGAGCAACAAGGTGACGGCCAGTCCGCCGACCATCCCACGCACGGTCGGCACGTCCCAGGGATGGGCGGCCCCCTCATAAGTCTCGACCCAACGCCAGTGTTCCATCATCCACGCCAACAGGAGATAAATGATGGGCATGAACAGTGCCAGCGTCCAGAAGCGCCGGACCCGGCGGTAAATGTCTTCGAGAATGAGTTGCGGCGATTCGATTTCCCATCATCCCTAAATAGGATTGCGCCCCGCGCGTGTACCAATCATGACCACGGATAAAACAACACCCGCCTGGCAATCGTCACGTTCGCAAGACCACATTCATATCATACCAAGCCACCGAGATGAATGCCAGTTCCAATCATCTCCAAAAGCCGGCGAGGGCGCATCTTGCGGCTCCTTGAGATGCCCCTGCGGGAGTCGGGGGCCTCAATCTGGGCCTTTACTAATCGTGGGCGGTCGTGTCAGATTGTCTGATCGAAACGGAGGGTAGTCTTTAGCGACCAGGAACACCGCGCTGGGAGGAGGCATTAAAGCCGTGAGTGAATCTCATTTCGCCATCGAGAATCGACCGCGCCCCGATACTCATTCACGCCGTAGGCCCCGAACGACGAGTCGCCGGCGTCAGACGCGCTTGTTTCTGAAGCGTTACGCTCACGCGCTTCTGTTGCTGTGTCTCGCGTTCGGTCGTCCCGCCAGCGCGATCCCTCCGAATTGGCCGTCTGAAGGGTCGGGCCGATCCGCGCGCCCGGACGCCAAAGCCGACCCGCGCCAGATCCAGGAGACGGCCCGCCAACTGAGCCAGGCCTACCACAAGCGCGGCCTCCTGGCCAATCGGGCCAAGGCGACGACCTCTCAATTCGCGCAATGGGCCCAATCACGACCCGATCTTCAGGTTTACCGGCACCCCGATAAGCGCGTTTATCTGGATCGTAAACGAGGCGTCATTGCGGTGGAGCTTCCCGAGACGGGCAAGCCGCTGGCCGCCAAGCGGGCCGGTGAAGCCCCCGCCCAACTGGCGCGGCGATACGTGGCAACCCAATCCAACCTGTTCGGCTTGAAAGACCCATCCGAGGAGCTGGTTCTGGAAGCGACCGACATCGATGCGCTCGGCATGACCCACGTCCGTTTCGTTCAGTGCCACGGGGACATCCCGATATGGGGACGGCAGCTATTCGCCCACTTCGACGCCGCGGGCAACCTGCGCTCGATCAATTGCTTCATCCACCCTACGCCGAGTTCCTCCCTGTCCCAAAAACCCAAGCAGTCGGCCAAAACGGCGATCGAAATCGCCCACCGGCGGTTGGTTGAGAAAGACCGCGTTGAGGCCATTCCTCCCCAACTCGCCGAGATCCTGGATTACGGCGAGCCGACGGCAGATCTCGCCTATTGGCAACCGGACCCGACGACGCCCCTCGAATTGGTCTGGGTCGTCGAGGTGCGGCCCAACGTCGTGGACTGGTATCGCTTCTTCATTCATGCCGGAACCGGGGAGAACTTGGAGTTCTACAACGCCGCCAATTCCGACGGCCCCGTGGTGGGTTCCGGCGTGGACCTGGGGGGCCAGAACCGGACGCTCAACGTCTATAACGTCGGCACGAACTTCTTCATGGCCGACACGACCCGGCAAATGTTTGTCGCCGGGCAGAGCAGCCAGGAGATCATCGGTCCCAACGCCCGGGGGGTGGTCACCTCCTGGACCGCGCAAAACACCGAGCCGGGCCAGAACTTCAATCCCTCCAACATCAGCTCGACCGACGCCAACTCGTGGAGCGACCCCTCGGCGGTCTCGGCCCTGTTCAACGCCGGTGAGGTCTATGCCTATTTCTTGGGTACCCATCAGCGCAATTCATACGACGACAAGGGCGATGCCCTGTTCTCGTTCCTGCACACCACCGACCGCGGCCAGCCGATGGACAACGCCTTCTGGAACGGCAAGGCGATGTTTTACGGGGATGGGAACATGGCCTTCACCGCGTTGGCCGAGTCCTTTGACGTCGCCGCCCACGAGATGAGTCATGGCGTGATCCAGGAGACCGCCAATCTCGAATACCGCTTCCAATCGGGTGCGCTCAACGAGTCGTTCGCCGATGTCTTCGGGATCATGCTCGATCGCGACGACTTTCAGCTCGGCGAGGACGTCGTCAGGCCGGAGTTTTTCCCCACCGGGGCGATGCGCGACATGGCCAACCCCAACCAGGGCCTGAACCAGGGCCAGTCGGGTTGGCAGCCGGCCGATATGAGTCAGTTCCAGAATCTCACGATCGACCAGGACAACGGCGGCGTGCACGTCAACTCGGGCATCCCCAACCATGCCTGCGCGTTGTTGATCATGGCCCTCGACCGCGAGCGGACCGAGCAGATCTACTACCGCGCGCTGGTGATGTATCTTATGCAGCAGTCGCAGTTCATCGACGCGCGGATCGCGTTGGTCCGGGCGGCCGGCGACCTGTTCGGCGAAAACTCGGCGGAACAGAACGCCGTCAAGTCGGCTTTCGACCAGGTAGGGATCACCGAGGGCACTGGCACGCCGCCGCCCCCCGATGATCCTCCGGTGGCCGGTGCCGAGTTCATGGTCCTCGCCAATCCGTTCGATGGCAACCTCTGGCTCGCCGACCTGAACACGCTCGAGGCCAACCCGCTGAGCGATACCGTAATCAATTTCAACACCGGCCGCCCGATCGCCGTCGATCCCTTCGGTCAGGCGATTGTTTTCACCGATTCGGCCTTTGCCCTGCGCTGGTTCTTCTTCGATGAACAATCCGGTCAGTGGATCGAAGAGCTTCTCAACAATTCTCTCGATTTCGGTTTTTCCTCGGTAGCGATCTCTCCACTCGGGGGTAAGGTTGCGTTCGTCCGCAGCGTCGCGGAGAACACCATCTGGACCATTGATCTGGCGTCGGGTCAAACCACGCTGTACGACCTGGTCCATCCGACGACCGTGGAGGGGGTTTCTCAGGACATCGTCCTGTTCTCGGACACCATGACGTGGGTCGACGAACGATTCCTGTTCTACGACGCGCTCAACCGGCCCGACCCCAATGACACGAGCCAGGATTTCTGGGACGTCAACCTGCTCGATACCCAGACCGGCCAGATCATTCGCATCCTGTCCCCGCCGTCCGAGGGGGTGAGCATTGGCAACCCGCTGCTGGCCTCGACCAACCACAACATCCTGTCGGTCGAGTTCTTTGACCCCGTCAACATGACCAACGACGTCTTGGGGATCGACCTGTTCAGCGGCCAGGTCAACGTGATTTTCAAAAATGGGGCCGATTTCGCCTTCGCCGACTACTCGGTCGATGACCAGATGATGGTCTTCCGGCGAACTCACTTTGATGAGACCTTCCAGGCATCGATTCCCGATGTATGGACAATTGCGCTCGGGCCGGACAAGATCAGCGCGGCTGGCGAGCCCGAGCTGTTCGCCGAGGGATTCGAATATCCCGTTTGGTTCGCCCAGGGCGTCCCGCCGGAGAACAGCATTTCTCTATGGGAGATTTACCAATAGTCGGATTCGAGGGGAGTGAACAATCATAACGCAACAACACGCGCTCTTCACCATTCTGATAGTTTGCTGCGCGCTGGGCTTGGGAGCTTGCGAATCGGAAATGACGCCAACATCACCGGAAACGCCATCGGAAACGCAAATCGAAGCACCTCCTAAAACGGATGCGCCGACCTCGGAACCGACCAGGCCACCCGAGAAATCAAAGGCGGAGGGGAAAACGCCTCAGCCCTCCACGACGCCCGAACAGCTGACACAGGACGAACCCCCGGCCGCGGTTGAAGCGGCCCGCCAACACCTGGGCCGGGAACTGGCCATCGATATTTACGATATCACGATCGCTCATTTTCAACAAAGACAGTTCAAGGACGGGTGCCTGGAGCTTGCGCAACCCGGCGAGATGTGCACCCAGGCGCTTGTGGCGGGTTACCGCGTGATCCTTCGCGCCCGCGATGGGATCCATGCCTTCCATACGAATCGAGCGGGTTCGGGCATCCGCATGGTCCCGCTGCTGGACCAATTCAAGCCCGCGCCCCGTATCGTCTGGCAACGCTCGGGCGGCATCGCCGGGCTCTGTCGCCGCCTGACGATCCAAGCCGATGGGTCCTACCAACTCCAGAATTGTCTCGACGCATCCACCCTCTCCGAAGGCTCGCTCGCCGGCGATCAGTTCAGTCGGCTGGCGACGGCTTTCTACCAATACGGCAAACATAACTTCGCCCGCAAACCCCCCGCAAACTCCGCGGACATGATCAGCGAAAGCTACAAGTTCATGGGAGCCGGCTATCTCGACCCGCCCGCCGGCGACAAGCAGACGATCAACGATTTCCTCTTCGGCCTGGCCGGCGAACTGGAACGGAAATAAGCCGCTCCCCCCCCGAAAAGACGTGGATCCCATTCAATTGAATTTCGGGAAAGCACGTAAAGTCAAATGTGCCCCAATAGATTGGGGGAAATCCGGTTAGGGGGCGCGGCGTTAAGTAATCGCCGTCTATATTCGGGATCAAACTTTTCTTTCTGGATTTTTCGTATAGCGCCTGGCGGATCGGTTTGTCTTCGTGGTCTTTCACATCCGCAAAGCTTGCCGGATACCAATAGCCCCTGATTTCCGCCAAGAACCCTTGATCCAAACAAGGCCCCATATATCTGATCCAGCATTCAACCTTTTGCCTGAGGAAAAGGCCTGGTTCAGCGATCTTTGGATTAAAATGAATCCAGCCTTCCTTGTCTTTGAACGTGAACAAGCCCATCACGCGGACCCCATCGCGGTGTTCCGTACCAAGCAGCCGCATAATCCTGTCGCTCGTCTCAAAGGCCGCAGGGTTGTGAAGGAACCTCCTGAGTTCCTCACAGTTCTCAATGATTTCGAAGGTCGCTTAGCCCAAAAATTTGGGATGGTAAACCTTGATCGGGTCCGAAAGTTTAACCGGGTTTTCCGGGACGCGATCCGGTTTCTTCTGTTTCGTGGGTGTCATCGGACCGCCCCCTTGGTCATGCGAAGTCCTGAACCCCTTGGCTGGGGAGAGTGATGGGGGCGATGGCACGCCAAGGGGTGAAGTGCCGCCGGTCGGTCATGACTCCGCCCGGTCGCCCCCAAGTCAAATTGTCAGCCTTCCTACCCGGTTCGGTCAACGCGATTCCTGGCCCGTCACGGTATTCTATTATTCTCGCCCCATCCCCCCCTGCCTTTTCGTACGGAGGAGGGTGGGGGTGTCAACGTTCCACCACGTTCGACTTCTTTTCGAGGTTAGTGACATCGACCGAAGGACGCTCCTCCGCCTGGAACGCTCCTTCAAGCGCCGCCAAGCGAGCCTCCAGCGCCTCGATTTGCGCGTCCTTCTCCTCAAGCTCGGCCTTCATCACGTCATAAAGCCCCTGGATGGCAACCAGGGCGACGCCGTCGGCGTCGAGCGTGCCGATGTGGCGTTCCGAGGCTCCGAGCCCGAACGCCGCCATGAAGTCCTGGGCCATCGGTCCGATATGGCGCACGGCTTCGGGTTCGCCTTTGTATTGCCACTTCGTCACGGGCAACGCCGCTACTCTCTCCAGAATCTCTCGCTTGTCGATCCTCTTGAATCTCTGCTTTGAGTTGCGGTCCGAGCCGTTGGTCCAAACGCCGCCGGCGGTTACGTGCGCGGCGTTGCCGTTGGTTGCGTCGGAGCCAACCTGGAGCGGGTTGGTCGGATCGGTTGTGTGGATACCGACGTTATCACGCGGATTGAGCAGAATGTCCGAGGCGGCTGTCCCCCGCGTCCGGATCTCGAAGTCGTCGGTGGCGCCGAAGAAGCCCGCGTCGGCACGAATGAGCCCACCATCCTGGAGCATCGTGAGCCGCGGTTGGTCGCTCTCGCCGCTATCGTCGGTGTCGGCCTCGATCGTCAGCCGGACCGAGCCGGCCCCACCCGAAATCAGCGTATCGCCGTCGGCCTTTAAGTAAAGAGGAGGCGGGGTCTCGATGATCGTGAGCGAATTGTCATCGAGGGAGGCGACGTAAGCTGTTGCCCCCGAAACGGTGACCGATCCAGCCCCGTTAAGGCGACTGAACGTCCCGTCTCCGTCATAAACCTCCGCCAATAGCGTCGGGGTCATCGGGTCGCTCACGTCGATTAGTGTGAGCGAATCGTCGATGAAGGAGGCGACGTAGGCTGTTGTCCCCGAGACGAAGACCGATCGAGCCCCCTCTAGGCGACTGAACGTCCCGTCTTCGTCGAAAACCTCGGACAGCAGCGTCGGATTCGTCGGATCGCTCACGTCGATGATCGTGAGCGAATCGTCGCCGTAGGAGGTGACGTAAGCCGTTGTCCCCGAGACGAAAACTGATAAGGCCCCGTCCAGGCGGCTGAACGTCCCGTCTTCGTCAAAAACCTCGAACAGCAGCGTCGGATTCGTCGGATCGCTCACGTCGATGATGGTGAGCGAATCGTCGCCGTAGGAGATGACGTAAGCGGTTGTCCCCGAGACGAAGACCGAATTAGCCCCGTTAAGGCGACTGAACGTCCCGTCTCCGTCATAAATGTCGGACAGCAGTGTCGGATTCGTCGGATCGCTCACGTCGATGATGGTGAGCGAATTGTCGCCGTAGGAGGTGACGTAAGCGGTTGTCCCCGAGACGAAGACCGAGACGGCCCAGTTGAGGCGGGTGAACGTCCCGTCACCGTTATAGACTTCCGCCAGCAGTGCCGGATTCCTTGGATCGCTCACGTCGATGATCGTGAGCGAATGGTCGCCGAAGGAGGCGACATAGGCTGTTGTCCCCGAGACGAAGACCGATCGAGCCCCCTCCAGGCGACTGAACGTCCCGTCTCCGTCATAAACCTCGGACAGCAGCGTCGGATTCGTCGGATCGCTCACGTCGATGATCGTGAGCGAATCGTCGTCGTTGGAGGCGACGTAAGCCGTCGTCCCCGAGACGAAGACCGAGTAGACGTCGTTAAGGCGGCTGAACGTCCCGTCGCCATCGGAGACCTCGGCCAGCAGTTCGAGTTCAACTGACGCTGGCCCGGTTTTAGCGGCGTGCAGCCCCGCCGTCGGCGCTGTCGTGCCGATCCCCATGTTGCCCTCCGCGTCGACGAAGACCGCGTCGACCGGATCGCCGTCGCTTGCGTCGAGCGAATGAGAATCTCCCACCATCGGCGGCACGCCAAGCAGGTTGTCGTAGTGCACCTGACCTCCGCCACCGCCGGTGGCGAGTTCGGTCTCGGTGAAGTAGCTCGTGTCATGATCATGCGCCACCGCAGAGAATTCCGCCGAATCCATCCCGTCGAGCAGGTCGGCGTCGGCGGCTAGAGCCGCCATCGTCGCGTTGTCGACCGTGATGCCATCGGGCACCTGGGCATCGGTGACCGCCCCACCCAAGGCTTGGAGGTTGTGAAGGTGACCGAGATCAGCCTTGTCGGCCAGACCCGCTCCCAACTCCACGTCGGTCGCGTATTGGGCCGGCATCAATCCCCCGAGCAGCGCGGAATCGGCAGCCAGCCCGGCCATAGCCGCGTTGTTCACTGTAATATCATCCGGCACCTGGGTATCGGTGACCGCCCCGCCCAGGTCTTGCAAATTGTGGCCGTGGGCCAGCTCGGCCTTTTGCGCCAGACCATTGGTCAGTTCGGTGTCGGTCGTAAAGTCCGCGGAATCCGCTCCGTCGAGCGTATCGGCGTCTAATCCGCTATCGACCCCGTCGCTGGCCAGCACCGTGGGCAAGATATCCCCGATCCGCGCGATGCTGACCGAGATACGCGCGTCATCCAGCACACCGGAGCTCAGATTGGCGGCGTCATGGTCGTGCGACGCGGCCGCGAACGCGGCGGAATCCATCCCGTCGAGCTGGTCGGCGTCCGTGGCGTTGGCGGCCTCCACCGCCGTCTGCGCCAAAGCGGCATGCAGAGCATATGGCGTCGCCGTTAGTCGCTGGAGCGGGTGCAAGAGCGTAAAGCCGCCGGTCTCATCCCCCGGTCGAACCCGAATCTCCAGCCAGCGGGCATCGCCACTGAAGACTCCGGTGCCGAAGTCCAACTCGACGGCGAAAAGCCCACCACTGACGGAAACGTCATCGAGTACAACGATGGGGCCCTGCTGGTTACCCGCCGAGGCCGCGTCGAAGAGCCGGAACTCGAAATCAAACTCGCCGTTCGCCGGCACCCCGGCTTGGG
>CAUZJO010000031.1:0-35708 GCA_963580245.1 Candidatus Sumerlaeia bacterium | reverse complement strand
CTCTTTTTTGCTCTCACCCATCAGATCTCTCAACTCTTGCTGCTCGAACATCGACTTCAGCCTTTATTCATCGGCCATTTGAAAAATTATACCATGACTTTCTATTTCTCAAATGGGAAATATGGGTTAACGATTCAGAATGAAGAGCTCGTAGCTCAGGACCTAAAGTGCCCCAACCCGGTTCGGATTAACTTCACTTGCGGGCGATAAGCGTGATGCGGTTATCTTCGATCTTCTTCTCGACGATCGTGGCACCGGCGTGGGTGAGCTGTTCGGCGAGTTTGTGATAGGCGAACTTGCGAATGATCTCGTACGCGAACTCTTCGGCGCGGATGCGCAGGTCAAGCTTTGTCTTCTTTTTCGGCCCGGCGACCTCGACGAAGAACTTGCCGCGCGCGTCCTTGCGAAAGACCAGGATCAAGTCGTCGCGCTCGAAGTTGAGGCGTTCTTCGTTGCCGATCTCATCGGCGATCACCTCGGTCAGAACCTCGTCGATCGCCACGCTCTCGCGCCGCATCTTCTCCATCTTGCGCGTCAGGCGCGACTTGAAATGGGCGTCATCGGTCAGGAACTTGTAGCCCCGCACCGCGGCCACCAGCCCGACGATGGGAACCAACGCGGGCCAACTCCAACCCAACGCGGGGGTCACGACCAATATCATCTCAAAATCCTTTCGCGGAAACGGTGTTCTGAAACCAGTTCTCGGTGGTCTTTGCCGATGCCGGCCCTCAAATCCATAGTCGCCCGCCGGCTTGCGAAGGTTGCAGGATTTCTTATGGGCCGCGAGAGTTTCCCGCTCCTTTCGGGGGTTTTAACACGGTTTGGCTTTTCGCGCTTCCGTCAGGGCCGGAGGCATGCGGGGGGACATTCCCACGCCGCTACGTCTAGTGAATCCAGTGCCTGTCCGTGCTCGTGCTCGTAATGGTAATCGAAATTGGCCTGGTCGCCGTGTCGCACCTCGATCATACCCAGAGAAAAGGACCGAGCACGAGCACGAGCACGAGTCGCCGACGCGGGACGAGCGACGAGGACGAGGGATCTCTATCCAATGGCCCTCCCATGTGGTAAAGTGTAGCCTCATCGGCTTATTTTGGTCACATTTAGCCGATGCGTCATCTCCCCGATAGGACTGATTTCAAACGTGATCCGGCGGTTTCGGAGGCTTTATCCCTATTTGCGGCGCTATCGGGTGGTGCTGGCGGGGGGGATGGCGTGCCTGGGGGTGACCAACTACCTCGAAATCCAGGTCATCACGCTGATGGGCAACGGCGTCGATATCCTGACCCTGGATCTGGGGCTGTTCGGCGGGCTGCAGGCCGGGCTGCTGCTCGTTTTCGCCGGCCTGACGGTGGTGCTCGGGCTGGGGTCGGGTTTGACCCGATTCTGGATGCGCCGGCTGATCATCAACACCTCGCGCCACGTCGAGTTCGACTTCCGCAACGACCTCTTCAAGCGCCTCCTGCGCCTGCCGTCGGTCTTCTATGACCGGTTCCGCACGGGCGACATCATGGCCCGCGCCACCAGCGACATGGACGCCGTGCGCATGGTCATCGGGCCGGCGGTCATGTACATCGCCAACACGATCGTGATCATGCCGATGGTCCTATTGGCGATGGTCCGGGAATCGGTCAAATTGACGCTCATGTGTTACCTGCCGATGATCCTGCTGGTTCCGTTGGTCTACTTTTTCAAGCAGAAGATCAACGAGCGCTTCCGGCGCGTGCAGGAGATCAACAGCGACCTGTCGGCCAACGTCCAGGAGAACCTCTCGGGCATACGGGTGATTAAATCGTTCGCGCGCGAGGAGGACCGCGCCGACGGTTTCGATCGCATCTCGCTCGACTATGTCGACGCCAATATGCATCTGGTCAGGCTCCAGTGCATCCTGTTCCCGCTTCTAGGGTTCGTGGTGGGATTGGCCCTGCTGATGCTCCTATGGGGCGGAGGGACGCTGATCATTCGCAACGAGCTGACCATCGGCGCGCTCGTGACGTTTTTCGGGTTGCTGATGGCCAGCTTCTGGCCGTTGGCGGCATTAGGCTGGGTGATGGCCCAGCTCGAACGCGGCGCGGCCTCGATGAAACGCATCGAGGAACTCCTCGATCAAGCCACGGAGATCGAGGACCACGACGCCACCCACGCCGATATCGCCCCCCTGCGCGGCCACATTCAGATCCGCGACCTGAACTTCACCTATCCCGGAGCGAGCAATCCATCGCTGGGCGGGATCACGCTGGAGATCGCGCCGGGAGGCACGCTGGGGCTGACGGGGCCGGTCGGCTGCGGCAAGTCGACGATCGCGGAACTGCTCGCGCACCGTTATAACCCGCCGCGCGGGACCGTCTTCATCGACGGCCTGGATATCCTCGATTGGCCCCTCGAGGAACTGCGCGCCCGGATCGGCATCGTTGACCAGGAGCCGTTCCTCTTCAGCGACACGATCGGCGCGAACGTCGCCTATGGCCTCGAGGAGGACGGCGAGCGGCCCGAGCGGCGCGCGTTGATCGAGCGGGTCACCCGCGTGGCGCAGCTCGACGGGGAGGTCCAAGGGTTCCCGATGGGACTGGAGACGATTCTGGGCGAGCGCGGGATCAACCTGTCGGGCGGCCAACGCCAGCGCACCGCCCTGGCCCGCGCCCTGGCGCTCGATCCCGCCCTGCTGATCCTCGATGACGCCCTGGCCGCGGTCGACACCCACACCGAGGAGGCGATTCTGCGCGGCCTCAGAGAAGTGCTGGGCCAACGCACCACCATCCTGATCTCGCACCGCATCTCGGCCGTCTCGCTCGCCGATAACATCATTTATCTCGAAAACGGCCGCGTGACCGAGCAGGGCGCGCACGAACACTTGATGGCCCTGCGCGGCAAGTACTGGGACCTGGCCCAGCGGCAACAACTGGCGGAGGAAATCGAGCACACGGCGTAATCGGTCCTTTTGCTGGGACGCATTGTCCTCAATTGATCACCGTGACCGACGCGCGTGAAGACGCGATCCCCGATGTCCAAGATAAAACAAGCCCTCGCCCCCGATGAATCGCTCTCGCACCGGCAGAAAATCGACTGGCGACTGATGAGCCGGTTGTGGGAGTTCATTCGGCCCTACAAGAAGCTGTTCGTGATCACCGTGGCGCTTTCGATTGCGTCCAACGGGTTGCGCCTGTGCCAGCCGCTCTTGACGCTGCATATCATCGACAACGAGATCGCGCGGCGTGATATGCACGGTCTGCTGGTCATGTCTTCGTTGCTGCTATGCGTGTTGATCGGCGCGGCGATGCTTGACGTGGTCTTCAATTACACGACGTCGCTGGTCGGTCAGCGTTCGATGCACGACATGCGCCACACGCTCTGGCGTCACGTCCTGGGCCAGGACCCCGTTTTTTTCGACCGCAACCCCGTCGGCCGGCTCATCACGCGCGTCACGTCGGACATCGCGACGCTCAACGAACTGTTCGCCACCGGGGTGGTGGCCGTCATGGGAGAACTGTTGATCCTGGTCGGCGTGTTGATCCTGATGTTCTTCCAGAGCTTCAAGCTGACGTGCGTCGTGCTGATGGCCTGCCCGCTCATTTTCGCCGTGGCGTTTTTCTTCCGCCGCCATGCGCGCAAGTGGTATCTCGAAACCCGCCTCGCGCTTGCCACGATGAACGCCTACCTACAAGAAAACGTGGCCGGAATGCGCACTTTGCAATCGTTCAACCGCGAGCGGCGCAATTTTCGCCAGTTCGCCCAGCTCAACAACGAGTATCGCATGGCCAACATCCATACCATCCTCGCGTTCGCCATTTTCTTTCCGGCCATGACGCTGCTCTCATACCTGACGGTCACGGCGGTGATCTGGTTCGGCGGGCGCGGGTTGTTGGCGGGGCGCATGGCGGGGGTCGAGACGTTGACGTTCGGCCAGCTCTTCTTCTACGTCCAGTGCGTGCACATGTTGTTCCATCCCGTCCGCAGCTTGAGTGAGAAGTATAACCTGCTGCAAGCCGCGATGGCCTCCTCCGAACGCATCTTCAAACTGCTGGACCGCCGGCCCAAAATCACCCCGCCGGCCGAACCCAAACCCGTGGGGCCGTTGCGCGAAGCCATCCGGTTTGAAGACGTGCGCTTCGCCTACCGCGAAAACGAACCGGTCCTGCATGGGGTGAGTTTCGAGATCCCGAAGGGCGGGACGATCGCCGTGGTCGGCGCGACGGGCGCGGGCAAGTCGACGTTGATCAACCTGCTGACCCGCTTCTACGACGTGACGGACGGGCGCGTCACGATCGACGGAACGGACATCCGCGAGTTCGATCCGCAGGCGTTGCGTCCGATGTTCGCCGTCGTGTTGCAGGAAGTCTTCCTCTTCTCGGGCACGATCGCCGAAAACTTGCGATTGGCCAACCCCGGCCTCTCGGATGAGGAGTTGTGGGTATTACTGCGCCAGGTCCACGCCCACGATTTCGTCTCCGCGCTGCCCGACGGGCTCAACGCGACCGTGACCGAACGCGGCGGGACGTTCTCGACCGGTCAGAAACAGCTCCTCGCCTTCGCCCGCGCGCTGGCCGCCGACCCGCAAGTCCTGATCCTCGACGAGGCGACCGCCAACATCGACACGCAGACCGAGCAACGCATCCAGGAAGCGATCGCGACGATGCTGGTCGGCCGCACGGCCCTGGTGATCGCCCATCGCCTGTCAACCATCCAGCGCGCCGACCGCATCCTGGTCATGCACCACGGCCACGTCCACGAGTCCGGAACGCACGAAGAGCTGCTCGCCATCGACGGCATCTATCGCCGGCTTTACCAATTGCAATATCGTGACGAGGCCGTGGCGTCGTAGGGCGAAGCTGGTTTTCGCGCGGCGGTCATCCCGCATGCCGCTCGGACAGCCGCTTTCCGGTCAGATGCAATGGCTCGATCGCCGCCTCTTCATTCTTGACGAATGGGGCGGGGGTGTTCGCCATTTGGACATGAGCGATCCCCTTGAGCCGATCCTTGAAGGATACATGAATTCCGATTTGGGCACGTGGACCTACGAATTTTTTGTTACGCCAAGATACCTATACATCGTAGGCGACGCGGGGTTCTCGATTCTCAGCCATACCGTTCCCGTCAGCCTGTCCCACTTCCAGGTCGAGTGAATCAGGAGACGAATCTTGACTCTGCGAATAATGATGGATGAGGGTGGCGGCCCTCATCCCGCCCCGGTGTGCTGGCGCATCAGGGCCCGGCGGCCGATGTCGGTGCGGTAGTGGATGCCGTCGAAGTGGATTTTCTCCAGCAGGATGTAGGCGCGTTCGATCGCCACGCGCAGGAACGGGTCGCGGACGGTGAGGCCCAGGACGCGTCCGCCGGCGGTGACCGGTTCTTCGCCCTCGCCGCGGCCGGTGCCGGCGTGGAAGACCATCACGTTGTCGTCCTCCGGCACTTCGTCCAGGCCGCGGATCGGTAGGCCCTTGGGATACTTGGCGGGATAGCCGCCCGAGGCCGCCACGACGCAGACGGCCGAGTCAGCGGTCCATTTGAGGTCGATTTCGGCCAGGCGGCCCTCGACGCAGGCCAGCATGACCTCGACTAGGTCGTTTTCGAGCCGGGGCAGCAGGGCCTGGATCTCGGGGTCGCCGAACCGGCAGTTGAACTCGATGACCTTGGGCCCCTCGGCCGTGATCATCAGGCCGGCGTAGATCACGCCGCAGTAATCGATCCCGCGCCGCTTGAGCGCCTCCAGGCAGGGTTCGAGCACCTCAGCGACGCACTGCCGGTAGACCTCGGGCGTGACGACCGGGGCAGGGGAGTAGGCGCCCATCCCGCCGGTGTTGGGGCCTTCGTCGCCGTCGAGCAGGGGTTTGTGGTCCTGGGCCGAGTCCATCGGCTTGATGACGCGACCGTCGGTGAAAGCCAGCATGCTGGCCTCCTCGCCCTCCAGGAACTCCTCGATCAGCACCTCGCGCCCGGCCTCGCCGAATCCCTCCTCGACCAGGCAGCGTCTGAGTGCCGCCGACGCCTCGTCGCGGCCGTGGCAGACGGCCACCCCCTTGCCCTCGGCCAGCCCGACGGCCTTGACGACGAACGGCGGTTGACGGTCGGCCAGGTGGGCCAGCGCGGCACCGTAGTCGGTGAAGCTAACCGCCTCGCCGGTCGGGATGCCGGCCTCCCGCATCAGGTCCTTGGCGAAGCACTTGGAGGCCTCGAGTTGCGCGCCGGCGCGTTTGGGGCCGAACGTCTTGATCCCGGCCGCCTCCAGCGCATCGGCCACTCCCTCGGCCAAGGGGTGCTCGGGTCCGACGACGGCCAGGTCGATCGCCCGCTCGCGACACCACGCCGTCAGTTCGGCGAAATCGGGCGCCTGGAGCGGCAAACCCACGCACTCGGCCAGCCGCGCGATGCCGGGGTTGCCGGGGACGCAGTAGAGTTTCTTGCACAGCGGACTGCGCGCGATTTTCCAGGCGACCGCATGCTCGCGACCGCCCCCGCCGATAATCAGGATATTCATCGTTATAAGCCCTCGGCGGCGAAGGCGCCCGGGGGAAGGGCGCCCGCCCCACCCAGCGCGAACCGCATCCGCGGGCTGAGTTCGGCGATTGGAACCTTATACTGGATTCGCCCCTCCGCAAGCATCCGATCCAGAGTCTCTTGGTAGAGGCCGTGCGCGACCGAGCGAAACGCGAGCACTTGCAGGTAAAGCGGCTTCTCGAGCCAGGGCTGCACGTCGAGAGGCTGTTCGCCAAGGACCAGGTAGCGCCGGGTGACGTCTCCGAGGGTGAGCGGCCGGCTCATCTGGCCCGGCGCGACGCCCAGGAACGGTGTGTCCCATCCCGAACCGGGCACCGTGCTACGCCAGCCGATGGGAAGCGCCGTGACCTCGACGTTGGGGAAGAGCGTCGCCTTGATCGCATTGTTCAGGTTCTCGAGCGCAACGATCGTCGGATCGGTCGGGTCGGCAACGGCCGGCTGCTGGGGATTCAGGCTCATGTCCGGCAGGGCGGTGGGGTTCGCCGAATCGACCGCCGCCGCGGGAGCGGACCCCCTCGCCAGCACCGCTTGGATCAGTTCCTCGCGCCACTGGGCCAGATCGATCTGAATGGGCGCCGTGATCAGGGCGCCCTGGGCGAGGTTGTTGTCGATGACCCTGGCCAGGCGCCGGGCGGCGCGCTTTTCCGATTGGGTCACCGATCTGCCGCCCTTGGGGGCGATTTCGAACTGGATCAGGTTCACGCTGCGCAGGTTGGCCACGAAATCGGGGTTGCGCTTGAGCGTCTCGAGCGCGATCTCGGGGGTCGCGTAGGATTGGGCCGGGACCGATTGGGCGTAGACGTGCTGGGCTTTCTGGTGGAGGGCCGCCAGCTCGCGCGCCCGCGTCAGCCAGCGGTGCTTGGTGATCCCCTCTTTGGCCAGCTCTTGCATGATGACCTCGCCCTCGATCCACGCGGCCAGGTTGTGCGTCACCAGCGGCCAGTTGACCTCGAAGAACGGCGTCAGCGGATTATCGTAGAACCGGAGGAAATCGGGACGCGAAAGCTCGACCCGCCCCACGCTGGCGAGCGGGACATCCAGGTTAAGACCCTCGAACCAGGCCACGTGGTTGCGTACGAAGCACCGTTCATGGATCTTTTCCATCTCGAATTGGTAATAATGCCGAATGTGCTCGATCTGGAGTTTTTCGCGGATATTTTCTCTGACCGCCTCCAGCGGTATGTTACTCGCCGGCTTGCTCTCGACGAGCTGGATCAGATAGACACCCCCGGGTCCGGTGAAAACTTCGGTCATCTGACCGGGCTGATCGAGTAGAAAGACCCGCTCCTCGAAATCTTTGAAGTACGTGCGCTCATAGAAGCGCGGCAGGAGGCCACCCTCGGCGGCCGAGGGCGCGTCCGAGTAGTGTCGCGCGGCCTCCTCGAATGTCAGTTCCTCCTGCCGGATGCGGATGGCGATCTCATCCAGATCGTTGCGTACGCCGGCAACCATCGCCGTGGGGGCGTCGGGCGGGAACTTGAGAAAGATGTAACGCACCCGCGCGGTGCGGCGTTGAATGTAGAGTTCGGGATTGGCCAGGTAGTAGCGGTCGATGTCGATCTGCTCGACCTTGATCAAGGGTTTGATCTTGGCGTCGACCCATGCGGCGACGGCGGCCCCGAAGCTCCTGGCGCGCAGGGCATCGGGCGCCGGTTGCCAGGAACCGGCTCGGCCGGCAAGTTCGGCGGTCGTGGCCAGCTCCTCGACCGTCTGGCCAATATACCACGTATAAGGCTCGGCCCGCATCGAATCCAGGTCCATCCAAACTTCGAAGGGGATGATCTCAAGCTGGCGGTCGGTCAGGGCGTCGAACATCAAGACATCAAGGGCGCTGACCGGCCCCATCGGCGTTTCGGCCACGGTGATTTGCTCGAGTTGGGGCGCGTAACCGCTGAGCGCGTAGGGTGGCGCGGCTCCCAAGCCAACGGCGCCCCCCACCATCAGGACGATGGTCAAGACCCACCTGGGGGCCAGCTTGGGTGCTGAGCACGGGCGGTTTGGAAGCTTGTTCAAAGGGACGACTCGCACGATTGTCCTGTTATCGGGATCGCCGAATCAGGCTGATCGATTCGGGGAAAACGTAGCTGTTGGAAACACGGGTGACCCCAACTCCTGAATGATTTGTCACACCCCCCGCGCAAAATCAAGCCAGAACGAGCGGCCATCTCCGAATCCATCTGTCCCCAACTCCAGGAAGGACCGCGGGATCGTCCCATTGGGTTGCCGATCCCGAAACTCCACCGTCAGCCCTGCTCCAGTTTCCACTGGGAGGCCCGGCGAATCAGTTCGGGGTTTGAATGGATATCCAGTTTCTTCCTCATCCGGGCGCGATGGGTCTCGATCGTCTTGGGGCTGAGGTGCAGCTTCGCGGCGATCTGGCGGATGGTCAGCCCGTCGCCGATCATCCCGAAAATCTCCAATTCCCGGTCCGAAAGCGTGCTGAGCACCGGCGCCACGGGCTTCCCCCCGCCGCGACTGATTCCTTGCAACATCTTGTTGGTCATGTTCGGACTGAGATAGACCTCGCCCTTGAGCACCCGGCGGATGGCCGTGATCAGGTTATCGGTCGTCTCTTGCATGTTGACGTAGCCCATGGCGCCGGCCAGGATCGCCCGTTCGGCGAAGAGCGACTCGTCGTACATCGAGTGGACCACCAGCCGGATCGATCCGTCCAGCGCTCGAATCTGTTTGATCAACTCGATCCCGTTGCCGTCCCGTAGCGAGATGTCGATAACCATCACGTTGGGCTTGACGGCCTGGGCCAGCTCAATGGCCTCCTGGGCATTGGCGGCCTGCCCGCAGACCGCCAGGTCCGGTTCGTCGGCGATGAGCTGAATCAGGCCGAACCGAACAACGGGGTGATCGTCGACAATGGCCACGCGGATTTTGATGTCGTCCCTCTTTGGGACGCCGTTAGTCTTCGCCGCGTTCATCCAGACCGTCCTGAGGCAGGATGCAGGTCACCGTCGCGCCACCGTCTCGGCGCGATTCGATCGTCAAGTCGGCCCCGATCACTTCGGCCGGATAGCGCATGATGCGGAAACCCATCCCCGCGGGGCGTTGGCTCTCGCTCGGCAGTCCCTTGCCGTCATCGCGCACCTGCAAGGTGAGGCCTTCTCGATCTTTGGCGTTGAGGACGACGACGATTTTCCCGGGTCGCCCGTGTCGGGCCGCGTTGTTGATGGCTTCCTGGGCGATGTGAAACAGTTGCGTGGCGATGTTGTTATCTTCGATCGACACCGGCGCGCGGCATTGGAATTGGTAGGGAATCCAAAAAATTTCGGTGCTGCGGACGGCCAGCTCTTCCAGGGCGCTCATCAAGCCGGTCGCGTCCAACTCAACGGGCAGCAGGCCTTTCATCAGCGCGCACACCTGGCCTTGCGCCTCGTGGACCACCGAGAGCAGCTTGGCCGCCTTGGCGGCCTCGGCCGGCAATTCCACGTTCAGCTTTTGTTGCAGGCTCTTGGTCAGCAGGGCCATGCCGGTTAACTGTTGGCCGAGGTTGTCGTGCAGGTCCCGCCCCAGGTGCTGTTGCTCCATCGAGGAGAGGTTCGCGATCTTCCTGTGGAGCTGGTGCAGTGCTTCTTCGGCCCGCTTGCGTTCCCGGATGTCCTCGATGATGCCGTCGAAAAACTTGATTCGCGCATGTTCGTCGTAGACCGCGATGGCCGTCGAAGAGCCCCAAAAGGAGGTCCCGTCTTTGCGTTTCAGCTTGAGCTCCTCGTCGATCACCGCCCCCAACGTTCGCAACCGGTCGCTGAATCTCTTCCTGCCGCTCGGATCGTGGTAAAGGTCCGCGACGTGGATCTTCAGAAACTCCTCGCGGCTTTGATAGCCGCACATCCAAATCAGGGCCCGGTTGGCTTCGACAAATCGTCCCTTGGGGCCGGGCGTGGTCCGATAGACGCCCACGTTCAGGTTCTCGACGAGCGTCCGGTACTTCTCCTCGGAGCGTTTGAGCGCGCTTTCGGCCTTCTTCCGATTCCGAATCTCGGTCCTGAGTTCCTTGTTGGCGGCCTCGATTTGCGCGGTCCGCTCGGCGAGGCTGCGCTTAATCTCCGCCCTCAGCTGGCGTATCTCGTGGCGCGACTGAAGCCCCTCAGCCTGTTCCTCATCCTTGGAAGGGGCCTGGGGACGCGAAGTTCTGACCGAAAGCGGTCGGCTGGGTCGACCCCGCCCCGGGATGGCTTTGGCCGGACCTTTCGATTTCGTCGGCGACCCCGCTCGTGGATTGTCCTTCTTTGCCCCCATCTTGACGCCCCTTCGTCGCCCCCGATTTCCCCTTGCTCCGAATGGATCCCCCTCGGATACGTTTAGTTGCGCAGATTCCCAGGTCCGTCGCATCGGGCCGCCGTGGACGCCTCACGACGGCTCCGCTCGGACCATGCTTAGATGGCCGCGCGGTCAAACTCGCGAGTTGGCGTTTCGTCATGAAAACCACAAAGGTTCCAGCTTGCGTCTTTCTCAATCGTCGACGATTCGGCCGTCGCGCATGTGCAGGATGCGGTCGGCGACCGTTGCGGCCTGGTGGTCGTGGGTGGCCATGAGGACCGTTCGCCGGTGGCGCGTGGCGAGGGTCTGGATGAGTTCCAGGATCATTTGGCCGGTCCTGGAGTCCAGATTGCCGGTCGGCTCGTCGGCCAACAGCGCCATGGGCCGGTGCACGAGCGCGCGCCCCAGCGCCACGCGCTGCATCTCCCCCCCCGAGAGTTGATGGATTTGGCGGTCGAGTTTGTCGGCCAGCCCGACCTCGCCCGCCAGGGCTTCGGCCGCTGCGTAAGCTTCCCCGGTCGGGCGGTTCAAGAACAGGAGCGGCAAGGCGATGTTCTCGCGCACCGAGAGGTGCGGGAGCAGGTTGAAGAACTGGAAGACGAAACCGATGTTGCGCAGGCGGAATTCGCTGCGGCGGGCGTCAGCGAGTTGGCGTAGGTCGCGGCCCCCGACCTCGATGTGTCCCGCGTCGGGTGTGTCGAGCCCGCCGATCAGGTTGAGCAGCGTCGTCTTGCCACTCCCCGAGGCGCCCATCAGTCCCACGAATTCACCCGGCCGCGCCTCCAGCGAAACGCCCCGCAAAACCTCCGTCCGCGGACCGCCCGCCTGATCGCCGTAGCTCTTCCAGACCGCCTCGACCTTGATATGCGGGGCCGTCGGGAACGAGTCGGGAGCCGCTTCTGGCGCCTGATCCACGGAAGAGACCTCGCATGGGTTCACCCTCGTCGCTCACGGGCGAGCGGAGGGCATCGAGAGCTTAATCATTCGGTGGCCCATCTGAAACGACAAATCGACCGGCTGGCCGCCTCGGTCTTCTCATTTGGGTGTCAATTCCTGCTTGGCATTGCGCCCGCCATCGGCATAATGGGTACTGACACGGCGACGGTCCATTCCGCGCTCCCTCATTCGGCGCGGGGCCGGCCTTTTCCCCTTCCGCCGAGCATGGATTCACTTAGACCACCCGCGATCAACTCTCTGGATTGGATGAGGCGATGGTAAACAAAAAGGACATAAGCGGCTCGACCGCGACGGTGCCATCCGAACCGCCGCCCCCATCGGTGATCGACGACTCATCCGAGGCGACGACCGAGTCGGACCAGGATGCCCCTGCCTCGATCGAGGCCGAGGTCCATGATGTCGAAACCGATGAAGCTCCGGGTCCGCCCGAGGAAAACCTCGAGCACGCCGAGGAGATGGAGGCCGAAGGGGCCAAGGTGGTCGACACCGGTTTGGCAAAGATGCTGGCCGGCCCCGAGGGGCTGCGCGCCGCACTCGAGGCACTGCTGTTTACTTCTCCGGAACCGCTCGGTCTACGCCGCATTTGCAACGTGCTGGAGGTGGGCCAATCCAAGCAGGTGCGGGAGGCCATCACGGCCCTGCGGGAGGAGTACGAGGCCGGGGGGCGGGGCATCCAGATCATCGAGACGGCCGGCGGTTGGCAGATGGGCAGCCGCGAGGAATTCGCCGATTTGATCCTGCGCTTGCGCGGGAAGAAGCGGCGGCCGCCCCTCTCGATGGCCGCCCTCGAGACGGTTGGAATCGTGGCCTACCGCCAGCCGATCATCCGCGCCGAGATCGAGGCCATCCGCGGCGTGGAGTGCAGCGGGACGCTACGCAACCTGATGGACATGGGGCTGGTGGAGATCGTGGGGCGCAAGGACGTGATCGGTCGCCCGCCGATGTACGGCACGACCGACGCTTTCCTGCAGGCCTTCGGTCTCAAGTCGCTCAATGACCTCCCACCGATCAGCGAACTCAAACGCCAGCTCGCCGAGATGGTCGACCAGGACCGGGACGATTCCGAGACCGAACCGCCGGATGATGAAGATGCGCCCACCGAAGATTCAAGCGACGATCCGGACGCCGACGATCCGCCTTCTGCTTGAGTCGCCGAGCCAGGTCTGCCCAGAATCAGTCACGGGGCGCGGGCGCGGGGCTCGATGAGACTCAATCGCTACCTGGCCCAGTGCGGTCTGGGATCCAGACGCGCCGTGGAGAAGCTGGTCGGCGAACGTCGCGTCACGCTGAATGGGCGGCTGGTCGAGCATCTGGGGATCCAGGTCGACGCGGGCGAGGACCAGGTTGTGGTCGACGGCCGCCCCGTTCGTTTGCCAGACCGCCCCGATTATTTGATGCTCAACAAGCCCGCCGGGTTCGAGGTGACCCGCTCGGGACGCCATGCCCCCCGCCGGGTTTACGAACTCTTGCCGAAGGGGATCCATCCGTCGGTTCAGGCCGTCGGCCGGCTCGACCGCGAGTCGACCGGGTTGCTCTTGTTTAGCAACGATGGGGCCTTGAACTTCCGGCTGACGCACCCCCGCCACGGGTGTCAAAAGGTCTACGAGGTCGAGGTGGAGGGCGAGGTCGCGGACCAGACTCTGCAAAAGTTGACCGCTGGACTCACGCTCGAGGACGGGCCGGCGCGGGCCGTCGGGGCCGAGCGGTTGGCTGGAGTGGCCCGCCGAGGAACCACCCGGCTGCGCTTGGCCATGGCCGAAGGCCGCAAACGGATCGTACGGCGCCTGAGCGAGGCCGCCGGCCATCGCGTCCTGCGCCTCCACCGAACGGCGCTGGGGCCGCTGGAACTCGGCGAACTACCCTCGGGCCGGGTTCGGGCGTTGACAGACGACGAGGTCGGCAAACTCCAAAGGTCCGTGGGTCTCGAACTCCCACATTAAGGTTGTAATCCTTTGCACATTCATGGCTAATGGGCCGAGCGTTGGGACGGGAGAAAACGGACCGGGGGGGGGTGGAATATAGGAATCGGTGCCTCGTGCCGATATAGATAGATAGTCTCCTAAGCCGCGCATGAGGTGCCGTACGGACTGGGACCGCGAACCCGGTAACGGATAGAGATGAGCCATGCAGATCCTTGTGGCGGATGACCAGCCCGAGATCCTGATGTTCCTCAAAGAGGTCCTCGAGACCCACGGTCACGACGTGCTGACGGCCGGGGACGGTCAGGCGGCCCTCGAACACTACAACAAGCACCGTCCTCCCTTCACACTGACCGACATTTCGATGACCGGGATCGACCTGCTCAAGCAGATCAAGGCGATCAACGAGGAAGCGGCCGTCATGCTGATGACGGGCGCGGGCTGCGAAGGCTATGCGGTCGACGCCCTGCGCGGGGGGGCGATCAACTACTTTAACAAACCGGTCGACATCAATGAGCTGATCAACACGCTCAATCGCTACGCCTCGCTGGCCACCGGTTTCGATTTAGAAAATTTCGCCACCGACTTCCTGGTCAACGAACGGCTGGAACTGGCCCTGCCCAACGACATCGACTACGTGAACCACGCCGTGCAGATGATCATCAATCACTGCCGGTCGATCTTCCCGCTCTCCGAGATTTTCACCCTGCGCTTCGGCATCTACGAGATGCTGGTCAACGCCATCGAGCACGGCAACCTGGGCATTACTTACGAGGAGAAATCGAAGGCGCTCGAGGGGGGGGCAACTCACCGAACTCATTCTTCGGCGCGCCAACGAGCCGGACCGCGCCGACCGCCGGGTGCATGTGACCTGCGACATCTCGAACGATGGGCTTTCGTGCACGATCCGCGACGAGGGCGAAGGCTTTGATCACTCGGTTTACAGTGAGATGGAAGACCCCGCGGTGCTGTTCGAAGAGCTGGGGTCCTCGCTCCACGGCCGGGGCATTATCTTGACCAGCTTGCAGTTCGACGAAGTCCGGTACGGCGGCAAGGGCAACGTGGTGACGATGATCAAGCGGGCGCCCGTAACCACCGAGCCCGCGGTCGTAACGGAGGCCCAGGCCGCACAGTCCTGATTTTTACCTCGACCAAAACAGCGGTTTTGGTTTAGCGTTGTTTCTCATGCAAACGATCAGACGTGTTTTCTGCCTTCTCATCCTCTTAAACGCTTGCGTCTGGCTTGGCGCGCAGGATGATCTCGGATCGATCTTCGAGACCGAGACCGCCAGCGAGCCGGAGACCGAGTCCGAACCCGTCGACGAGCTCGCCGAGGACGGGTTGAACGTGCTGTCCCTCCCCCAGGTCGTGACCGAAACGGCCTTCCAGCCCCAGCCCATCTTTTCAACGATGCAAACCCCGGAACCCCGCGATCCGGACACGATCGGAATTGATTTCCGCGAGATCAAGGAACAGGTCGGTGAGATTGAGATTGGGGGTTACTTAACGGAGCCCGCCGAATTGGCGCCGCGCGCCTCGGTCTTGCTCGTCCACGAGTGGTGGGGCCTCAACGAGCCCTTCAGGGAATTCGCCGACTGGCTCGCCGGCCAGGGCTATCGGGTCCTTGCCGTCGATCTCTATGGCGGCCAGGTGGCCGAGAACCGGGCCCAAGCGGTTCGGCTCATGCGGCAGTTGCAGAGCGAGGAGTCCCTGGCGACGCTACGAGCGGCTCGCGATTGGCTCGCCGTCGGCGAGGCCAAACCCGACCGACCCGCGGGCGAATCGACGCCCCCGGGCATCGGCCTGATCGGTTTTGGACTCGGCGCGAATCTGGCCCTGCAATTGGCGATGGACGAGGCCGGCGAGCCTGGTGCGGCCGACCGGCGGGTCCAGCCGGCGGCGCTCGTGCTCTTTCACGCCCAACCCGTCACCGACGCCCAGTGCTTGGCCGCGATCCCCTGTCCGGTATTGGGGTTTTACGCCAAGCGCGACGCCTGGATCACGCCCAAGAAGGTCCGAGCCTTCGAGCAGGCCTTGGATGAGGCGAGAATTCAACACCAGACGTTCAGCTTCGACACCCAGCCCGGTTTCGTCCTCTCCCCCGACGACTTTCGCGCCGAAGCTTACAAAGAATCGGCCCAGGACCGACTGCTGGACTTTTTGGAGCGGCATTTGTAGGGTCGGGTTTCGGGTCTCGGTCTCCGACGCGCCATAGCCGCTTGCAGCCGCCGTAGCCAAAGCTACTTTGGCGCAGGAGGCTTGGTGACGGAGCGGTTTCTGGCTTGCGTGTTCGGAACCCCGGGTTCGAGTTTTGGATCTTGGAATCTGGGCGGAGTTCACGACTGTTCTCCGACAGAGTCGCATAACTCGTTTTCCTTCACCCGAAACCCGATACCCATAAACAAAAACAACAGGATCAACAATGACCGCCGCCACCGCCGACATCCAAGACACCCTTAACAAAGCTCGGCAGGGCATGGAGGCTTACCTGCGGACGGCCCTGGATAAGGGCAACATAAGCCCCGCGCAGTTCGAAGCCACCCGCGCCACCGCCCTGCCAAGCCTGACCGAGTGGCTGACTTCGCCGAAGATCGACGAGATCTCGCCCTGTCTGAAGTCCGGCTTGGCCGACGCCGTCGAGGCCGGCCAATGGGAGGCCCTCGTCAATGCCTACCGCCAATCGCTGCGGTTCGGCACCGGCGGCATCCGCGGCATGATGGCCTTCGACCGCGAATCGGTCATGCGGCTCCAGAAGGATGGCCTTGATGCCCGTATCCTGAAGGGGCCGGGCACGCTCAACAATGTCGTGTTGCTCCGCACGTCGGCCGGGGTGGCCCGTTTCGGCAAGGAGGGGGGCCGCGATTTCGACCGGATCGTCATTGGCTACGACAGCCGCGTGCGCGGCGGGGACTTCGCCCGCGTGATCGCCGAGTTGTTCCTGGCTTACGGATATACGATCTATTTATTCGATGAGCCGTGTCCCTACCCGATGGTGACCTACGCCATTCCGAGCGAATCGATCAAAGCGCACATCGGCATCCTGATCTCGGCCAGCCACAACGACTACCGTTACAACGGCTACAAGCTCTCCTGCGGCAACGGATCGCAGTTCGACCCCAAAGAGCGCGACGAGATGTATGAGAAGTATATCGTCCACGCGACGTTCGACGACATCCGGCTCACGCCGCTGGACCAGGCGCCCCAGGGCAAGCTCTACTTCCTGGGCGGCGCCGAGCCGGTGGAGGGGGCCGAGTACTACGGACGCGAGGATTGCCTGATCAATATCCACGAGGCCCATTGCAACCACGTCAAACAGTTCCTGATGACCCAGAACCTCGGCGACGCCGCCGATCCGCTCCGCATCGGTTTTTGCGCCTTCCACGGGGCGGGGCGCAAGGCGGTGCCGCGCATGTTGGCCGAGGTGGGGCTGAGCGAAGTCAAGCTCGTGACGCGCAACGGCCTGTTCGAACTCAACGGTCTGTTCCCCTCATTCTGCAGCGATCCGGGCAAGGAACAGCAACCCGACCCCGGCGACCCGCGCGCCGCTCGGGTGGCCGTCGATGCGTTCAACGACGAATTCCCGGCCGAGTTCGCGAAAACCGACATCCTGATCGGCACCGATCCCGATGCCGACCGCTGTGGCATCGTGGTCAAGGTGCCCGAAGCGCAACGCGGCCTCTACGGCGGCCAGGACTGGGCGCTCTTGCCCGCCGATGACATGTGGGCGCTGCTCATCTGGTTCCGGCTGTTCATGGAAACCGAGAAACACGGCTCGATCCCCGACGCGGCCAAGAAATTCGTCGTCCTCTCGCACACCACGACCGACGCGATCGTGCGCCTGGCTCGCAAGCATGGCATCGGCGTGGTCAAGACGTGGGTCGGGTTCGCCGCGCTGTCGGCGGTCGTGCGCGACGCCTGGGACCACGTCCCGCATCCGGACCTGGTCGAGGGACGTAAATCCCCCGACGACCCCTTGTGCGACCCGTTCGTCATGGAATACATCGATATGAACGCGCAACGCACGATCAACATCGGCGCCATGGAGCAATCCAACGGGTTCTCGCTGCTGGGCGGGCCGCCGCCCGACGCGTTCTCGCTGGGCGAGGCGGGCCACGTGCGCGACAAGGACGGCACGTTCGCCGCCCTGCTGAGCGCCGAAGTGGCCGCGTGGGCCAAGAAGCACGACACTTCGATCTTCGAGCTGGTCGATCGCCACGTCTATCTCGATCCCGACGTTGGCCTGTTCGTCAGTCACTACGAACCCGACCCGCTCGACGGCGAGTATCCCGGCATCGAGGGCGACCGCAAAAAGATCGGCATCCTGAAAAAGGCCCTTGAGCTGCGCGACCAGGCCGCCGCCGGCGACCTGAAGATCGCGGGCCTCAACGTCGTCAACACGGTCCTCTACCGCACCGGCAAGTACGACCGCATCTACCCGCCCAGCGAGGATTTCCTTTTCCCGGACGAAGGCATCCGTTTCTATTTCAGCGAAGACCGGCTCAACAACCTAACGGTCCGCCCCTCGGGCACCGGCAACTCCCTGCGTTTTCATGTCCAACTCCATAGCCCAGTCGACGAAGCCAACCTGATCGCAAAAAAAGCCGACCTGCGCGCCCAGGCCCAAGCCCTCGCCGACGCCATCCGCGACCTGCTCGGCGCGCCGCGCTGAATCGGGTTGTGACGCCGGACCATGACGATTGATCCGCTCATTGGGCATGTCTCGTTCAGGATTGTCCTTGTGTCGGATGTCCATTTGTGAATTCTGTATTGAGGGGGCGAAATGCACCCTGCGTATCTGCATGCCAAATCTCGCATTCATTATTTGTTTAAGCGCTTGCTCGCGATGCGCTTATTCGGATGAGCTGACTAACGTTGAAGCCACATTGATTTTATCCATGAAGGCAAACACAGACGCAATACAAAGCGCGGAAATTAAGTACAAGACAGAATTAAGACACGTTGAACTGCCCCGCGAGCTCGAGCATTTGAATCGGTAAACAATCAGGCCACCAGCACTGGTCAGCTTTGCGCCGTGGAATTCCATCTTCACACTGGGATCAAACTGGACCCGCAAGGCCTCTTTTTTGCTCTCACCCATCAGATCTCTCAACTCTTGCTGCTCGAACATCGACTTCAGCCTTTATTCATCGGCCATTTTAAAAATTATACCATGACTTTCTATTTCTCAAATGGGAAATATGAGCATAACATAGTCTATTTAAAAATTGGGTCTTTAAGAACATAAATTGAAGAATATGAAAACGTGCGGGGCGTGTGGATTCCTATGAAGGCCGCAAAGGAAATAGTGCTGAACAGAGAAGACGGCAGTGAGTATATAATGCAAACGGAAAAGTATACGGTGGAGGAGATACTATCTTTGAACCAGGACATGCCAGATGAAGTGTTCTCAATAGACTATGCAAGTGGCACGGAGGTCGTGGACGTGATCGTTGGTGTGACGTATACTGTTGGAGCACCCGATATCGCGCTGGACTCTGAGCAAGGTCTTGCAAACAAGGATTCCGCAACTGGCGGGCAGCAGGACGAGGAGACGGTTTTGTCAGAACCGAAGACGGATTTGTCGAACGCGGAACTGGTCAATGCCAGTTCGGATGCGAGTGGTGAGGATAAACAAGTGTCTGGCGGCTGGACTCCGAAAACCGGCGTGACGGTGGTGGCAATCATTCTGATTGGAATTGCCGGTCTGATTGGAGTCGTTAGAAAGTATAGGAAGCAATGATGACGATCCGGGTTAGACTGGCATACATTGCATCGCGGCGGTCAGAGCCGGCGTGATGCAGAGCGGTAAAAGCATCAGGGGCGTTATAGATGCGGATGCGTCTAGGTTCAAAGCAGCGAGCGAGTAATGGAGGGTATGCCATGAATCGGCTGATATTGAGAATGACATTTGTTCTTGTTCTTGGCTCGTTTGCGGTGTGCGAGCAGAAAAAGACCCCTACAATCGTGGGCGACCGAGGTGTAAGACTTGGAATGCAACTCGATGAGATTGTTGACGTGCATGGCGATGCGGACGGCGTCACTGTGTTTGGTGACGTTGCGTCAGGGGAAAGATGGAACTTTCCATATCCAAGGTTGGGTATGAACATTGTGGTTGGGAGCAGCGGAGCGGGCGCGGTGGAGTTGAACTTTGGTGATCAAGCCGATCCGAAAAGCCCGATGGTCAAAGCATGCAAGTTTCGAACGGAGAAGGGCATAGGCATGAAATCGAGTCTGGATGATTTGTAAGCAGCCTATGGAGAACCAGAATCCGTTCAGGAGCAAGGGACCAATGAAGTGGTGGTGTATCCGTCTCTCGGTGCAATGTACGTGTTGGCCAACAACCAAATCATCCATATGAGTTTCCGCTCCCTGGATAAGCGCCCGGAATAGAAATATAGCCATAAAGTCGTGCACGCGGGGCTTGTGGGGCGGCTTTTGTATTTCAACTGTGGGGGGCTGATGCCGGGCAAATGATCCCCGATTACCCACCGTCCGAGGAGACTTGTCGGTCTCGATTCCCCACGACGCCGGATTAGTATCGCCCCCGCCGCTCCCGTAAAGATACAATGAGGTCGTCTCCCGTGATCGGGGAGGGGCCTCTGTCTGAGGCCGAAACTCCACCCTTGGTCTCAGTTTCGGATCTGAATGGGCTCCAAGAGCGACATCATTACCCTTAACATCGACGGCATGACGTGCCAGAGCTGCGCCGATTCGGTACGACGCGCGTTGGAGGGCGTCGAGGGGGTCTCCGTCGCGCGGGTTGACCTGGAGGCGGGGCGGGCGGTTGTCTTCCCTGAGAATGGCTCGGATTCGGCCCATCGCTTGCAGCAAGCGGTTGGGACGCTGGGATTTCGGGCTTCGGTCGCTGGGCCGCAACTCCCGGCTGGGTCCCACGCGAACGACCGGGCCGTGGAGACCCGTCCTCATCCCACAACCCGGCCGACGGACGCCGAAGCCCATTGGGACATCAAGCTCACCATCGGGGGCATGGATTGCAACACCTGTGCCGTCGGCGTCGAGCGGGCGCTGAGGGGGATCGAGGGGGTGGAGGCGTGCCGGGTCAATTACGCTACGGATACCGGTTTTGTTCGCCTCCAGCCTGGGGCGGCGGGAGCGGAGCTGGTGGGCGACCTGCGCGCGGCGGTGGCCGATGTCGGGTATGAAGTCCTCGGGACCGAACCGGCCCAACCGGACGGGGGAGCGGTCGTGCCGACACCGGCGTTGAGTCGCGAATCACTAAGGCAGGCCGCCCGCGAGCGTCGCGAAAAGGAGGCGGGTGGGTGGCTGCGTCGCGCGCTGATCGGGCTGGTGCTGGTGGTTCCGATCGGCGTCTTTGAACTCGGGCCGGCCGTCGTGCGCGAGGCCGTGCCCATCCACGGGCTTCTGGGGGCCATGCTTGCCACGGTGATCATGCTCTACGTCGGGGGTCCCTATTATCGCAGCGCCTGGCTCGCGGGCCGCCGCCTCTCCACCAACATGGATACCCTGATCATCCTCGGGGCAACGACGGCTTACGTCTTTTCGCTGGTGCTGCTGGGTCTGGCGCTGGGCGGAATGATCGGCGGGGCGGGCCACACGCATTTCCACGAGGCCGGGATGATTCTTTCGGTGGTCTCGCTGGGCAAATGGCTCGAAGCGCGAGCCCGGGGCCAGGCCGGCCGGGCGCTCGAGGGACTGTTTGAACTCGGCGCGCGCCAGGCCCGTATCTTGCGCGATGGGCGCGAAGTGGAAATCCCGATCGACGAGGTGAAGGTCGGCGATCTGCTCATCGTGCGGCCCGGCGAGAAGGTCCCCACCGACGGCGAAGTGATCGAAGGCGGCTCGGCCGTCGACGAGTCGATGTTGACCGGGGAGCCGATCCCCGTCGACAAGGCGCCGGGCGATGCGGTCGTTGGGGCCACGCTCAACCAGAGCGGCTGGCTCAAAATCCGGGCGACAAAGGTCGGTGAATCAACCACCCTGGCCCAGATTGTCCGGCTGGTCGAGTCGGCCCAGGTCGCCAAGACCCGCATCCAGCGGTTGGCCGACCGCGTCGCTTCGGTTTTCGTGCCGCTCGTGCTTGGCGTGGCGCTTCTGACGGTGGTCGCGTGGGGATTGTTGGGGGGTGATTGGTCGGCGGGCCTGCTGCGGGCGGTGGCGGTGTTGATTATCGCCTGTCCATGCGCCCTGGGGTTGGCCACCCCGACGGCGATCCTGGTCGGGACCGGCCAGGGCGCGCGCCACGGGATTCTGATTCGCGAGCCGCAGGCGCTCGAGCGTGCCGGTGGCCTGGGGGTGATCGTGCTCGACAAGACGGGCACGGTGACCGAAGGTCGGCCGTCGCTGACGGCGGTGGTCCCGCTTGATGGCGGGCGCGAGGAGGAGGTGCTGCGGCTGGCCGGGTCGATCGAGCAGAACAGCGAGCACCCCTTGGCCCGCGCCATCGTCGCGGCGGTCCGAGAACGGGGGACTGAGTTGTGCGCGGTCAGGGGGTTCGAGGTGCTTTCGGGGGCCGGGATCAGGGCCGAGCTGGACGGCGAGACGTGGCTGGTTGGCTCGCCGGCGCTGATGGCTTCCGAAGGCATCGATCTCGATGGGCCCGCGTCCGAAAGGCTGGCCGAACTCGTATTGGGTGGCCAGACCGTCGTCTGCCTGGCGGGGCCCGACCGCGACGGGGCCGGCCTGGCACCGGTCGGTTTGCTGGCCTTGGCCGACCGGATCAAGCCCGCGGCCCGTGATGCCATCGCGCGGCTTCAAGACCACCATGGCCTGGACGTTTGGATGATTACCGGCGACAACCAAGCAACGGCCCAAGCCGTGGCCCAACAGGTGGGTTTGCGGCCCGAGCGCGTGCTGGCGGAGATTCGCCCCGATCAGAAAGCCGAGTGCATCGCACGGCTGAGGCAAGAGACGGGCAGGGCCGTGGCGATGGTCGGCGATGGGATCAACGACGCCCCGGCGTTGGCGGCCGCCGACCTGGGGCTGGTGATGAGTTCAGGTTCGGATATCGCCATTGAGGCCGGAACGATCACGCTGGTGGGAGGGGACCTGATGGGCGTGGCGCGGGCGATCGATCTGTCGCGAGCGATGGTGCGCAAGATCAAGCAGAACCTGTTCTGGGCTTTCTGTTATAACGTCGTCCTGATCCCGGTGGCCGCGCTGGGTTACGTCCCGATCATCGCCGCCGCCGCCGCCATGGCGCTCTCCGATGTTTGCGTCATCGGCAACGCCCTGCTGCTCAAACGGGTCAAGCTTTGAGATTTGACCGCGAATCACGCGAATGGACGCGGATGTGGGATACTTCCATCGTTCGCGTGATGCGTGGTTGCCTTTCAATGGATCCCCTTTTGGCGACAGAGTCTTGATGGTTCTGACATGACCGTCGATCGACAAAGCGTCAGACCGATCGTTCACTCCACACGGGCCATTGCGCTGCTGATCCTTGTCGCCGCCCTTGTGGGGTTGGGTTTGCGCTTGCCGGCGATTGAACGCAGGCCCCTGCATCAGGACGAATCGGTCCAGGCGGTCAAGACGGGAGAATTGATCGACACCGGCCGATATCAGTATGACCCCTACGAGTTTCACGGCCCGACGCTGTACTTCCTGACCCTCCCGGTGGCTTGGATGAGCGGCGTCGAGAGCTTCGCCCAATCGCGCCCTCTCACGTTCCGTCTGGTTCCGCTGATCTTCGGGCTGGGCGTGATCCTCTTGTTCGCAATGATCGTCGATGGGCTCGGTTGGGCCGCGGCCGGCGCCGCCGGGCTGACGGCCATCTCGCCGGCCATGGCGTTTTATAGCCTCTATTACGTCCAGGAGATGTTGCTCGTCTTCTTCGGCTTTGTGGTGATCGCGACTGGTTGGCGTTATGTCCGCTCGCCGAGGCTCGGGTGGGCCCTTCTGTGCGGAGCGGGGCTTGGGTTGATGCACGCCACCAAGGAGACCTGCGTTTTGGCATACGTCGCGATGGCGGTCGCACTTATCTTGGGGAGGATCTGGACGCGAAGAGAAGGGGAGCGCAGTGAACCCGTGTCGGCCACGGGACGCCTACGGATCCATGTCGTCCTCGGTCTGGTTGTCGCCACCGCCACCTCGATCATATTCTTCTCCTCGTTCTTCACGCACGCCAGAGGTCCCCTCGATTCCATATTGACCTACGGGCATTACCTCAGCCGGGCCGGCGGTCAGGGTACCCAGAGTCTTCACGAACATCCCTGGTATTACTATCTGCGCATGCTGGCTTTTGCCAAATACGGTCCCGGGCCGTGGTGGAGCGAGGGGTTGATTCTCGCGTTGGCGTTGATCGGGGTGATCGGCATCGTGAGGAAGTCCGGCACCGATGGGATGGATTTGCCCCTGTCGCGCTTCATGGTTATCTACACCATCCTGATCACCGCGATGTATTCTCTGATTCCCTACAAGACCCCCTGGCTGATGCTCAGCTTTCTGCATGGGATGATTTTGCTCGCTGGGATTGGGTTGGTGGTCGTTGCGCGGTGGATTCCGGCGGGCGTTCCGCGTTGGGTGATGGCGCTCGTTCTGCTGGGCCTCGGCGCCCAGCTTGCGGCCCAGGCCTGGCGCTCCAACATGCACAAGGTTTTCAACGTCGATACGCGCAATCCCTACGTCTATGCCCATTCAACGCATGGCCCCGCGCGCCTGGCCGATCGGATCGAGGCGTTGGCGCAGCTGCACCCCGATGGCCGCGGCATGCTCGTGCGCATCGTCAGTGACGACTACTGGCCCCTCCCGTTTTACCTGCGTCGCATGGAGCGGGTCGGTTACTGGCACTCGCCCCAAGACCTCCCGCCCGGCCCGGCCGACGCGCCCGTCATCATTACGATGCCGCCCCACGAAGAAGCGCTTGCAAGCCGCCTCGAGGGGCGCTACCAGGTCGAGTTCCGCGGCCTGCGTCCCGAAGTGCTGCTCGTGGTCTATATCGATGAGGAGTTGTGGAAGGCTTACTTGAAGACGGTGGAAACGGTTGGGGGACGGTGATTCATGGAGAAGGTGACCGACGCGTTTTCACTGGAAACGGACCGGCAAACATCGACCGCGCCCCTGCGTCGTTTTCGTCATCATGCCATGGCGACGACGTTTGAAATCCACGTCGTCGAGCCCGACGCGACATTCGCCGGTCAGGCCGCCGCCGAGGCGTTCGCTGAACTCGATCGGCTCGAGCAGGAGCTGAGCCGCTTCATTGAAACCAGCGACATCAGCCGCATCAACCGCCTGGCCGCCGGGGAGGCGATCGGCGTGGGACCGGCGGCCCTGGAATGCCTCAAGACGGCCCGTCAAGTAACATCCCAAACGGAAGGTGCCTTCGATGTGACCATCGGCCCGCTGCTGGATTGGTGGCGCGTGAACGAAGGGGTCGAGGATCCCGATCTCGATCCCGGCTTCCGGGCGGCCCGCGCCCGATGCGGCATGCACCGACTCCAAATCGATGAGGCCGCCCGCGTCATCGGGGTGGCCGGCGGCGTGACCAACGACGGCGTTTGCGTTGATCTCGGCGGGATCGGCAAGGGCCATGCGGTCGACCGAATGGCGGCCCTGTTGCGCGAGTGGGGGATCGCTTCGTCCCTGGTCCACGGCGGCCATAGCACCGCCTACGGCATGGGCGCGGACTGGACACTCGCCTTGCGCGACCCCGCCGACCCGCAACGGGTGCTCGAACGAGTGTCGCTGAGGGATCAAGCTCTCAGCGGTTCAGGATTGCTCATCCACGGCCGGCACATTATCGACCCGCGCGCCGACCGGCCCGCCGGCGGCCCCTCCGACAGGGTGGCCGCCTGGGCGATCGCCCCGACCGCCGCCCTCTCCGACGCGCTTTCGACGGCCTTTATGGTGATGACCCGCGAAGAGATCGAATCCACGTGTCACCGGCGTGACGGCGTGACGGCCATGCGACTTGTGACCGGGGCAAACCGATCAGAGCTCGAACGATTTGGATTCGAGAGTCGAGGTTGATCAATCTCGGGTGTATCTCACGGATTCGCGAGATGCACGCACGGGCAGGCAGTAACAAGTCAGTTCTCTGGCTCCCCGAAGGGGAGCAATGTGATTAGCCAGGGGTGTCAACCCCTGGACATGGAACCCCAAGAGGTCACGACGCTGAAGGGGTCGAACAGGCCGCATCACGTAATTGTTCGACCCTATCAGGGTTGTTGTAATTAAGGGACCGCGAACCGTGGGTTGATACCCACGGCTAATCACATTCGACCCCTGCGGGGTCGAGTATGAGGACAGAATTGATTCGTGCCTCCGGGGGGGCAAGGACGCATCTCGAGGAGCCGTGAGATGCACCCATTAATCTCGCCCGTCGCTCTCGCCCTTGGACTTTCTAATCAAGGCGTTCGCGATTTCTTCCAGCGATTTGCCTTTGGTTTCAGGCACCATGAAGTAAATGAATACGACGGCCAATACGCAGATACCCGCATGGATCAAAAAGATGCCGCTTGGGGACCCGTAATTCTCTTCGAAGTAGGCTTTCACGAGCGGGAACAGTTGGTTGACCGTATACATCGAGACGAAGAGTATGAACGTGGTGACGCCCATCGCCCGCCCGCGGATGCGCGTGGGGAATATCTCGGCCAGAATAACCCAGCCAGGGGTGAGATGCTGAGATTGCTCATCCCGATCGTCAGCGTCACGACTATGGGAACGATAATCCCCGTCAATTCGCGGTGGAAACAATAGGCAAGAACAAGGTGGCCACCGACCATGCCCGACATCCCCCACAGCAGCATGGGGCGGCGTCCCACCCGCTCGACGAGTAGCATGACGATCACGACGCAAACCATGCTCCAGACATAGATGAAGATCGTGGCCTTGATGCTGTCGGGTGTATCCGTAAACCCCGCCCCCTGGTAGATCAACGGGGCGTAAAGTGCCAGCGGCATCCCGCCCGAGATCTGTTGAAAGACGGCCAGGCCGATCGCGACGACCATCGCCACGCGGACCCCCGGCAGAAGCAACTCCTTGTAGCTCGCCGCTTGTTGTTCTTCTTCAAGCTTGATCGATTCGGTGATGGCTTGGACTTCGATCTCGCCCTGCGCCGGGCCGTTGATCCGCGTGAGGATTTCCAGGGCGAGATCGCCCCGGTCTTTCTCGACCAGCCAACGGGGGCTTTCCGGAATATATGTCAAACCCACGGCCAAACAGGCGATCGGGACGCACTCGGAAAGGAACATCAAGCGCCAGCTATAACTTTGCGCGACGTATTTGGCTAAGAGGAAGCCGATGAACAGGGCGAACAGCGCGCCGGCGACGATGATGAACTGATTGAGCGTCACCAGGTTGCCGCGGATGGAAGTTGGCGCGATCTCGGCGATGTAAACGGGCGAGATGACCATGGCGACGCCGATGCCGATGCCGCCCAGGATACGGAAAGCGTTCCACTGCCAGAACGTCTGAGGGATGGCGGTCCCAACCGCGGAGACGGCGAATAACAAGGCGGCGAGGATCATCGTTTTCTTGCGCCCCAGCAAATCGCTGGCGAAGGTGGCCGCAAACGTCCCGACCAGGCATCCCAGAATGACTCCCGAACCCGCGAACCCGGTTTGGGCATCACTCAGCGAGAAGGTTTCCTTTAGATAGATCAACGCACTGGAGAAGATCATGGTGTCAAAACCAAAGAGGAAGCCGCCGACCGCCGCCACCATGACGACCAGGTACAAGTAGGCCCGATCGCGAGGCTGGTGGGGTTCACCCGGCTGGGCGTGTGCATTCATCAATAAGGCTCCAATCCACGCGCTTGACGTCTCACAATCCCGCTTGATAAAGGGACCTTATTATCATCTACATCTCAAGCGTTCGCAATCGATTCCACGTCCTTGTCCCAGGCTGAAACGGCGGCGTCTCGGATTTCGGGCTTGCGCGAAGGATCGGCCGGTGTCAAAGTTAGATTTTGATTTGGACGGAAAGCCCTTAGGTATGACACGAGCCAAGTCCTCAACCCTTCCCGCCGATATGACCGATGGTCGACAGAATGGCCAGCCCGCTCTCACATTGGCCCTCGGTGAGGGGAAGACCGCGCTGCCGCCGTCGCAGGCGGTGATCGTGGCGGCGGGGGGCGGCAAGCGCCTGTACCCCATGACCAAGGACCGGCCCAAGTGCATGCTCGAGGTCGGCCCCAACCCGATCTTGGTCCACCAGATCAGGGCCCTGCGCACGGTCGGCGTCGAGACCATCCATGTGGTCACGGGACACGGCGAGTCGGTGGTCAGGACGGCTTGCGACCAGCTTGGCGTCGAGGGTTTGGCCTTCAGCCGCAACGAGGACTATCGCACGACCAATAGCCTCTTCTCGCTGGGCTGCGCCGCGGTCCATAGCGATCCCGGCGGCCTTCTCGTACTGAATTCCGACGTCATGTTCCATCCGTACCTGCTCAGGCGGCTGCTCGATGACTCGCGCGAAAACGTCCTGCTGGCCGACTTCGCCAGCCGGTTGTGCGAGGAGGAGATGAAGATCCAGGTCAACGTCGACAATCGCATCACAACCATCAGCAAGCAGATCGATCCGCTCGGCGCCCAGGCCGAGAATCTGGGCGTGCTCAAGGTCGGCCCCGAGGCGGGGCGACGCATGCTCGAGCTGGCCCGCCAACCATTCGAGCAGCACCAACTATGCTGGATTCCCGATTCGATCAACGCGCTGCTGGCGGAACTGGAGTTCTTCGCGCTCGGCACGGGAGCCCTGCCCTGGATCGAGATCGATTACCTCCACGACCTGGAGCGCGCCCGATCTGAAATCCTGCCCGCCATCGAGGCGCTGGACCTGAAATAGACCTCCCCTTGCAAGACCACCACGCGGAAAAAGCCGTCTTACGCCGACAGGCCGCCGCCCGGCGACGGGAGTTGGATCGGGAATGGCGACGCAAGGCTTGCTGGGCCATCCATCGCCGGCTCTTTGCGCGGCCCGAACTCGAAGCGGCCCAGGTGATCTCCACCTACGCCAGCATCCACCACGAAGTTGAAACGCATTCGCTCATCCGAGAGTTCCTCGCCCAACACAAGCGCGTGGCGCTGCCGTGCGTGATCCATAAGCCGCACTCGCTGGAACTGCGCGTGATCAATAGCTTCCCCGCGGGTTGTAGTCACAAGGATTACGGCATCTTGGAACCCGATCCGAGGGTCCATCCCGAGGTGATCGACGTGGAACAGGTCGATATCCTTTTGGCGCCGGGCCTGCTCTTTACGCGCAACGGTTATCGGTTGGGTTATGGGGGCGGTTATTACGACGGCTTGTTAGTCAGCCGGCCGCGATTGATAACGATCGGCTTGGCCTTCAGCACCCAAATCGTCGACGATTTCCCACGCGATCCTTGGGACCGGCCCTTGGATGCGGTTTGCACCGACACCGAGTGGATCGACGCGCGGTGATGCGTGGACTCGAGGCGCCATACTCTGGCTCGGTGATCGAGGGGCGGCTCGAGGCCTATCCGTAAGGCTATCTAAATTATCTGAAAGCTTGACCCGGCGCGCGCTTTATTCGTTTAATTGAGTAGAAACAGGGATCGGATTGAATGGTCATTCGTCCGAGTCGGGTCGGTTTGGGGCGCGTCCAATCATTGAAACTTGCGCGCGCCGAGGCGTCGCTCACCTGCGGCTTGAGCAAAACCCTTAGTGACTGGCTGGGAACAGCCGGAAAAATACGAACCCTGCATGGCTCACGATGAACCCTGAATTAACGTTCCAGAACATCCGCTTTGTCCCGTGTGTCCATCGCCGCGTGACGTTCGCCGAGGCGGTGCGGCGGGCGGCGTTAGAGTGGCGGCCCGACTTGATCGCCGTCGAGCTGCCGGCCACGCTCGGCGAATGGATCGTGCGCGGGGTGATGCGCTTGCCGCAGGTCTCGGCCGTCTGCTTCGAGGACGAAGGGCGCCAGGGCGAGTTGGCGTATGTGCCGATCGACCCGTGCGACGCGATGATCGAGGCGGCGCGCTTGGGTTGCGAGCACGGGCTGGCGGTCGAGATGATTGACCTGGACCTGCCGGGCCTACAGGAACCGTTTCGCGAGCTGCCCGATGACCTGATGATCGACGAGGTCGGCCTGGAGGCATACGTGCGGCTGGTGGCTCCCTACGTCTCCACGCGCGACGACGATTATCTCTCGCTCGCGCGGGAGCATCACATGGCGCGCCGCCTGCAAGTCCTGGGCGGAGAGCATGAGCGGGTGCTGTGCGTGCTGGGCATGGGTCATTATCTCCGCGTGCGCGGGCTCCTGGAGCGCGGCCACGTCCCCTTGCCCGAGGAGCTGCTCAAGCCCAGCGGCGTGCCGATCATCGACCGGCGTCCCGGCGCGATGCTGGCGCATGTCGCCCCTTCGAGCCTGGGCGATCTGCTCGGCGAGATCCCCTACGTCACCTATCTTTTCGAGCAAGACCGTGAACGCCTCGAGCTGGAGAGCGAAACCGCGTTCGACAAACTCGACGCGATCATGACGATCTTCAAAGAGGCCGAGCAGACATACCAGGAGACCTACAAAGAGACGATCACGTTGACGCAATGGAAGTCGCTGTTGCAATATACGCGCAACTTGGCCCTCATTCGGGGTCAACTGCGACCCGATCGTTACGAAGTCGTCATCGCTGCGCGCGGGATCGTCGACGGCGATTACGGCCATGAAGTTCTGGACCTGGCCGGCTCGTATCCGCCCCAGGAAAAAGAAGCCGAGGGCCTGCGGCGGTTCAAGATCCGCAACGGCCGCGGCATCGTCGAGGGGCGCGAGGAAAAGTTCCGGCTCCTCCCCCGCCAGGAGCATCCGCCCCACACAACCATCCAACTGCGTTTCCGCCGCCGCCCGCCCAAGGAACTGCTCAAGCAGTGGAAAGAGATGTGGGAACGTGCACCGATGCGTTTCGGCATCTGTTCATGGCCGCCCGAAGACGAACGCCAAGAGCGTTTCATGGATTACGCGCGCAAGCGCGCGTTGCAAGTCATCTCGGAAGACCGCAAGCAGGTCGAGGAATTCAGCACCACGCTGCTCGACGGCCTGGACGTGCGCGAGAGCGTGCGCAATTGGCACACCGGCCGGCTCTACGTCCAGTCCACGCCCCAACCCCAGGGGCGGGTCGGCGCGGTGGTGATCATCTTCGAGGACTCGCCGCTTGATTTCGAGCCGCTGTGGAAGACGACGCTCTACGCCGAGCATCAGAACGAAAGCGACATCTCGTTTTACTCGACGCCGCTGGGCGAGAACGTGGTCGGCCCGCGCATCTGCCGCACCGAGTTCGGGGGCATCCTGTCGATCTACCCCTCCATGGGCATCCCCGATATCTGGTCGCTTGGCCCGAGCGGCGAGATCAAGACCTGCGCCGAGGCCCTCCTGGCCGCCGGGATCCTGTTTTCACCCGACCACTACATCGCCTACGTGGCCAAAAAACCGCCACGCCCCTCGATCAAGCAACTGGCCGAGCTCTACCACAAACATATCATCTTCCTGCCGCTCCACGGTTTCTCCGCCGCCCATCTCAAGCAAGTCCGCCACTTCCACATCCTCGACGGCCACGACGTCCGCGCCTGGGCCGGGGATTATATCTTTGATGAATGAAACCGTCTTGCGCGCGAGTTTTCGCCCAAGCGTCTTCAGTCGTGGACCGACGGTCGCTCGCCCGATGAATGTCGCAAGGAGATAGTCGGGGCTGATGTTCATACTTTTCGCAAAAGCCATTATCCTTGTTTTGAACTGGTCTGGATCTTCACCAGGACATCCGTGAATTTCTCTACACGGAGGAACGACTGGACCGCGTTGCGTTGATCATTCTGTGGATCATCACGCTGGGCATCAGCTGCCATGCCGGGCGATTTTGCTGGTATCTGAACCCATCCGTAAGCTATCTCTGAACAAAGGGCCGGCGCGGCCCGTCAACATGATACCGCCTGCGGAGAAACTCACGCAATGACCTATCAACCCATTGAGAATTACGGGATCATCGGCGACCTGCACACGGTCGCCCTGGTTGGCATGGACGGCTCGATCGACTTCATGGCGTATCCGCATTTCGATTCGCCGACGATCTTCGCGGCCATCCTCGATCATGAAAAAGGGGGCCGGTTCCAGATCGCCCCGGTCCTCAACGGCGCCCACCAGAAGCAGCTCTACCTCCCTGAATCGAACATCCTGCTCACGCGCTTCCTCTCCGACGAAGGCGTGGCCGAGATCTCCGATTTCATGCCCGTCGGCACCGAAGAGCATCGCCACATGGTCGTCCGGCGCGCCAAGACCGTGCGCGGCGAGGTCCACTTCCAGATGATCTGCCAGCCGCGCTTCGATTACGCCCGCGCCGACCATCAAGTCGAACAGAAACCGGGCGAGGTCATCTTTACCTCGAACGGCCCCGACGCCACGGCCTTACGGCTGACCGTCCCGGTCGATTATAAGGTGGTTGACGGCGCGGTCGTCGCCAAGTTCTGCCTGCGGGCGGGCCAATCGGTTCCGTTCGTCCTTGAACCGGCGGCCAGGAACCGGCCCTCGCCGTCCGAGACCCCGCATTACGTTTCGGACCTGTTCAAGGAGACGGTCAATTTCTGGCGCCGCTGGCTGGGGCGCTCGAGCTATCAGGGACGCTGGCGCGAGGTGGTCAATCGTAGCGCGCTGACGCTCAAGATGCTCACGTCTCAAACCCACGGCTCGCTGGTGGCGGCGCCCACGTTCGGCCTGCCTGAAGCGATCGGCGGCAAGCGCAACTGGGATTACCGCTACACCTGGATCCGCGACGCCTCGTTCACGATCTACGCCCTGATCCGGCTCGGCTACACCGAGGAAGCCTCGGCCTTCATGAAATGGATCGAAGCGCGTTGCCTCGAAACCCGCGAGGACGGGTCGCTGCAGATCATGTACGGCCTCGACGGCCGCCACAAGCTGACCGAGGAGAATCTGGGCCACCTCGAGGGCTACCGCGGCTCCTCGCCCGTGCGCATCGGCAACGGGGCCTACGACCAGCTCCAGCTCGATATCTACGGGGAGCTGATGGATTCGGTGTATCTCTTTAACAAATACGGCGAGCCGATCCATTATGACCTGTGGGTGAACCTGGTCGGGTTGGTCGATTGGGTCTGCGACAACTGGCGGCGCAAGGACGAAGGCATCTGGGAAGTGCGCGGCGGGTGCCAGGAATTCCTCTACTCGCGCCTGATGTGTTGGGTGGCGGTGGACCGGGCCATCCGCCTGGCGCAAAGGCGTTCGTTCCCCGCGCCGCTGGATCGCTGGCTGGTCGTGCGCGACGACATCTACCGCGAGATCATGACCAAATTCTGGGACCCCGTCCGCCGGGCCTTCGTTCAGTATCGAGGCTCGACCACGATGGACGCGGCCAGCCTGCTGATGCCGCTGGTCAAGTTCGTCAGCCCCACCGACCCGCGCTGGCTCTCGACGCTCAGGGCGATCGAGGAGGACCTGGTCGATGACTCGTTGGTCTATCGCTACAAAATCGGCGAGGCCGCACACGACGGTTTCGAGAGCGAAGAGGGGACGTTCACGATGTGCTCGTTCTGGTACGTCGAGTGCCTCTCGCGAGCGGGCGACGTCGAGAAGGCGCGGTTCTTCTTCGAGAAAGCGCTGGGCTACGCCAACCACCTCGGCCTCTACGCCGAGGAACTCGGCCCCCGCGGCGAACACCTCGGCAACTACCCACAAGCCTTCACCCACATGGGCCTGATCAGCGCCGCCTACGACCTGGACCGCCGCCTCAGCCGCGCGGGTTGGCGGGCGTGAGGGGTGCTTCCGATCTTCATGACTTCATACTTTTAAATTTTTTTCCTAACATTTGAATATGAATCATCTAGACTTTTAAAAGTAAGAGTTCATTGTCATTCCCACTTCATGGTCTGTGGGGCAGAACACTTTGTCCAAGGAGGGCAAGAAAATGTGTAATTATCCCTGCCATGTTCGAGGGGGAGGGGAGCCGCTAAAATGGCTCGTTATTCTAGGGGTATTCCTGGGTTTTCACCTTGCCGTCGGATGCCCGAACGTGCTAGCCACTCCTATCTTCGGGGAACCGGTCTCCTTGAATGACTATGCCGCGTCGGATTCAGCAAACGATTTGGAGCCGACAATCGAAACAAACGGATCAGGCGTTTGGATTGTCATTTGGTTTTCCGAACATACATTTGGGGGAACAATCGGGTCAGACCGGGACATCCTTTATTCTCGCTCAACCGACAATGGCGACACCTGGAGTCCTGCGGCACCGCTCAACTCGAACGCGGGTTCCGATTCGGGTGCCGACGAATTCTGCGAGATGGCGACAGACCGGAAGGGGGTTTGGATCGTCACCTGGCGGTCTACGGAGGCAGCTCTGGCTGGCACGGATATTGGGACTGACCAGGATATCTTATTCTCCCGGTCCATTGACGACGGCTTAACGTGGTCCGATCCGGCTTTGCTAAACACGAATGGGGCCGGTGACTCCGGCGATGACGCGTTTCCAAGGATCACAACGGACTGTAATGGGAATTGGGTTGCCAAATGGCAATCCAAGGAGAATTTAGGAGGAAACATTGGCACGGACGCCGACGTATTCGTAACTCGCTCCTCCGACAACGGTGTTTCCTGGACCGCTCCCTCGGTCTGCAATTCAAACGCACCGAGCGATGGCATTCAGGGAGATAGTGTCGCAGATATAGTCACCGACCGCCTGGGAAGATGGGTCGCATTATTGTCCAGCATCGGTTCGACAGATGGCTCGGACGGCGTCCTCCCCAGCCCGCTGCCGGGCTATGAGATTGTCCACGAACCGGTCAACGTCGAAATCGCCGAAGACACAGGGCTACCAAGCGCGTTTTTGGAGGGCTTCGAAGCCGAGGTTGTCAAGACGACGCCGCTGTGCTCCGGCGGCCAGTGGCAGTTCAACCGCCCCGGCAACGGAGTCGCGGTCCGCCACTACGTGGTCGAGGACATGGACCTGGCCGAGTCGGGGCTGGGCATCGGTGCCTACATTAAGGCCAACTTCACCTCCGGCGAATCCACGCTCCCGCACCACAACTTGTTGTGGGTCGGCAGCCAGATCGACCACGACGGCAATACGTCCTTGAGGCGTACGGCGTTCAAGATCCGCGGCTGGACGACAGGCGGCGGCTACGGCGCGCCCTTCGACTTCGACGTCTCCAATGCGGCTAACCCGGTCACCTTCAGACTCGACACCGACGGCAGCTTCAAGTGGATCAAGTCCGGGCAAACCAACTGGGCGGCCAGCACGGTCGACTACGACGGCCCTGATGGCAGCGCAGCCACCGGCGTGGTCCCGGATGGTTGGAGCGTCTACATGGCGTACGCCGCCAAGAACTCCACAACCGAGGAGATTTACCCCTCGCCGCTGAACGTCATCCACGAGAACTGCAACGGGACAATCGGGTTTGATGGGGATATTTTGCGTACAATATCAACGGATAACGGCGCCACTTGGACGCCTGCCGCTCCGGTTAATACGAATGCCACTACGGACTGTGGTGATGACCAAGGTGGACTTTTAGTTATAGATGGGAATGGAGATTATATAGCGACCTGGTGTTCGTACGATAATCTAGATTGCACTATTGATTCGGGTCGGGATGTATTGTTCGCGCGTTCGACGGATAATTGTGCCACCTGGAGTGCCCCGGCCCATCTAAACAGCAATGCGACAACAGACGGTCCGGATGACTGTATCACGGCTCTCGTATCCGATGGTCAAGGGAATCTAATTGCGGTTTGGGTGTCCGACGACAACTTGAATGATACAATCGGAGACGATTTTGACATTCTGCTCTCATTCTCGAACGATAACGGTATTACATGGAGCCCCGCCGCCAAGCTGAACTTCAATGCCGATACTGACTCAGGGGCCGGTCCTGACTCAGGGAGAGACGGTGACCCAGATCTCGCAACGGACGGTTCGGGAAACTGGGTCGCTGTTTGGCGTTCGAATGACGACACGCTTTTGAATACTATCGGAGATGATTACGACATCCTGGCGGCAACAATCTTTTACGTTCCGGTCGGGTTAAGCTCGTTTAGCCTCGAGTAGATTCCATTGCGGCATGGGGTGATTGAGCGAGCTAATGCGAGCCTGAGCGAGAAACGATGTCAGATAGCATCGGCCAGGTTGATCATTTGCTT
>CAUZJO010000030.1:0-36021 GCA_963580245.1 Candidatus Sumerlaeia bacterium | reverse complement strand
CGCGAATCCTGAAGAACTTCCTCGGCCAGAATTGTCAATCCCAACACCTCATCCAGCTCTCGGTAAACAATCAGGCCACCATCACTGGTCAGCTTTCGCCGTGGAATTCCATCTTCACTCTGGGGTCAAACTGGACCCGCAAGGCCTCTTTTTTGCTCTCACCCATCAGATCTCTCAACTCTTGCTGCTCGAACATCGATTTCAGCCTTTATTCATCGGCCATTTGAAAAATTATACCATGACTTTCTATTTCTCAAATGGGAAATATGGGTGTAAATTTGTGGCGCGTGTATGCGGTGTTTGTCATCGACGTCAAATCCTATGCTGTGTGACAAGGTCTTGACTATCAATATGATCAACGAGTTACGCAAACGTTATATTGGTTCTAAATCTCTTTTCCCGAAATTCTCGATTAGATATGCCATTTCAATAATGCCTAATAATGTTTCGATGTTATCCAGGTCTATATTTGATTTTGCAAACACGCCCGAAAGCTCGGCTATGCCATTGAATACGTCTTCGAAATGTATGCTCACATTTTTATCATGTCTAAGTTGGACGCGGTAAAGTTTTTCGGCCTTATCTATAAAGTCCGATATTAGTGGACCGCCTGCTTCTTTTGAGGCGCCCGCGCCAAGGATGAAGACGGTTTCCATTATTGCTCCCTTTGGATCTGAAACGTTCCATGCAGCGCCACGGTATCCTCGGCCGGGCGGGTCAGTTCGACGGTGGCCTCGTCGGTCCGGCCCGTGCGGTTGGGGTTGTCGATGGCCCATATCAGGTCCTCGCCGAGCAGTTGCTCGAAGGCGTCGGCGAGGGCTTGGAGGAATTCGCCGGCGTCCGGGGCGTTGTCCCAGCGCGTGATCCAATGGAGGGTGCGATGCGTGACCTCCGCGTTTTCGGTGATGAGTAGTCGATCGCCGTTCCAGCCGGCGGCCGCCCGTTTGGCCGCGGGGTCGCCGAGGGTCGGCGCCAGGAGCACGGCGATGCCGAACTCGCCGACGACCGTCTGGTAAGAATCGCCGCTCGTGGGAACCGGTGGCGCCTCGACCGGCGCCGGTTGCTCGCCGGCGAGGTACTTTTCGGGGTGCAGGATCTGTTCGGTCGAGACGGGCGGGTCCTCGAAGACTTGGTTGCGCCAGCTAGGATCGGGGATTTCGAATGAGTTCGGATCGGATTCGGGCCGCCGCCGAGTTCGCCCATCCAGTTGCGTGAAGAAGTTACTCCCTTCGAGGTAGGGGAAGAGCATCTCCTTCTGAATAGCCGGTGGCGCGGCGTTGAACTTGCCTTGGTCCATCATGAAATACCCGGGCAGGTCGGCGAAGAAGCCCATCGGGTTTCCGTAGCGCATCATGTGTTCGCTCATCAGCAGCGTGGCGTCGCCCTCGATGATCGCCAGCAGGCTCATCGAGAGGTCCTCGTTCTGTTCATCCTCGATCCCCATCTCCAGCAGGTGATAGTTCTGGTCTTGCAGCGCGTGATGGATTTCATGGGCAAGCACCATCCGCCCCATGGTCGAATCGAGCTTGTAATCCTCGCTGACGTATAATTTTCGGCTGTGGGGATCATAAATGCCGGCGGCCTGTTCGCCCAGCAGGTCGCGCAGCAACGCGATGATATCGGTCCCGGCAGGGAGCGCGCCGAACACCTCGTAGAGCCAGACGCTCAAATCGAGCGAGCGACCAGGGTATTGCCGTTCGAACGAATCCTTGACCAAATGGTCGAGGACCTCGGGTGTCAACTTCTCGTGGGTGACCGGTTCGTGGGGGAGCATGCCGCGGAGGGCGGCGACCTCGACCTGCGTCTGGTAAACGAGCCGCGCGACTTTCTCCTTCTTGTGTTTTTCCTGCGAATCGGCCAGGCGGCGTTTCAGCAGGTCGATCTCGAGGTCCTTGAGATCTCCCTTCGGCTCGGTCGGCGCGGGGACGGAGAAGGTCTCGGTTCCATCTCCAAGCCTCGCGGCGCAGCTTGCGAAGACCAGCAGGGCGAGCATACCCAGCCCGCACGACAGACCTCTCGCGACACGCGATCGAATATCCGACATAAGCGCTCCTTTCATTGTTTCCCAATTCCCGCTCGGCGCTCTCTGCCCCTCTGCTCTTCGATTGGGGTTGCCTTCGATGGAATCCGAGATTGCACCGAGGGAACGCAGACGACACGGAAGCCGACGTGGCTTCTTCGCTGGTCGGGCGTGTTGATGCTGGCTGACGCCGATCGGGAGGACCTCCCACCGTACCTCCAGCTCCCACCACGAATGATGCGCGACACACCCAAAGGAGTGCCGGTGGGATTGATCGTCGGACCTGAGGAAGTGTGGCCAACCCAATCCGCGCACCACTCCGCCACGTTGCCACTCATGTCGAAAAGCCCCCAGGCGTTAGGACGCAAGGAGCCGACCGGCCTCGGTTGAGAGTCGGGGGTGAAGTAACGCCAGGCGAAGCGCCGAAGCCGCCTGGAAAGCAAGAGCTTCCCCCAACTCTCCTCGGTCCATGCATAGCTTTTGTCGAACTCGTCGCCCCAATAGTAATCTGTCGTCGATCCTGCCCGGCAACAGTACTCCCACTCCGCCTCGGTCGGAAGACGATAAGTTCGTTCCGGCTCCATTTCCGAGAGTTTCCGGCAAAACTGCTCCGGTTCGTCCCAGGAAATCGTGTTTACGGGTAGATTCGCACCCTTGTATCGCGCGGGATTCTTTGCCATCACCTGCTCGTATTCAGCCTGGGTAACTTCATGAACGCCGATGTGGAACGGTTCCGTGATCGTAACCCTGCGAACCGGCATCCCGTCGCCGCTCTTCGACCCCATCATAAACGACCCTGGCTCAATACGCCGTAGTTTCATACCGATGGCGTTGGTGACGACCTCACCGGGGATGACCTGGAGAACGTTAGAATCGTCCGGGCGACCCCAGAGGACCAAGAGGGTCACGACGCGCAGGACTAGGACCACACAAGCGGCAAAGGTGGCGTTCTGCCTCACTCTGTTCTCCCACTGGCGTATCTTTCCCTCTGCTTTGTCTCATCGCCGAACCTTGGCATAACCGGCATGATGGACGGCCCTATGTCTGGATCGCATGCTTTGGATCGGGCTCCCGACCCGGTTTGGCGGCCTCGGCGAGTTGGCGCGTGACGGCGGCCTCGACCACCTCGGCCGGGACCATGTCTTGGCATGTCGGCGATTTGTCGCACTGGCGCAGATAGCATGGCGAGCACTCGATCGGCGTGACGATTTTCTCGCCCCGGCCCTGCAAGTCGATTTCCTGGTGACAGGTCGGCCCGAAGATCGCCACCGAACGCCGCCCCAGGCCGACGGCCAGATGCATGGCCAGCGTATCGCCGGATATAACCACCGCGCATCGTTCGATGAGTGCTGCGAACAGCTCGATCGGAGGGCCGGCGGGGCACTTGAAGAGGTGCTCGCTTGAGCATCCGTTCGCGATCCGATCAAGCAGTTCCTGTTCATCGGGTCCGCCGAGCAACAAGAAGCACGGGCCCCGATCCCGGCGCCCCAGGCGGGCGACCAGCTCGATGTAACCCGCCTCGCGCCAGGCCTTGTTGGCATAAACCGTGCCGGTGCCGGGGCTGAGGCCGATCAGCGGCGTCCCGTCGGGAACGCCCCACTCTGCTAAGCGCCGTTCGGCCTCCAATCGTTCAGCCTGCTTGAGCTCCAGCGCATAGCCCTGGCCCTGGTAATCCCAGCCTAGGGCCTCATGGATGAGTCGCTGATACGACTTTTGGTTGCCGTGGAATTTCTCGTCGTTATCGAGGCCCAACCGAAAATAATAGCCGCATTCCTCATTCATGGGGTAAACGGTCCCGTATCGCGACAGACCGATCCCCAACCGCTCCTCGGCCTTCACTCGCATCGCCAAGGCGCACGGGGCCGGTTCCTTGTCCAGGCTGATCACCGTGTCGAATTGCTCGTTCTCCAATTGCATGAAGGTTGCCGGTTTGAAGACGAGCGCCCGGTCGACCCCCGGCATGCGCTGGACGAGCGGCAGGGCCGATGGGGATGTGACCCACGTCACATGGGGCGGTTCGGGCCGCGCCGCCAGCCCCGGCAACAGGCAACTGGTCCGCGCCACATCGCCCAGGGCACCCAGTTTGATAATCAGCACGCGCGGGCCGAGGGGGGCATAATGCGGGCAACCCTCGCAAAGGCGATGAAATCGGCAAGGCCGATCCCCACGGTAGTGCTTGCAATCCAAGTGAAGAAACATAAGTGCCCCTTAACGCTCTGATCAGGATAGCACGGAGCGGGAAACGATAAAATGGCGATTGCGGCTTCATGGCGGAACCGGGTGCATCTTACGGATCCTTGAGATGCACTCGCGGGATGGTAGCACAAGTCAGTTCTTTGGCTCCCTGAAGGGGAGCAATTTGAATAGCCAGGGGTGTCAACCCCTGGACATGGGGGCCCCAAGACATCACGACCCTGGAGGGGTCGAACAGGCCGCCTCACGTTACGATTCAACCCTTTCAGGATTGCGGCAATTTTGGGCCCGCGAACCGTGGGTTGACGCCCACGGCTACTCACATTCGACCCCTGCGGGGTCGAGGATGAGGACGGATTTGATTTGTGCCCCTGGCCGACAATGGGTGCATCTCGCGGATCCGTGAGATGCACCCGGCGCAACCGGTTGCCGCGCGGGGCATTGCACTTCCGCCGCGTCCGACCACTCAGAGCGTCCTCCGTCTCAGTAAGCATAGGGAAGCCTTGGACTCATGACTATTTGGATCAGCCCGAGGTCTCCGGTGACTTCTCCTGTTCGGCCTTGTCCATGTCTTGGCGGGGTTTGTTCACATTTGGTGGGCGTGTCATCCATTGCCGCGCCAATCCGTACAGCAAGAGCACCACGGTGAAGAAGCTGATCCATCGTCCGAGCACCAGCCCTTGAGGAATGAACTCGAAGACCACCTCGTGGCGCCCGGCGGGGATGGCGGCGGCAAGGAACACGCCGCTGAGTCGGCCCAGGGGCGCATGTCGGCCGTCGATCTTGACGCCCCAGCCGCCGTAAGCGCTCTGGCTCAAACAGAGCAACGCGCGCTGGGGGTAGTCAACTTCGTAGGCGAAACGGTTGGGAGCACTCGGTTCGGATTGGGCCGTGACGCGAAACCGTTCATCGACGGTTTGGGCGAGGGGAGGGCCGGGACCCAGCGACGCGGGGTGGATCGCGATGGCGGCGAGCGGGTCGGTCGCGGGGGCTTTGGCCGCGTGGTAAGAAACAATGAGTTCGGCGGTCCAACCCTGGAGATTTGGCGAATCCGGGACGCGCGGGCCGGGAGCGGCGAAGGCCATCCCGCGGAACAGCTCGTTGCTCCACAACCCCAACGTCCTTCCCCCGGGGAAGGGGAAGCGCCGTTCGAACTTGAGCCCCGTGACCTGCGAGAGGTCTTGATAGCTGATCACGCTTTCGACGCCCATGAGTGTTAGCCAGGCGGGACGGGTCACGTCGCCGATCAACATGAACCCGCCCGGCAGCTTCTCCACCGGATTACCGGCCAGCAGGTTGAACCATGCCCCGATCCAGCGTGAGTTGACGGGGTCGTAACCGCGAGCTTCGGGCAGGCCCTGCATTACCATGCGATTGGGGAGGACCTCGGGTTGGTTCTCGTCGACGCGCCAGTCCACAACGTCATCGAGCCACAGCGTGCGTCCGTCCCGGTGCGTCTCCTTCAGTGCGCGCGTCAGTTCCGTTTCGGTGTAGTATGTCTGAGCGTAACGCGTCGCGGAGGTGAGTTTCTGGAACGGAAACGCGAGCAGGACCAACTCGACCGCCGCGACTGCCGGAACGGCCGCCGCCCACCACTCTCGCCGTCTACTCATGCCGCCCCGGCCCCGACCGCCACCCAAGGCCCACAACAGTAAGCCGGCCGCGGCTACTCCCAGCGTGATTCGAAGTCCCAGCCACAGATTGTGCGCGGACCAGTCCCGATAATTCATGATCCCGGTCCCCTGCCCTCGGCTTCGGATGTAGATCGGGTTGTATTCGACCGCCCAGAACAGATCCCTTCTCATCAGGAAGAGACTCCACAGAAGCACAAGCGCGAAACCCGCGCCGACAGGGAGCCACCAACGTCCGCGCACGCTCGACATCGCCCCGTCGGTGATCAGCCTGTTGAGAACCAACGCCGCCAGCAAGGCCTCGCCGGCAAAGAAAAACGTCATCAATCGCGAAGGGACGCGGAAGCGATTGAATCCGGGCGCAAATTCATAAAACAGCCGGAACAAAGGCGAGTGTCCGCCCAGCGCGAGCAACAGCCCTAAAACCATCGCCAGGACGGCAAGCCATGCCAGTCGTCGATGAAGTCGCCACGTATCATCCTCGATGGCCGACCCGTTGCCCGGCCTCCGATTCTTAACGTGCGCGAAGAGCATGAAAGCCAGCGGCAGCAGCAGCACCTTGACCCACAGCGGGGCATAAAAAGCGGCCTCGGCGAAGTCCAGGCGCGACCCCCAATAAACCGCCCCCTCCGTATGACCGATGCCGAGGAAACCGGGATTGATCAGCAACCACAGCAGACGCGGCAGGAGCGAGCCATCGGTGACGTATTCCCACGAAGCCCCGCTCTCGCGCGCAAACGAAGCGTCGATGAAGAAATAAGTTTGAAACGTCTGAATGGCCGTCAAACCCAGCGCGATGATAAACGAGCACGCCAGCCAAGAGAGCCGCCCGACCGCGCCGGGGGCTGGGTTCGTCTCGGGTCTGTCGCCGCCGGGATTGGGATTCAGGACCGTCAACCCGAACCCCAACGCCACACACATCAACCAACCGTAATAGGTCAACTGAGGCGACCCGGCCAGCAGCGACCCGGCCAGGGCCAGGGCGAGCAACGCCATCGCGCGCAAAGACGGCCGCCCGATCAGCCGCGACGTCAACAGCGCCAACCACGGCCACCAAGCCCCCACGTAGATGAACAGGATGATCCCCTGGCTAAGCTTGAGCGTGAAAAACGGCGCGGCGCTATAAAGCACCGTCCCCAACGCCGCGGCCGCCGGCGCGAGTCGCCAATGCCGCCCCAGCAACCAACAACCCAGCATCATCCACGCCCCGTGCAGCGCCAACACCAGCCCGAAGCTGACTGGCAGCGGCAGGATCCAGTGCAGCCAGTTGGGCGGATAGAGCACGCCGACCTGGATATCGGCCATCAACGGCCGCCCGCAGAACGTCATGCTGTTCCACAACGGGGCGTGGCCCTGGCGGATCGCGTCGCGGATGATCTGCTGGTAAGGCAGGTACTGGTTAACGATATCCCCGCCGGCCGGAGCGAAGCCGACGAGGTTGGGGCCGTAGAGAGCCAGGTAGGTCGCGACAAGGACCCCGATGCAGAGTCGGGTGGAGGAACACGGGGGCAGAGTCTCGGCCATGAGGCTTTCCGATGATGGGCGATGCGCAGACCCGAGGGGCGCCCCTAATGAGTCAGTCCCGGCAGGGACGATTGCATTCAGCCCGCCACGCAAGTGGCGGGAAATCAAACCAATAACGAATTGGAGTCCCGTAGGGACGATTGCAAACCGGATTCTTAAAGGTTCCCTTAATGCTCAAACCGGACCGCGAGCATCCCAACGTTGCCTTCGGGTTGCTTACATGATGCGCAGATTGGCGTGAATTTACAAGCCAATGCGTCCGGCGTGGAGCTTGCCGAGGTTCCGGCGTGAACGAAACCGGGGCGGGGGAGGGGACCTCGATCCGGCGACGGGCGGTTTGTGAACCGGCCCGGGGAGGTGGCGGGCGCGGGGATCGTAAAAAGATCGGGTTTTCCGTGGGCGGAGGGGTCGGAGATGTCCTATACTGTCGGTTCAGGTTTCGATAACCGTAGCCTTACCTGAACTCCCAAGTGTCTAGGACCGGCCGATGAGCACCATCCACCGCTTGATGCGGGCCGCCCCCCGTGTTTTTTCGCGAGTGAACGATTCCGTGGCGTTGACCCTTGCGTTGGCCGCCGGGTCGATCGCGGCCTCGGCTTGGGCCGGGGCGGGCGAAGAGGGCTCGGCGGCCTCGGAGAAGGGCGCCGCGACCTCCGCTTCGTTCTAGGAGCACGTCATCACGACCGAGGCGTTGGGGGCCAGCGACGTGGTTGCCGCCGACCTGGACGGCGACGGCGACGGCGACCAGGACGTCATCTCGGCCTCGATCGGCGACAACACGATCTCCTGGTACGAGAGCAGCGGCGGCGCCGCGCCCGAGTTTACCCGCCACGTCATCACAACCAGGGCGGTCGTCGCGGCCGACCTCAACGGCGACGGCGCGATCGACGTCCTGACGGCCTTGGCCGGCGATAACAAGGCCGCCTGGCACCAAAACCAGGGCCAACCCACTCCCGCGTTCACCTCCCGCACGATCACGACCTCCTTCGTCACGCCCGAAGACGTCACGACGGGCGACCTCGACAACGACGGCGACCTCGACGTCATCATGGCGTCGTCGGGCGATGATGTGGTGACGTGGTTTGAAAATGACGGAGGAGGGATTCCACGGTTCGATCCTGACATTGTCTCAACATCAATCAGCGGACCGGTCTCGGTGGTCGCGGCTGATTTTAGTGGAGACGGAAGGATCGATATTGCGGCGGTTACGGGAATTAATCCTTGGGCTTATTGGTTCATAAACGAAGATTTGGGTGGTCCCGTATTTAACCGTCCGCCGTTCAACCGCTTTTCCACCGATGTTGGTTCCATCATCCCGGTGGACTTCGACTTTGACGGAAACGTCGATATGGTTTCCACTTCGGCTCGGATGAGTGGAATCGTTTGGCACAGGAATACCGGACTGACTCCGACCGGATTTGAGTCGAATGTTTTGGTGAGTCCGGACGCGATCGTGACGTCCATCTTCACCGTCGACATGGATGCTGATGGCGACCTTGATTTGATCTCAGGTTCACCTCCAAACGGCTTTATTTCATGGCATGAGCATGAATCTAAGCCCCCACCACCCTTACCATTCACAGTACGTTTGTTTGATGCCGCGATTCAAATTCGAGCGCTCCATCCAGCCGACCTCGATGGGGATAACGATATCGATATCATCATTGGCGAGCGTTTTGTGCCTGGTATCAGTTGGTACGAGAATATGGGTGGCTCCCCTCCGTCTTTTGAGCGTTCCAATATCTCATCAAATATTGGAGAGGTTCGATCCATCTCCACGGCGGATTTAGATGGAGACGCCGACCTAGACATCACAGTGGTTAATGCGGAAGGCAACGCCATGGTTTGGTTCGAGAACAATGGCGGGGCTCCTGATTGCTTTCCCTTTTACAATATTGAAACTCCCCAATTGAACATTCAGTCTATTGCTTTTCCCGATCTCGACGGAGATTCCGACATCGATATTTTATCCGTCTCCCCGGATGACAGTAGAATTGCATGGTACGAGAACGATGGCGAATCCCCGCCGAACCTTTCCTCGCGAACCGTTACGGCATCTGCTTTTAAAGCCTATTTCGTGTTTCCCGCGGATTTCGACAATGACGGCGATCTGGATGTCCTTTCGTCCTCCGGGAAGACTTTCACTTGGTACGAGAATAATGGTGAAAGGATCCCGTTTTTTAGGCAACACTTTCAAGTCGTCGGTGCATTCTCATCGCCCATTTCCATCTACCCGGTAGATTTCGACAATGATAATGATTTAGATATTCTCACTTGATCATTCGATAATAATGTGACTTTGCTTGTAAACATTGGAGATCCACCGCCGAACTTCGCGCTTCGCGGCATACCTGACTCCGTGGTCATGAGACGCGTGGTGGGCGCCGACCTGGACGAAGACGGAGATACCGACGTCGTTTCAGCTTCTTGGGGAGAAGACGAAATATCCTGGCTTGAAAACGATGAGGAGACCCAACTGTTTCACCGTCGTCTTATTTTTGGTTCCGACAAAGGGGCTCCCTACAGCGTATCAGTTGCCGACTTGGATTCGGATGGTGATCTTGACGTGATTCCCACGTGCGTTGGATGTGCTTCCGTTTAAATGGTTCGAAAACAATCTCACGGACCCCTCCACCTCTCCAACCCCAACGCCGACTCAAGAACCGACTCCCACGCCCGAGCCGACGCCCTCTCCCATGCCGACATCCGCACCAACGCCCCCGCCCCTAACCGGTCCCATCCAGCTCATCTTGCCCAACGGCGGTCAGGCGCTGATGGGGAACACGGTGATTGATGTTGCGTGGGGTCTCGTCGCGGAGGCCGGGCAGGTGGTGCGGATCGAGTTGTGGAACAATCTGAGGCGGGTTGAGGTGTTGGGGTATGACTGGCATCCCGAAGGTCGGGGCGCCGCTGCGGTTTACCTGCCGCTGGTCCCGTTCGGCGAGGATTATCGCGTGCGTGTCGTCAGCATGTGGGCGCCCGAGCTGTTTGACGACAGCGACGCGCCGCTGACGATCACCGGCGGGGCGGTGCTGGTGATCTGGCCCAACGGCGGCGAGACGTGGCTGGCCGAGTCCGAGTAAACGGTCCACTGGCAGACCAACCCGGCGACCTCGGGGACGGGCGTCGCGTTGGAACTGTGGACGGCCGGTCAGCGGGTGGCCGATCTGGGGTTTGGTTGGCATCCCATCGGCAAGGACGTAAGCCCCGTGCGCGTCCCGGCGGTCCCCAGCGGTGCCGATTACCGCGTGCGCGTGGTCAGCACGTGGGCACCGGGGTTGTTCGACCAGAGCGACGCGCAGGCTTGGATCGACGGCGCGGCGCCGAATCACGGCTGGATCGTCATCGGTGATGAGACGGAGCTCGGCGGGACGATCGTGTGCTATTACTCATCTGATTCCGGCGAAGCGTGCAATGGCCAGCGTCCCCGGCTGACCGTCTCCTACTTCACCCCCACCCGGCCGCCTGACAGCGCGACCCGGTCGAGTTGGAGCCTGTTCCAATAAGCGCGAACATGGCGTCGGCGTGGCTTGGTTGCTCTAGCCGAACGAAACGTTAGGAGCGATTGATAATGAAATTGAACGTCAGGGCCTTTGCGTTGACCTGCGGTTTGCTGTGGGGCATCGCCCTGTTCGGGGCCACATGGTGGATCATCTTTTTCGACGGCACCACCGATGAGATCACGCTGTTGGGAAAGGTTTATCGCGGCTATAAAATCAGTCCCGTGGGGAGCCTGATCGGGCTCGCGTGGGCTCTGATCGATGGGTCTATCGGGGGCGCCGTCTTCGCCTGGCTCTACAACGCGCTGGCGGCGCGTCTGGGCAAAGACTGACACCCGGCGCCCCGCGTGCCCTTTATTCTCGAATCCGATGGACCTAAGAGGACGGGGAGCTTATTCCATATCCCCTTGGGTGGCGTACTCGTCGGTCGCGGCGCAGATCAGCGTGATGTCCAGGGACGCCAGCTCGGTCATCAGCAATGTCCGGTCATCGGGTCGCAAACCCAAACGGTTCAGGTCCTCGACGATCACCGTCCGCACGCCGTTGGCCTCGGCGATCATTTCTTTGAATCCCGGCGGGAAGGTCTCGGTTTCGGTGTAGGTGTCTTCGAACCACTGCACGATTTCGATCTTCTCGCCGCGGGCGTATTCCTTGATAAAGCGTCTCTGTTCGACAAGGCCGTCGGCGCCTTCCACGTCCTGCTCGAAGTTCCGCGCGTATCCGAATGCTCTCATCTCGCCCTCCATGCACAAAACCGGGAAGTCTCCGCGAGGAGACGGATTCTATGCGCCAAGGTACTGATTCTCCCCGCTCTAATCAATCATAAGCTGCCCCGATCCACGCGGTGGCGGGATCCGATAAATGCAACGCAACATGCAACGGTGGTTGCATGAGATGACCGTACGAGCGTCGTTGTTGTATCAATCATCAGCCTTGAACATGTCCGACTTTCGATCTCACCGTCCCCAACCGGAGCCTTCCGAGCGCAAACCCACGGGCCGGACTGAATCGATCATCCTGATGGGCCAAGTCCAGTCCTTGGCCTTCTTATTGCTTTAAACCAGCGGGTGAGTGTTGCGATGGCCGTTGTACCGCGCGGAGTAGGAGGGTATCATGTCAATCGGTGAGTTTTGCATGCGCACCGTGGTGATTGCTTATCGCAGTACAACCATCCGGGAGGCGGCCCAGCTCATGCGCGAGCATCACATGGGCGACGTGGTCGTGGTCGATGAAACTGATGGCAGGGGGGTCCCGGTCGGGTTGCTGACCGATCGCGACATCGTCATCGAAGTGGTGGCCAAGGGCAAAGAAGCGGAGACGTTGCGTGTCAACGACGTGACGAGCGTCCCCATCACCAGTGCCCGCGAGGACATGGGGGTCTACGAGACCGTTCAGCTCATGCGTCGCAAAGGCGTCCGCCGCCTGCCGGTGGTCGATGAATCGGGTCAGTTAATCGGCATCATCACGTTGGATGATCTGCTGGAACTCTTCGCCGGTGAAATCTCCGGTCTGGTGAAAGTCATCAAGAAGGAGCGGCAAAAAGAAGAGGGAGTGCCCGCTTAATTCCTTACCGGGTCGACATGCGTCGCAATGCAGACGCTCTGCCCAGCGGCGGGGTCCAGTCATGCGGTGGAGTCCCTCGCCGTGGGGAAATCCCGCATGGCCATCGCGGACGCGAGAACGTTGATGGCAAATCGGGTAACATAGGTCTCATTTTGTAGGGGGAAGCCATTCATTATATGAGAGCGGCAACGCGAACAAGACCACTCAGGAAGAGAAGGAGACCGCCATGCCGGTGACCAAGCTCATCGAGTTCCTAGACGGCCATCAGATCAAATACGTCACGATCATCCATTCCTCCGCCTTCACCGCCCAGGAAGTCGCGGCCAGCGCTCATATTCCCGGACAGCAATTGGCCAAGGCCGTCATGCTCAAGCTGGACGGCAAAATGGCGATGGCCGTCCTGCCCGCCCCCAAGCTGGTCGATTTCGGTTTACTCAAAGGCACCGCCGGTGTGCAGCAAGCCGAGCTGGCCAACGAACGGGAGTTCGGCGATATGTTCCCCGAATGCGAAGTGGGCGCCATGCCCCCCTTCGGAAACTTTTACGACATGCAGGTTTACTCCGACCAAAGCCTGACCGAGGACGACGAGATCGCGTTCAACGCGGGCTCGCACACGATGCTCATCAACCTGCCGTACAAGGATTTCGAACGACTGGTCAGCCAGAAGATCGCCCGCTTTTCATCCGCGCATGCCTAGCGCGCCAATCCCCTCCGGGCCGGTCATGGCGTCGATGTAAGCGCGGCGATGACCAGGTGCCGGCCGGGGCAATGGGACGAACGAGAAGCTCGAATCGCAACATCCCCACCGAACCCGGTGCCGAGCTCAAGAGGACACGAGCCTATCGGCCCGGTTCGCCGTAGCCCGTCCCGAAACCCCAGGCGTCGAAATACATGATGTTGCCGGCGCTGACGGTGCCGTTGGTTGGGTCGTAGAGGGCTTGGTGGAAGCCGCCCGGCACGTCGGACCACCAGATTTGTTTGGGTCCGGCGCTTTCGAAGACGTACTGATACAGGATGATCTTGCCGTGGAGGCCGGGCCAGGGGATGAAGGGGAGGAATGCAGCAAACTGCCGACTATCCCCCTGTTTGGGCACGGCCGTCACCACCACGCTCACGTTGGCGGCTCGACCATTCCAGCTATGGCGCGCCTTGGAGTTATAATAGTCGGTCGGGATGTCTCCAAGATATGCGATGGGAGAGGTCAGAAGATGGCCCAGGACCCCTGGTGGCGTATTGGGTTCAAACTTAAGGTAATATGGACCATAGCGCCCCAGGCTGGGAATGTCGCCGTTATCGATCCGATAGGCCTCATAGCCGTTGGCGAGGGTACGCATGTCGGATTTGGTCCGGGTGATCTTGGCGCGCGCCTGCGCCTCCAGGAAGTTCGGCACCGCGATGGCGGCCAGGATCGCGATGATCGCCACGACGATCAGCAGCTCAATCAGTGTAAATCCGCGATGTTTCGTGTTCATGGCTTCTCCCTTTGCGTAAGTGGACGGCGACCCCCGACGCGACCGCCTGAATGTACAACGAGATTCATTCCATTGGGAATTATCGCCCGATTCGGCTTCCGTGGCAACGTTATTCGTCCCGATTCGCTTGCAATCGTATCCCCGGCGCGCCTTTGAGGGACCCGGGATCGCCTTCGTTAGGCGGCTTGCGGATCGGTTCATTTTGCTGGGCGCGGTCCCCAGCCGTCCGGAGACCGATTATGGCTGGATCGAATCCTCTCCCCATCGGGCAGCCGTGATGGGCAACGGTTCGGAAAACGTTGTGTTCCGCGCGGCGGCGCAAGTCGAAGGGTTCCACGAAAAGCTGGTCCAAGCTGTAGCCGAGTGGTTGCTGAGTCAGGGGTCGCTATGGAACACCATGGTGATCGCTGCCAAGGTCAAGTCGCTGCGCGCGCTGGGATGGAGATTCTTGCCCCCGATGATGGAGTGCTTCGAAATCCTGCGCCGACTGCTCCGCGCGGCTGGGCATCAAAGGGTGGAGGAAGGGTCGCGGCGAGAAGCGCTGGACCATGTCTATCGGTCGATGGAGACCGCCGATTTCTCGCGGGCGGTCTTGCAGCGGGCCGGTCCGTGGAGCATGGTTCTGCCCATGCGGCAGGTCGAATGGCGTGACTGGGGACGTCCCGAAAGGGTCGTCGAGACGTTGGAGTTCTTGGGCGTCCGGCCGGCGTTCCCGATTCAGTTCGCCCATGAGCTGGATGAAGTCTTGATCGGCTGACGGCAGCCTCATCTTTTTTCACGCTCCAAGGCGAAAAAGTACTAGGCGCAGGATTGATCTTCGATTATATACTGGCGTCGGTATGGAACAACCTCGAGATGAGGGAGGAATGGTCATGAATGATGAAATCGGTGAAAGCGCGGGAAACTTGTGGGGGAAACTCGTGGACAACGGCCCCCTGACCATAAAGCAACTGAAGCTCAAGACCGGACTGGACACCGAGCTGCTCACGATGGGGCTTGGCTGGTTGGCCCGCTAGGGCAAAATCGCCCAGGAAAAAACGGGCAAGAAAACGGTCGCGGTGACCCTGAAGTAGGGCCAGCCCGACAGGGGATCAATCCGTCCAGTGCCGCGAAGGGGTTTGTCGAGCGTCGGCTGGGATTCGTCGTTCGCGGCGAGATTGGGTCCCCATGCCTGAGCCTAACCGGCGTAAGGGTCGCGCCGGATGGGCCTGCGTATGCTTATCCCGTTCGGGTCGGCGGCATCCTGCCGTCCTTCCCGGGGCCAGTCCTTACGAAACGCCGTATCGATTCCGATAAAGCTTTGTGGGGCCTGGGGCTGAGGGACCGATGGCGGGGACAGGATGGTTGATGAACGACGCTTTGGGCAGGAGTCGCGTTGAAGGCTCGGAGTGCTCTTTGGTCTCCCGTCTTTGGAGCGCGGAGTCCGCCTTAACCCATTCCGTTACCCCAGGGGACCTTCAGCTTCGGGGGGGCTACATTTTTTTTGACAAACTACCCTTCGCGACATACATTTCAGGTGTAGCCCATGGGCGGCGCGTTGATGTGATGAAACCCTCCCCAGAGGGGACGGTTTCGGGAGGTTGATGCAAGTGATCGAGTATGATGACGGCGATGAACCGCCACAGGGAGCGGTGCTCGAACCGACGCCGGGCATCCTGGCCCATTTCCTCGAGGAACAATACGTCGGCGACGACCGTTTCCATGCGATCGAACTGCGCGAACCCGGTCCGCTCGAGGGCGAGGCCCTACGGGTCGTGTTCATCTTCAATGACCGGACCTACTTCTTCGTCTCCGCCCTTTCCGACGACCTGGTGATCCGTGTCGGGCTGGCGACCGAGGACAAGGACTTGAGCGAGTCGATTGAATCGGCCGCCCTCGATAGTGGCGACTCCTTAACCGAATTCCTCGAAGTGGCCATGGAGTCCGAAGAAGAGCTTGATCACGAGGTCCAGCATTTCCACGACGACATCTTCTACTTCTGTAGCGATATCCGCTACCAGCGCCCCGAGGACCTGAGTTCCGAAGCGCTCCGCGATGAGGTCATCTATTACCTGGACGGCTATATGAACACCTTTTACGATTATCTGGACAACGAAGAGTAAGACCCTCGCTCCAGCCTTTCGCCGGCCATTCAGAGACGGACCCGCCCGGTGCCTAACCGACCGAAGAGGCTGGGCCGGCCACGGCGATGGTGGGCCCGGCGACCTCGCCGCGCTGGCGGGTCGCTCCGCGTTTGGTCAGCGCGGGATAGGCCACGCGGAAGTGGAAGCGCGCCAGCAGTGACTTGACGAGCGCCTCGCGGATCTTGCCCAGGTGCGCCAAGGTCAGGTCGCATTCGTCGAACTGGCCGTCATTGAAGCGTTCGGTGATGGCCATCTGCACCGAGCGACGGAGTTCATCCTCGCTGACCTGCCCTCCGGTAAACCGGCTGGCGGCGATCGCCTCGACCGAATCGGCCAGCAGCACGATCGCCGTCTCGATCGTCTGGGGCCGAGGCCCCGCGTAGCGGAAATCCTCCTCGCGCACCGGATCGACCGCCTCGCTCTCCTCATAGCGCCGCAGGGCCTCCGAATAGAAGAAGCGGATCAGACCGGTGCCGTGGTGCTGGGGGATAAAATCGATGATTTTCTGCGGAAGCTTGTATTGCTGGGCCAGTTCGATCCCCTCTTTGACGTGGTTCTTGATGACCAGTACGCTCATATAGGGTGAGAGCCGCGAGTGGATTTTCTTGTCTTCCAGAGTCACCTGGTTCTCCGAGAAGTAATTGGGTTTGAGCATCTTGCCGATGTCGTGGAAATACGCCCCCGCTCGCACCAGCAGATAGTTGGCGCCGATGGCCTCGGCCGCCGCTTCGGCCAATTTGGTGACGTTGAGCACGTGTTGATAGGAACCCGGCGCCTTGTCCTCCAACTGCCGGATCAGCGGGTGTTTCAGGCCCGTCAGTTCAAGCAGCTTCAGGTCGGTGACGATCCCGAAGACCGACTCGAAGATGACCAGGAAGACCAACGTGGCCAGCGAACAGGTGATGGCGTTGAGAAACGCGAAGAGCAGCAGGTCCCAGTCGGGCGCCATTTTGGAGTTGAGGAAGCCCAGGATGACCACCGCCAAGACGTTGACCACACCGACCTGAAGGCCGACCTTGAGGACCTCGGCGCGGGCCCGCACCGTGCGGCTGGCGAGCACAGCCGCGAACCCGCCGAACAGGGGGACCACCATGAACCCAATCCCCTGCCCGGCGATGATCCCCATCAGCAGGCTCGCGACCAGCACCAGCAGCAACGCGACCTCCGGGGCGATCAGCAACGCGGCCAGCATGCCCACCAGCGGCGCGGGGAACCAATAGATCATCGTCTCGGGGGGCGCGCCGAGCCATAGCAGGCACTGGGTGAGTCCGATGGCCAAGATCGGCGGCAACGCGTGCAAGGTCACCGTCGTCGCGTCAAAGGACAGGTCGCGATGCACGACGCGGCGAATGTAGATGGCCACGGTCATGAAGACGACCACCGTGACCAGGAATATCCCCATCAGCTTGATGCTCATCGTGACTCGCCGGCGCTCGTTCAGTTCGGCCAGCGCGTCGGCCTGAAGCTGACTCAGGGCCTCATCCTTGTCCACGATGACTTCGCCGGGTTTATAATCCTTGGTCTCCGGGTGCTGTTCGAGCCAGGTAATCTCCCCTTCATAAAGGGTAGCGGTCAGATCGGGGTTGTAGACGATGTTGGGCGAGAACAGCTCCATGAGCAGATCGGTCAAGGCTTCGCGCAATTCCTCGCGTCCTTCACCCCGGAAGTATCGGTCCAATGCCTTGTTGAGCAAGTAATTGCGCGCGCCCTCGGGCCACAGCAGTACCTTGTCGGGATCCTCGGGGGGCTGTTCCCTCAACCCGCTCGTGCTCTCCAACACGAGCACCCCGGCGGTGTGGTGCGCCTGGAACTTGTTCTTGTTATCGACGATATTGCGATCGCCCAGAATGTCGTTGATCACCAATCTCAGGTCCTTGCGCACGTCACTGAGCGTCAACGGCGGCTTGGACTGAAGCAGCCGAGAGGGAAGCAACCGGCTGATGGTCGTGGCGTCCAGGGCGATGTCGTGGAGCTGAATCAACTCATCGCTGAAATCCTTGAGCTGTTCGGCATTGCTCGGATTGCGCTCACCCAGGAGATTGGCAAATGCGTTCAGGCCCTGGCGTGCGCCGCTGAGCACTTCGGGGTCCCGCTCCCAGACGTGTTTCTTGCTTTCGAAGGCCTCTCTTGTTTTCTGCTCGGTCGCTTCCCGGTCTTCGAGCTCGAATTCAAAGGGGGCGAGCACTCGGGCCCGCGCCTTGACACCCAACTCGGTGGGATAAGACTCGAATTTGAGCTCCAGCGAGAGCAGCGCAACCGCGACCAGGTACCACAGCAGGACCATGCCCAATCCCCGCCACCGCGCGCCGCGCTGCTGGGCGGGGGCGTGGCACCCTTCGCCGCGATCGCCCGCCTCGTCCAGTCGGAGCGAGAGCTGTTTGTCCTTAGCCATGGGATTCGTAGGCCTGCACGATGCGCTGCACCAGGGGGTGGCGCACGACGTCGTAATCGCCGAAGTAAATGAAATCGATCCCTTCGATCTCTTCCAAAATCTTGCTCACGTGCAACAGGCCTGACGGCTTGCCCTTGGGCAGGTCAACCTGAGTCAGGTCGCCGGTCACCACCGTCTGCGAATCCAACCCCAGTCGCGTCAGGAACATCTTCATCTGCTCGACCGACGTATTCTGGGCTTCGTCCAGGATGATGAAGCTGTTGTTGAGCGTGCGCCCGCGCATGTAGGCGAGGGGGGCGATTTCAATGATGCCGTCATCGATAAAACTCCTCATCCGCTCCGGTTCGAGCATCTCGTAGAGCGCATCGGTAAGCGGGCGCAGGTAGGGGCTGAGCTTCTCGGAAATGTCGCCGGGCAGAAAGCCCAGGCTCTCGCCGGCCTCCACGGCGGGCCGGACCAGGATGATGCGCCCGACCTGCCCGGCGACCAGTTTGGCGACGGCCAACGCCACGGCCAGATAAGTCTTGCCCGTGCCGGCCGGACCGATCGCGAAGACGATGTCGTGCTTGCGGATGGAGTCGATGTAGCACTTCTGGTTGGGCGTGAGGGGGGCGACGTGCTTGCGCTTGAGAGGCAGAGGGATCGTGTCGAGGAAGATCTCCTGAAATTTGCCGCTACGACCCTCCTCGAAGTGTTCAGTGGCGATCCGGATTTGCTGCTCGGACAGGGGGGCTTTGCTCGTGCGTTGCACTTCGAGCAGTTCGGAGATCAAACTGAAGGCGCGGCCGACGTCCTCCGCGGCCCCGCTCAATCTCAACTCGTTGCCTCGCGCCAACAGTCGCGCCGTGAGTCGCGCTTGCATCTGTTTGAGTTTGCGGTCCCCCTCTCCACAAAAGGTCAAGACCTCATCTCGATCCAGCGTGATGACTTTCTGGACATTGCCTTCCAAAGGCTTTGACTTACGACCTCACTTTTGCAGGGTTGTCGATTCGGCGGGGCTGCATCCCGCGTCCTCCAGGAAGATCGGAAAGCACCCCACCCTCCAGCCAGCATCGTACGGGTCAGGTTCTCGACCTGTCAAGGGCTAACGGGCCGGAGCGGGGGACCCAGGAATGGGTCGCGCCCCAGTGTTGAATTGGGGTCCCACGACCTTGAGAAAGACCTCGGGACTCCCTACTGGAGATGGATTGTCTGGGATTTCAGGTTGATTGGATTGGCGCGGTCAACTCGCCACACCCGCTCCGTTTTGACCCACCCGCGCCACGAAGGCCTTGACCCGTTCGGAATCGATGGGGCTGCCGGTCTCGCCGTTGCGCTTGAACCAACTGCCCACAATGAAGGCGTCGGCATCGGGCATGAGGGTTTCGAGTTGATCGGGGGTTGCGCCGCTGCCCACGACGACCGGCGTGGGGCCGGCGACGGCCTTGACGCGGGCCAACTCCTGGGGATCGGTCTGCGTTTCGGTGACGCATCCCGAGATGATCACGGCATCGGCCCCGCCACGCTGAATAAGCTCGATGACCTCCTGCTCGATCGTTGGCTCCGAGGCTATCGGGGTCGAGTGCTTGACGTGGATATCGGCAAAGATCGCAATCGAATCGGCGCCAAGCCGCTGGCGCTCACGCAGCAGCTCGTGCGCATTGCCATGAACCAGGCCCTGGTCGGTCACGCGCGCGCCGATCAGGATGTTAACGCGGACGAAGTCCGCCCCCGCCGCATGGGCGACGCCAAGGGATGCCAATGAATCGTTGCATAAGACGTTGATTCCCAGCGGGAGTTTGAATTCCTCTCGAACTTCCTCGGCCAAGATGGCCATATCGGCCACCACGTGGGGGGGCACGGGCCCGGGATGGAACGGCGCATCCCCGTAGTTTTCCAGCATCAGGCCATGCACGCCCCCGGCGCATAGGGCCGCCGCGTCGTGCATCATCGCCTCGCGAATGACGCGATGGGCACCCCCGAAGCGCGGTGCTCCCGGCAGCGGCAATAGGTGTATCATGCCGATAACCGGCTTGGCGGTTCACCGCCATATCTTGGATAGACTGAATACCATGAGTGCCGGCCGCGACACACTAGAAACTCGTAGGTAGCCGCTCCTCCATTATCTGGTCGACTCCCTCTTCGTTCGGATCGGGCGCGCCTTGGCCATTTGTTCCCCCACTCGGCAGTGTGAAAAAGATCGTTGTCCCCTTGCCTTCGCCTTCGCTGAACAGGTCGATCGAGCCGCTCATCAGCTCGACCAGGTTCTTGGTAATCGTCAGCCCCAAACCCGTCCCCTCAAAGCGGCGCGTGGAGCTGCCGTCGACCTGCCTGAACTTTTCAAAAATCTTTTTTTGTTGATTGGGCGGCACGCCGATCCCGGTGTCTTGAACGTTGAACCGTACCTGGTCGGGCTGGTCGGGGTCGGGTTCCGCCCACACCTTCACCGATCCCTTGTCGGTGAACTTGATGGAGTTGCCGACCAGGTTGATCAGCACCTGCTTGGTCTTGTTAAAGTCGGCGCGCACGTCCAGCGTCTCGGCCCCGCGCCTCTCGAAGGTCATCTCGAGTCTGGCTTGGCTGGCCTGGACGTGCGTCAGGCTGCGCACCTCCTGGAAAAGGCTATCGACGACAAAGTCGTCGATGAGGAAGTTCATCTTGCCCGCCTCGATCTTCGCGATATCAAGCACGTCGTTAATCAACTGGAGCAGGTGTTTGGCCGAGGTGAGGGCGTTGCCCACGTAATCGCGTTCCTCCTCGGGGCTCTCACACAGACCCTCGATGATCAATTGCAGGAACCCGATGATCGAGTTGAGCGGCGTGCGCAGCTCATGGCTGGTGTTGGCCAGGAACTCGCTCTTGAGCTGGTCGGCCTGGGCGAGTTGATCGTTGAGTTGTTCGAGCTGCTCCAGCGACTTATTCAGCTCCTCGTTCTTGTGACGGAGCAATTCCTGGCTGGCCGCCATCGTGGCCTTGAGCTTGGCGATTTCGGCCACGTGGACGAGCCGTTCGTTTACGTCGTTGAAGAAAAGGCCGTACCCCTCGCCGTAAGGGTAGATCCCGAACTCGAAATTGCGGGGCCCATGTTCACTCACGACCAAGGCGCATTGCTTCTGATCGGGCTGAAGCTGGGCCATGCCGTTGCCCGCATGGGATGTCAGGTCAATCTCCGCCCCCGGAAACAGGTCGTCGAGGCGTTGGCCGATAATGCGAGTGCGCAATCGACCCAGGAGTCGTTCGGCGCTGGCGTTGGCAAACAGCACCTCACCCTGCTCCGACAGTTCAAGATAGCCGTCCTCCATGCATTCGACCATCGCTTGGTAAACGATCCTCTCGGCGGCTGCCTCCGGGCTGACCAGACCATTCGGGGACTCGGGTGAGTCTTTGTCCGTTGCAGTCTTGATGGCGGATCGTCGCTTCATGGCGTCCTATGGTTAAGCCTTGTTTGAATCAGGTCATGACCTGGCGCGAACTGTCATTCTCGTGCTCTTCATGTATTATCGAGTATCAAGGACCCAGGCTTGAGTCTCCTTTTCGCGGCCGGGGTCCGGATCGGGGATGAGACGGGGGGGAGGATGCCAAATCTGCTTGCATCGGGACGGGGTGGCGGATTAAAACTCACATCGCAAGTCTGGGCGTGAGGGGGACCTGAGTTGGATGGATAGAGCTAGAAACTGGCGGCTGCCGCTGGATCCCGACGCGAGAGGCCCGCTCCTCGTGCTGGGTGGATTGGCCCTCTTGGGCCTATGGGGAGCGTGGTGGTGGGTGTGGGCCCCGGCACTGGCGCTTTTCGCGGTGGTGTGCGGGTTTTTTCGCGATCCGGCCCGGTCGATCCCCAGTGCCCCGGGCGCGGTCGTCAGCCCCGCGGACGGGAAGGTCACCCAGATCACCACCAACGAGGACCCCGAGGCCGGGCCGGTGGGCGGGCCGTGCATCTCGATTTTCCTCTCCGTCCTGGATGTCCACGTCAATCGGTCGCCCCATGAGGGCACGGTTGAGACCATCCACTATGAGGCGGGTCGCTTTCTGAATGCGTTGAATCCCGACAGCGGCCGCGAGAACGAGTCCAACTGGATTCACCTGCGATGTGGGGGGCACCGGCTGACCGTGCGCCAGATTGCCGGGCTGATCGCCCGCCGCATCGTCTGCCGTGCCCAGGAGGGTCAGACGTTGCGGCGGGGCCAGCGCTTCGGCCTGATCCGGTTCGGATCGCGCACCGAGCTCTACCTGCCGCCCACCGCGTGGGTCGAGGCGCGAGTCGGCCAGAAAGTACAAGGGGGGCGATCGGTCCTGGCCTATCTGCCCGTGGAGGAGGAGCAGCAGGATCCATCGACCCCGTCCATGGATTGAATTTAAGGCACCTCTAAGAATTCAGTCCCGGCAGGGACGATTGCTTTCAGCCCGCCACGTAAGTGGCGGGAAATCAAACCGATAATGAATTGGAGTCCCGTAGGGACGACTGTAAACCGGATTCTTAGAGGTTCCCTTCAGCCGACCGCGGCCGTCTCAGCCCGTTATCGACAGACCGGTACTCTGGCCGTCGGGGGGACGGGGTGGCATGAGGGGGGCTTGTTCAGGGTCGGAGGTGGCGGGGGCGGTGATGCCGCGCCAACCCTCCACCAGGATCTGAAGCAGGTTGATCACCTCGTTGATCGGATCCTCGCTGAATTGGATGATCGTTTCGTTGAGCCGGTCGCGGGCGTAATCGTACAGCCGGTGGATGTTTTGCGCGATTTCGCCCCCTTTTTCGTGATCGAGCGAGTCGCGCAGGTAGTTGATGATATCCATGGTGCGCGTGAGTTTGGCCAAGGCCTGCTCACGCTCGGTCCGGTGGAGTTGAATGGCCTGATTGAGGTTCTTGATCGCCCCCTCATAGAGCAGCACGATAATGTGCGTGGGGTCGGCGGTCGATATCTCAACGCGGCGGTAGTTTTGATATGGTCGCATCGTTGATCGATTCCGCGAGGGACGGCTTCGTGATGGGCCCGATCGGCCCGGCCGCCTTGCTTTCAGAAACTTGCCGCCGTCCTAATTAGCGATTCGCCGGGATGAGCGACGAAAGCTGCGAGAGCAAGAAATTCCCCTGGGCTTGGAGCGTGGAGATCTTGATCTCCAGCGCGACAAATTTCTTTCTTAAACCGGCTTCTTTGATGTCCAGTCGGTGCCCGAGGTCCTCGATACGCTGGTCGAATTGGGCGATCTGGGCATTGAAACTCGATTCGCGCGCGGCGAACAGGCCCGAGGTGCTGTCGGTCAGGTTATCGATCGTCTCGATCACCGACGCCGACAGGCCCTTGTTAAACGTCACCTTGGTGCTGAACGGCGCGGTGGCGCTGATCTCCAGACGCAGCCCCTCGGCCAGCGACAGGGCGGGGCCGGTCAGCTCGCGGCCGGTCCCGGTGACCGACTGACCATTGATGGTTCCCGCCACGTCTTCGCCCGTGTCGGTCAGCTTGGTCGTGCCGATGCCCAGTTGGTTGGGATCGCTGTCGGCCTGGTCCGAAGAGATGCCGATCTCCTCGGAGCTGCCGTATGCGGTGGCCGAGATTCTCAGCTTGCCGCCGTCGTCGCTTGCCTGCGCCGCCAGACCATTGTCGGTAAACGCCGTATTGAGTTGGTCGATGATCTGCGAGAGCGTCGATCCGGCCGCCAGCGTTACAATGGTGGCCGACTCGTTATGGGTGATCACCAATCGTTCAGCCGCGGTGATCCCGCCACCGCCGACCACCTGGGTGCCGGTGATCGCGGCTTGTTCGGCGGCCTGGGTGACGTTTAGGTCATAGGTGCCGACCGTGGTGTTGGCGGTCGCGTCGAGAAACTTGACGCTGGAGTTGGCGCTGTTGATCGACCGGACGAACAGGCGCGAGACGGCGTCCAAGTCGTCGTTCAGCGCGTCATTGAAAGCGGCGCCGTCGAGGCTGAACTTGCCGTCCTGACCGACCTTTATCCCGATCGAACTCAGGTTGCTGAACTCACTGGACCCTGGGATCGCCGCCGTCAAATGCGAACGAAGCGAGCTTATGATCTGTGTGACGGTGCTGTCGCCGAACAGAATCGAGCACTGTTGGGTATCGGTGTTAAACGAGGTCAATGAGTCGATGCCCTCGACCAAACGATTATAGGAGTCGATGAACTCTTTGACCTTGCCCTGGACGCTGAAATTGCTGTTGGAGACCTTGATCGTTTGGGCATCGACGTCGACCTTCTTGGCCGTCAGCGTGACCCCTTCGATCACGTCCTCGAAAGTGTTGGAACTGCGGCTGACTTGCACCCCGTCAACCTCGATCAGCCCATTTTACGCCTGCTGGAGCAGAGGGTTGAAGGCGTCGATGGTAAAACGGTCGCCAATCTTGAAATCCAGGGCGCCCGCGCCGAACGTGGCGAGCACGTTCTCGGCCGAGGCGCCGGTCACGTCGACCGCCGAGGTCGAAGTGGTGAAGGCGTCATCGGCCGTGAACGTCAGGCCGCCGTCATAGGATATCTTATACTGAGCCGCACCGACCGCGCCGGCGGTGGTGACCTCGATGATGATGTTCTTGGTATTGGCGCCCGTGTAGGCGCCCGACGAGGTGATCGTCCCGTCAAACTGATTGGATGTGGCGGCGGCGGCCTGCTCGATCGTCGTGCCGCTGAAATTGAGGTTTGTGTCGTTGTTGACGATGGTCAAGGCGTTGTCGGACCCCGAGTCTTCGGATGTCAGGACGAGCCGATAGGGGTTGGTCGCGCTGCCGTCGTTGACGACGCTCGCCCGCACGTTTGCGTCCTCGGCGTTGATGGCGTCGCGCAGTTGGTTCAGCGTCATCCCGTTGGTGACCTCAACCGATGTGGTCGCGCCGTCTCCGATCTTGAAATCAAACGTCCCGGCGCCGGTGGAGATCGCCGTCGAGTCCTGGTCGACGGCGCCCTGCGCGGCGATCCGGTGGGTTTGGGCCAGTTGGAGCACTTTCACGCCGAAGTCGCCGGCCACCGCCTCGTTTGATGCGCTGGCCAGCACCACGTTGCCGTCGGTCGAGGAGGCGGTCATGCTCAGAAAATTGTCGTTGGAGTTCAGCGCGTCGCCTTTGCTCTTCAGGTCCAGCAACGCCGTCTTAATCTGTTCCATCGCGGAATTACGCTGTTCGGCGAGGCTGCGGTTGTTCAAGATCAGGCTGATCGGACGCGAGTTGACCGCCCGGATCGAACTGATGAGCTGGTTGAAGTCAATGCCCGAGGCAAGACCGATGTTGGTGGCGAACGACATCTTATTAAATCCTTGACCGGCCTGGCCCGGTGATGGGTGCAATGTGATCCACCGGGCCGGCCCCCTTTGGGGGGAGTTCCACATACCTCATCGACATTCAAGGGTGGGCGCTAAACGCTATCGCTTTTTTTCAATTCTCATGCTGATCATTGATATTAAAGGACTTGCGTCATGCCGAGCGGGCTCCGCGGGGATTTGTTGGGACCGTGAGAGAAAAATTGTTCGCCCCAGGGGGCCAATCGTGCTTTACTTCGCCCATACCCAATGGACGGAGGAGTAGTCTATGTTTCGCCCCAGAGTTTGCATGGTCGATCCGTCCGAAGCTTCACAGGTGCTGGTCCGTAAGGTTTTGGGAAAGTATTGCGATTTAATTTTCCTCGACGATGCGTTGCGGTTCATGCACGTGCTCGAGGTATTCCAGCCCGACCTGATCATCATGGAGTTGGAGCTGCCCAGCCTGAGTGGGTTCGAGCTGATCCATATGGTCCAGCAGGAAAAGGCATTGCGTCACATCCCGATCATGGTTTTCTCGGGGCACACTGATCTGGAGTGCCAAAAGCAGGCCTATCGGCTCGGGGCGATGAACTTCCTGAGTAAACCTTGCCGTCCCTCCCGGGTCTTTAAAGCCGCGGCCCTCTTTATGCGCTTGGCAAGCGGTGAGGAACCCCAACGCCGCTATTCGATGCAGGAAGTTGAACGCGTGCTGGCGGAACGTCAGGGCGACCCGATGGCTCATCCGCTGCTCAACCAAGCCCTCACCGCCCATCAAACCATGACTCGCGGCGGAACCCGCCGCTACGAGCACGTTGTGCTGGCCACCGTCGCCTCTAGCCGTCCGCGAAACTCCAAGCCGTAGTCGTCATTCATCCGCGCGCGGGATCCAGACGTCGTACGACCTTCCCGACGAGGGGAAGCTAAACGTTTCTTCCACGTCGTAATGCTCCCTGACGGCGGTGGCGGTCGCGTCGGTATAGCGCAGATATCGATGTCCGGGGCCGTGACGGCTTAGGTCCTCGGTAAAGATCATCCGGTCAAAACGCCGCTCTCGGATCATCCGGTTGAACAGGTCGTCATCCCACCGGCCTTCCCTGGCCAATTGCGTTAAGATGAAGGGCTGAAAGATGACCGTCTTACCCGCCAATAATGTAAATATCGGCTCCTCGCAATAGACGTCGCCTTTCGCCTTTCGCACCGAATAGCGGACCGAACCGATCTCGAACCGGTCCCCCCCCGGAAGCGGACTGGATGTCATTTCGCGCCGACGCGACATCAGATGCAGCCCGTGCAACAATAAGAGACAGGCGACCAGGTGGAGCCCCCAGAATCGGATACGTGAAGGCCTGCGGCCGGCCCCGATGGGGGCGGCGACGCCTTGCGGCCTTGGTTCCGTGGAACCGAACAGCGAAGCTGTGTAGAGCGCGCAGGCCGCCAGCGGCTCGAGCAAGTAGTTCGGCGCGGAGCCGACTTTGGCCATCGCCGGTAGCCACACCAGCGAAAACAGGGCGTAAAGCCCGATCACGCCGCGCGTCGTATCCCGGTCGTCCGGAATGTTCGTCAACTTCGGTCGCGTTATCCAGAAGGCCAGAGTGAGCAACACGCCCGCGCCGATCGCCAGTATCCACCAGCGATAGAAGAACCAGACTTCGTTGACCATCACCCGTCGCCAATTGTGCCAATCCATCGGATTGCGGTTATACGTGACGACATGCTGCCAGAATTCTCCGCCCGTCGCGATCTGGTGCCAACCCAACACGACCAACCCGCCGACGACCCACGGGCCGGCGAACCAGAGCAGGCGACGCCGGTCGCGCAGCAGCAGCAGCATCACCGCGCACGCCAGCGGCGCCAAGACGGAGGTCTGGCGCGTGAACGCCGCCGCGACAAATATCAACGCCGCGATGACAAGTCCCGCCCGGCGACGCCACAGCAAAAACACACCCAGCCCCGTCGCCGATAGCGCCAGGGCGGGCAAATCCACTCGGACGAAAGCCGACCAGTTATGAACTTCGTACGTCGCCAAGAAAAGCGCGGGAGCCAGTAGTGCGGGCAGCCATTGGCGGCTGCGGATCCCGGCCGTCAAGCCCAGTGCCAGGGCCACCGCCAGCGTGGCCAGCTGGACCAGCAAGCGCCCCAGCGGGAGGCTCTTCATGTCGGCGCGTGGGCCGTTGACTAAGCCGTAAATCCATGGGAAGAGCGGGGTGTAGTTCCCAACGAGGAAGGGCGGTTCATCGATTGGAGAGTAGATCGACTCTCCCGCCGTGAGCGTGAGGGCTTGATTGAGGATAAAGCCTTCTTCGGCGTCGAGCTGAAACGAATATTTGCGACTCGCGTCCCAACGCCCCACCAGAGGCCCCCCGGCCGACCAGCCCAGCAAGATCAGGCAGGCAACCAACACGATCCAGAGTGGAAGAGTTCGGAGCGTGGACGGGGCTTGAGGGGTAGGGGAGGCGTCGGAATGAGCCTCCGAGTCGGATTTCGGGGGCTCCGGGAGACCCATGGGCCCTATCTTTCCCGCCGCTTCAGGAGCGGGCCAGCACGCGAAGCGGTTTAAACACCATCTCCGTGGCCCCCATGATTGCGTTTTCCCCCGCCGAGCACCGGCCGTTTTGGGGGTCGGACTCGGCTTTGACCACCGACAAGGCCCGGCCCACGGTGTTGAGAACCAAGATCGGCTTGCCGGGATCCAGGATGCCGTCAAATTCCAGGACGTCTTGGGTCGTGAACGACCGGCCGTTGAGGATCATTGGCTCCACGCTGGGGTTGATGATGACCTTGGGCAGGTGGATCAACGCCTCGGTCACGGACATGAGCGCGTGCGGCAGGTGCTCGGGTTCGGCCAGCAAGGCCCGCAGGGGAAGGGATTGTTCAATGGCGAAGCTGCCGATGCGGGTGCGGGTAAGCTGCTTGAGGTAGGCCCCGCACCCCAGTGCCAGCCCCATATCGTGGGCCATCGAGCGCACGTACGTCCCGGTGCTGACCTTGGCCTCGAAGATGACGTCGGGCGGCTCGTAGTCAAGCAGGTCAAATCGTGAAATATGGACGCTGCGAGGTTTCTGCGGGATGGGTTCCCCGTTGCGCGCGTACTCATAAAGTTTGCGGCCGCGCACCTTGACGGCGGAGTAGGGCGGGGGCAACTGGGTCTGTTCGCCGAGCTGCACCACCATGGCGCGCTGGACGGTTTCGGCCTCGTCCGGAGGCTCGCGGTCCTGCTCGCGGATTTCCCCTTCGGCGTCATAGGTGGAGCTGATCGCCCCCAATGTGATTCGTCCCTCGTAGACCTTTTCACGGTCCAGCAGGAACTGGGAAACGCGGGTGGCCGGTCCGATACAGATGATCAGCAACCCCTCGGCCAGGGGGTCCAGGGTACCGGTGTGGCCGATCCGACGCGTCCCGGCGATGCGCCGGATCGAATCGACCACATCGTGAGAGGTCATTCCACTGGGCTTGTTGACTAGAACGATGCCGTTGAGCTGGGTTTGGGTCGTCACCAGACAGGGGTCTCCCGAGCGTTCAAATCGCTTCCGACTCTCCCCTTGGACACGTTTAAGCATCGGGGCGAATCGGGCAAGTCTCTCAATCTACTCCCCATGGCACCCGCGAGCCAAAGAAAAAACGGGATGATCCGAAGAGGCCTCCCTTGGTAAAGGGCTTTGACAGGCCCGGGAGGGCGTGATTGAATGGCCGAAATAGTGTCGGCAAGCGTCCAGAGCCAAGGACGGCGAGCGGCGAATCCTCCCATCGGGCCCAGACAGCGATTCCCTCAACCCAATTTTATGTCAGGTACGCGCGCGGCCAACCCATCCCCCTCAAGACGCCTCTTACCAACCGGTCGGGCCCCGATGCGCATTGGGGCCATTTGGAGGCTGGCACTCGGGTTCCTGCTGACGCTGGGGACGGCCTGTTATGACCCCGACCCGATCGCATGGCTCCAGATCTCGCCCGATGGGCGTTACGCGGCGATGATCCATCGGGGAGGCGACCTGAAGATCATGGATCTCGTCAAATCGGGCACGGTGACCACGTACTCGCATCATGCGGACTGGGGGTGTTCCTGGAGTCCCGACTCGACGCGCCTGGTCTTCGTCGAGCGCGTCCCGAACAGTCAACCCGCGCTCTGGCTGGTCCAGCCCGATTCGGGCCGCGATGAAGAACCGCTGGTCGAAGATATCTGGTGGAAAGGCCACCCCGCGTGGCTGGACCAAAACCGCGTCGTGTTCCTCAGTCCCAGCGAATTCAAGAATGTCGACATCTGGGTGGTCGACGTTTCCACGCGCACATCCGAGAAGTTCATCGACCGCGAAACCGACGTCCTGGGATTGTGGTCGGGGCCTGGCGGAGAATTGGTCTTCGAGACCTGCCCGCTCGGCCGCCCCGAGCTGTGGTCGCTGTCCCCCGGCGGGGATGAGGCCGTGCTGCTTAGTAACGATCTCGAACTTATGAATCGACGGTCGCTGGCCTTCTCGCCGGACGGGCTCAAGGTGGCCTTTGTGGTAGTGGGACCCGCCGGCCGACAGCTTGCGCTGGTCGATAGGGAGGGAGCGGGTTCGACGACCAAGTACCCGCTCGATGAGCAGCCGCGGGGCCTGGCGATCCTCGACGACGGTCGTGTCGTCGCGGCCTTTAGGGAGAACCTTCTTATGTGGCGTCCCGCCGCCCCGTGGTACCGGCGCAAGCAGACCCATGAGGACCTGGATGGCCTCTTACCCAGCCATCTGACGAGTTGGGGACGTAAAGGGCTCGCGCTGGTGGTCAACGAGAACGTCGTCTTGACTTCCGATAAACCGCATCGGCCGGCCGGTGGGCGATTGCACTCGCAACGCCACGCCGATCTACTCGCGATCAGTTACGCCCGCGCCGAGCACGGCCAGTGGTGGTCGGCGCGCCGGTTGCTGGACCAATTATGGGAAGCCGGTCGCAAGGGCTCTCGGTCGCGCTATCAAACCGCGCAAGCCTACTGCCGGATCGAGCAAATGGCCGGTCGCCCGCGGCGGGCCGATCGCTGGGCCGGCCGCGCCCTGGTCGCCGCGCCCAGGGGTTCGGAGGAGGAGCTGACGGCCCAGTCCGAGCGCCTGGCCCTGGCTTGCTTCGATCGGCGCGACTTGGTTCTGACGCGCTGGCTGCTTCGCCGGTTCCTCGACGACGGTTTCGAATCGCCCTTGACCCAGTGGGTCACGAAACTATGGGAGTCCGCGGACTCGCCCGAGTCTAGGCATTGGATCTCGATCGCGCGTGACGTGCGGCGGGGCCGAACGGCCCGGGCGGCACTCAACGTCCGCCGTGCTTTCGACCAGGACCGGGTGACGACGTTGAGCCGGGAAGGCTTGGCTCTCGTGCTCGGCGGCGACCTCGACCCTCTGGCCGAGGGTTTGGCGATTGACTGGAACAGGACCGACGAGTTGCTGGCCGACCCCAATTTTCAGATCGCGCTACTCAAGGCCAGTCGCATCGGGGGGGTGCCTGATCCCGCCGCCGATGATATTCGGGCGCGGCTGCAGATTCAGTGGGTCCGCGAAGGCAATTATGGCGCGGCGCGGGAACTGACGGCCGAGCACCTCGCCCAGTTCGAGAGCACCGGTCTGGATTACCTCGGCGTGCTCCGGAATTATGTGGCGTTCGAGGAGACCGAGCAATGGATGAAAAGGGCCGTGACCGAAGTGCTGCTCCATCCGAAAGTAGAAAGCAAGTTACTGGGCCGCCTGACCAGCCCCGGTGAGTTCCGGTTGTTGCGGTTGGTCAAGACCAAGGCCGCGCTGGTCGGGGGCGACGTGGAACAGGCCCAGGCTGAACTGGAGGAGGCCAAGCGGCTCTCCGCCGCCTCGCTCGCCGACGTGGGATCGTCCGAACATTTCCTCTTGGCCCTTTACCAAGCGAAGATCCACGAGCGGCGCGGGACGTGGGACCAGGCGCGGGCGGCCTATCGGGCCGCTCTCGAGCAGCTCGAACGCGAACCGGAGAGTTGGAGCGGGACGGCCGGCGAACTGGTCAAGAGCATCGGGCTGCTGGCCAGCGGAAGCGGCGATCCCGAGCAGCTCGTCAGTTACCTGGGTACTTTGAGGGGCCTGGGCGACCCGCTGATTGATCCCGCGCACGATCCGAGGACGCTGCGGGTTGGAATCGAGAACATCAAGACCCTGCTGCGCTTCGACCCGGCACCCTGGTTGGTCCCCTATCTTGCCCATAGCCTGGGCGCGTGTTACGCGTCACTCGATCAAGCCGGACCGGCGCTCACTTTCTTCGGTCAGGCCCGGCGGCTCGAACCGCCCGCGCCGCTGCTCCAACGCATCTTGACCGAGGAGGCCGCCCTGCGCGAGTCGCTCGGCCAACACGCCCTGGCCACCCACCTCTACGGCCGGGTTTACCGCATGGACACTTCGATCGCCGTGCGGTCGCAGGCCGTCATGGCGGCGATCCAGGCCGAAACGTATTGCGGCGCGACGCTGATGCCCGAGACGCGGCTCATGGAGTTGCAGGCGACCTTGGAACTGCCCGACCCCTGGCTCCGTTGGCTGGGGATGCAATTGGGGCTGGGTGTCGGCGCAGAATGACCAAACCAGGGCGTTTTCAGGTTCTCCCGGGGTGGAGAATTCCTTTACCGCATCGAGTAGGGAGGTTGACTTTCTTTGGGGCGGCGCGGATTGGACGGAGCCGTTCAGTCACTTCGTAAACGTCGCCACGCCGATCTTCTGGGTGCGGATAATGTTCCCCCAACTGACTGTCCTGTTGGTCGGATCGTTAGCGACGTCCGAACCCAGCAGGACGGGATCGAACGAGATGACTGTTTGACTCGCGTACTCGCGGTCCGGCCCGTTGGAGACCAGGCGCCATTTGCCGTACTTTTCGTGCGCGCCCAGATTCAGACCCTGCATATCAATCGCCTCGATCGGCGGCGTAAAGCCATTGAGGGCGTCTTCGACAAATTCGCTTTCCGTCACGATTTTGGTGTAAGTGTAAAACTGTGCCAGCGTCCCGTGCGTCGGATCATATTCACGCACGCTGAACGGATCGGTCAGTAGGCTTGTCGTGAGGTAGGCGGTCGGCGTGGTGATCTGGATCGGCGGGACGTTGTATCGCCCATCATTGGGGGGATAAGCGTTGTGATCGACGCGATAGGCCTCCAGTGCCGTGGCGATCGTGCGCATGTCGGCCTTCGCCCGCGAGACCTTGGCCCGCACCTGCGCCTCGATCAGGTTCGGCACGGCAATGGCCGCCAGGATCGCGATGATCGCCACGACGATCAGCAATTCGATCAAAGTAAACCCTTGGGACCGGCTTCGATTCATGGACTCCCAGCCCTTTGCCTCATTCTATCGGCCCAACCATTACCATGAACTCAACCGGCGAACCCGATGCGATCTTCAAACCGCCGGACGAATGGACCCAATATCTTCCACAATTGTATCCCATCGGATTGGAACGGCTCCACGACGTATTTTAGCCTCGGTTCAATGTGTCCCGAGCTTAAGCCGTTTCGGGGTCTCAGGACGGAATTGGATGGAGGGCGCGGCGGGGCGGTGACGTTTGGCATGAAGCATACCCGTTTCCGCTCGATGGGCCCCTATAGTGACCGCGCCGGTTGGCTTTCATGTCGGTCTTCGACTGGCCCCCGACCTCGAAAGAACAAATTGCCCGATCCATGGTGAAACGATACTCTGGGGTGATGAGTGCCGAGTTTTATACGATCGAAAAGGCCGTGACCGAACTGGTCGGCGAGGGAGTGAGGGCCTACTTGCGCGAGACGGGGGTCGATCTCCAACCGCCTCCCGTTCGCCTGGAGCAGCCGCGCAACCCCGACCACGGCGACTGGGCGTGCAGTTTGGCGATGCGGCTGGCCAAACCGCTACGGAGCAACCCGATGGGCATCGCCGAGGGGATCGTCGAGTGCCTGCCCCAGAGCGATCTGATCGAACGGCCCGAGGTTGCCCGGCCCGGCTTCATCAATCTGCGGATGGGTCCGGGGGCCGTTGGTTGTCTGGTCCGGCGCGTGTTGGCTCAAGGCGAGCGATACGGTCACGGTTCGCGCTTTGCCGGCCGGCGCGTGCTGGTCGAGTTCGTTAGCGCCAACCCCACCGGGCCGCTTCACATCGGCCACTGTCGCGGGGCGGTGGTGGGCGACGCGCTGGCCCGCATTTACGCCGCCGCCGGTTACGAGGTGACGCGCGAGTATTACTACAACGACGCGGGGGTGCAGATGCGGTTGCTTGGGGAATCGTTGCGGGCGCGTTACCGGCAGGCCCTGGGCGAGCCGGCCACGATGCCCGAGAACGGTTACCAAGGCCAATACATGGTCGAGCTCGGCGAGCAACTCAAGAGCGAGAAAGGCGAGGCTTTAAAAGCGGAGACCGAATCTCAAGTTTTTACCCACTACGCGGCCGATCATATCCTGAAACTCATCGAAGCCGACATGGAGTCGTTGCGCATCCATTTCGATCATTGGTTTAGCGAGACGACGTTGCACGGGGACGGCGCCGTTGAGCGGGCTCTCGCCCAGCTCGAAGGCGATGGGAAGATCTACCCAAATGACGGCGCGAAGTGGCTGAGGACGGAAGACTTCGGCGACGAGAAAGACCGCGTCGTGATCAAGTCGGACGGTGAATACACCTACCTGGCGCCCGACATCGCGTACCATCAATACAAGTTCGAGAGAGGATTCGATCGGCTCGTGAACGTGTTGGGGGCGGATCATCATGGATACGTCCCGCGGCTCAAGGCGGCGGTCCAGGCGTTGGGGCACGAGGCCGATCAGCTCGACTGCGTCCTGGTCCAGATGGTGGGCCTCAAACGCGGGGGCGAGTCGATCAAGCTCTCGACGCGCGCGGGAGACTTCATCACGCTCAAGGAGGTGATCGACGAGATCGGTCCCGACGTGACCCGCTTCCTGTTCCTGTTGCGCTCGCCCGACAGTCAGATGGTCTTCGACTTCGATCTGGCCAAGGACACCTCGATGGAGAACCCGGTCTATTACGTCCAGTATGCGCACGCGCGCTGCCGCAGCCTGATGCGCAAGGCCGAGGAAGCGGACCAAGTCTGGCGGGGCGGCGCCGACGCGGATTTGGGGCTGCTCGATTCGCCGGAGGAGAAGGCCATCGCGCGCCAGATGGACCGCCTGGCGGGGGTGGTCGAGGAGATCGCCGAGCAATCGGACCCGATGCTGATGACGGCCTACCTGAGCGACCTGGCCACGGCGTTTCACGCTTATTTTACGGCGGGCAACCGCGATCGTTCGCTGCGGGTTATCCAGTCCGAGAATCCGGCGTTGACCGAGGCGCGCCTGACGCTGATCGCCGCGCTGAGGCAGACGCTGGCCAACGGGCTCGGCCTGCTCGGCGTGACGCCGCTGGATCGGTTGTGAACGGGAGAACCCGCGATTAAGACAGGGAGCGACCCGTTGCGTCTTGCGACCCGCGGGCCACCGCACCGGACTCAAATCCCCGCGCATCAACCCATGGCCCATGTTTCGCCGTTGTCTCTTTCGCCTCTTCTGGAACACGTATGACAGCCTCGGGATGTGGCTGGCGCTGGGATGCGTATTCCTGTTGGCCTGCGTGCCGCTGGTGACGGTGCCGGCGGCGTGGGGCGCGATGCTGGCTTCGGCGGGCCGGGCCGAGCGGGAACAGGGATTCGACCTGGCGACCTTTCGCGCGGATTTCGTTCGCTACTGGCGGCGTTCGACGCTCTGGGGGCTGGTGCTGGCCGGCGGATTGCTGATTTGCGCGGCGAATTGCTATTTCCATGTCGCATCGCCGGCCGCGGCGGCGCTTCCCGCGGCGCTGCGCATGGGGCTGGCGGGCCTGTTTATGTGGATCGCGGTATTCGTCTTCGTCGGCATGCAGGTGGGTTGGGCGTTCATGACGCTGCAGGACCTTGGCATTCGCCGGGCCCTCAAGCGCGGCTTTCTGGTTATCGCCGCCCACCCGTTCGGCGCGCTGACGGTCTTCTTGATCGGCGCGGCGCTGACGATCTCGATGATCTTCTCAATTATCGGCGTGATCCTGCTGCCCGCCTTGCTGGCCAACCTGGCGATGGGGGTGGCCGGCGGGGCGATCGAACACCATGAGGAACGGGAGGACCGGATCCTGCGCGAACGCCTGGAGAAAGAGGGGGCGCGGTCGTGGAAGGATCTGAAATCGCTGGAGCAGCGCGAAGCCGCCCGCCTGCGCCGGCGCGACCGAGGCTGGCGCGATATCTTCCGCCCCTGGGAGATGAGATAGCGGCAAGGGCATGCCCTGGAGGGAAGTGGGGATACCGATCAGGAACACGATCACCGATGGGAGGCTTAGCCCATTTTCCGCAGTTCAGAGCTTAGAAGTGCCCGTTTTCGAGTAAATTTGCATTTTTCGGGTAGAAGTCTGCACTACATTTTGAATTCTTTTGGGTCGGTTCGGCA
>CAUZJO010000029.1:0-36169 GCA_963580245.1 Candidatus Sumerlaeia bacterium | reverse complement strand
AGGAGGACGCCGGGGTCCCGAAGTCATTTGTCTACACGGTGAGGCTCAATAACGACGATCGTTGGGGGTTTTTCAATTGGGCGGTCCAGGGACTGTCTTCTCATGACTTGAGGTGGATCATCGAAAGTGCTGGCCCGGACGTAAACTGGTGGACGCTTGTGAACGTCCCGCAGGAAGATCGCTGGGCAGGCTATGTTTACGATCCCAGTAATGGAACGATCAGCAATGGCATGCTTAGTTACTCGAACCAGGGATTCATCTCGCCTATCTTCAATAACTGACTGAAGCCGCGAGCCGAATTCAATCTTATCGGTGCGGGATAAAGGGGGCCGGGAGGCTGGTAGCCACCATCCAGGCGAAGGATTCCCGGCCTCAATACAGGTTGCGCGGCAGGCGGCGCAATAGGGAATCCGGTGATGAATAAAATCATCGTGAACCATGACGCGGTCTCCTTGAAGCCATTTCCCTGCGTTCAAGACATATTGACCGAAAACGAGCGCGACGGCTCGCTGCTGGTGCTGATCCCGGAGGGTAAGTTTCCAGCGGGAGTAGAGAAGTTTCCGGTGCGCCTACCAGCTTACTACCTGGTGCTGCACCCTGTAACCAACGCGCAGTACAAGCGGTTTGTGGAGGCGACCGGCCACGGTGGACGAAGCTTGCCAACAGGAAAAGCCGATCATCCAGTGGTGGAGGTTAGCTGGGAGGATGCTCAAGCTTATTGTACGTGGGCGGGTCTGCGGGTGCCCAGCGAACTGGAATGGGAGAAAGGGGCGCGTGGGACCGATGGCCGCGAGTATCCGTGGGGCAACGACTGGGAGGAGAGCAAATGCCGGAACAATAACAATAAGGGAAGCGAGGAGACGTGCGGGGTGTGGGGTTATCCGGAGGGTTGCAGCCCGTGGGGCCTGTATCAGATGGCGGGGAATGTGGATGAGTGGTGCGCGGACCGGTACGATGAGAAGGCGTAAGATTGGTATATGCGAGGTGATCTGACGGTGCCTTCGAGTGGCGGCGCGCGTGTGTTGCGGGGCTGCTCGTGGCTCGACGAAGTCACCGACGACTTTCGGTGCGCCTATCGCTACGGCCACCTCGTTCCGGAGTACCGTAGCGATTACCTCGGTTTTCGCCAGCCGGTTGATTTTGCCCGAAAATAGTTCCGGAGCCTTCGTCAGGAGTTGCTTCTTCCACTCCGAGATCTGGTTGGGGTGCACCTGATATTGGGTTGCCAACTCGGCCAAAGTCTTCACGCCCCGGCCGGCATCCAAAGCCACCCTGGCCTTGAATGCGTCCGTAAAAGTTCTTCCTTTTCGTCCCATCTGCATCCGTCCTTTCGTGTCCTTTTCAGGATACAGATTCCACTTAAGCAGGTGGTCCGAAATTCGGAGGGAACCGCACCGGCCCTCCTCGGCCTTTTCGTCATTCCTCATATCACTAAGAACTTTATCATGGACGACCATTTAGGCGATGATGACCCTCATTCGTGAGGGTGATGATGGACGGTGAGTAAGCAGGGGAAATTCACGGTCGGCCTGGTCCAGATGGCGCCGCGGGAGAATCCCGTGGCAAGCCTCGAACGGGCCATTGGAGCCTGCGAAGAGGCCGCCGTAGCCGGCGCCCAGGTCATCTGTCTGCCCGAGCTGTTCAGGACACCCTATTTTTGCCGGCGCGAAGACGAGACGGCGTTCGACCTGGCCGAGCCGGTCCCCGGGCCGACGACCGAGGCGCTCGGGGCGGTGGCGCGGCGGACGGGCGCGGTGATTCTGGCGCCGGTTTTCGAACGGCGCACGGCCGGGGTCTATCACAACAGCGTGGCAGTCCTTGACGCCGACGGTTCGCTGGCGGGCGTCTATCGGAAGATGCACGTCCCCGACGACCCCGGGTTCCATGAGAAGTTCTACTTCACGCCCGGCGACCTGGGGTTCCCGACGTTCAAGACGGCCCATGGGTCGGTCGCGCCGCTGATTTGCTGGGACCAGTGGTATCCGGAGGCGGCGCGGTTGGCGACGCTGGGGGGGGCGGCGATCTTGTTCTACCCCTCGGCCATCGGCTGGCTGCCCGCCGAAAAGGAGGCCGAGGGCCAGACGCAATACGACGCCTGGGGGACCGTCCAGCGCGCTCATGCCATCGCCAACGGGGTCTACGTGGCGGCGGTCAATCGCATTGGCCACGAGACATCACCAGGCGAGGGCCAGGGCATCGAGTTTTGGGGCGGGTCGTTTCTATGCGATCCACGGGGTATCGTTGTGGCGCAAGCTTCTCATGGCGGCGAGGAGATTCTGTTGGGCGAGGTCGATTTGGACCGCATCGAGGCGACACGGCGGGGGTGGCCGTTCCTGCGCGACCGGCGCATCGACGCTTACGACGGCCTGACCCGGCGACTGCTGGATGATCGGGGATGAAGAACGCCTCCGCATGCGCCGCATTGAAATCGCCCGCCGCGCTCGGTTACCGCCATCCCGCCGAATGGGAGCCCCACGAAGCCACGTGGCTGGCGTGGCCTCACAACCGGGGCGACTGGGCCGGGAAACTCTCGACGATCCCCTGGGCCTACGCGGAAATCATCCGGAAACTGACGCCCGGCGAACGTGCCCGGGTCCTCGTCAATTCAGCGCAACACAAGGCGCGGGCGACGCGCGTCCTTACGCGGGCCGACGTGGACCTCGCGCGCGTCGAGTTTCTTCTCATCCCGACCGACCGCGCTTGGTGCCGGGATTATGGGCCGATTTTCCTGGCGCGAGAGCGGCCTGATCCGGGTCTGGCCATCGCGCGGTTTCGGTTCAACGCCTGGACGCGGTACCGCGCTTTCGAGCGAGATGACCGGGTCGCCGAGGAGGTCGCCCGGCGATTCAAGCTGCCGATCTTTGACGCCTCGCAACGCAACGGGCGTTTTGTGCTGGAAGGGGGAAGCGTCGACGTCAATGGACGCGGGACGCTGATCACGACCGAACAGTGCTTGCTCTCGCGGGGTCCGCGCGCGCGCAATCCCGGACTTTCGCGAGATGAGACCGAGACGGTGTTGAGGAATACGCTGGGGGTCACCGAGATCGTCTGGCTTGCCCGAGGCCTGGCCGGTGATGACACCGACGGTCACGTGGATAACATCTGCCGATTTGTGGACGCGCGCACCGTCGTCTTATGCCGCGAGGCCCATGCCGACGATCCGAATTACCGCACGCTGGAAGAGAACCGTGAGCGGCTGGAGGAGATGAGGCTGGAAGACGGTGGGCGGCCGGACCTGGTGAGCCTGCCGATGCCCAGGCCCCTGACCTTTGGCGGCGAATGGCTGCCGGCGGGTTACGCCAATTTCTATATCGCCAACGCCGCGGTGCTCGTCCCGACGTTTAACGACCCGAGCGACCGTGTCGCGCTGGGGATTCTGGGGGAGTTAATCCGCGACCGGCCGGTCATCGGGATTCACGCCGTCGACTTGGTCTTGGGGCTCGGCGGCATCCACTGTCTGACCCGCGAGCAACCCGCCTTGGTCCCCCTGGGAAGCTGATTGCTTTCCGCTCATCAGATCGAGCAAACGCGTGATGAGAAACTTGCCGTCCCATGCGCGGAGGCCGTCATCGGCATGCTCGCGCGCCCAGTCCGGCGCGAGGGTGAGCGGGATGAGTTGCGGCTCGCCGCCCAGGAGTTCGGCCGTCAGGCGAGCCAGCGCTTCGGAGGCGCGCACTGAGACGTTCACGCGGCGGACGGAACTCGAGGTGGGATTGGCGCACAAACTGGCGGGCGACGTGACCAGATACTCGCGACAGGCCGATGGGCGATAGGGGTGGATCGAGCAGCTCTCGTCCTCGAGAAACGGACAGGCCTCGCCCATCAGGAAGTAACGCCCGCCACGAGAACGGGCCGCATCGTCGGTGGGCGGGGTCGACAGTAGTTCCTCGATCAGACCCGCGGCGTCGAGGCGGCCGACCACGGCCCGAAAGCGCAACTCCAACCCCGCGCGGCGCGAGGCCGGCTGCCCATCGAGCAGGTCGGCCAACATCCAGGCCTCGGGCGGCGAGAGCGGGACGAGCTGGCGGCAACACGCGCCGCAGCCCTTGCGACACGAGATCGCGCGGCACTCGACCTGCTGTTCGCGGCGGGTGGCCTGGGCGACGATCTGTTCGACGACCGGCAAGGCGTTGAACGCCAACTCCGCCAGGCGCATGGGCGCTTTCGGGACCGCCAGCCGTCCCTTGAGACGCCCGTCAGCGGTCTCCAATTTGATTTCGAGGAGATAGGCGGCGTCCTGGTCTTGGGTTGCTGCCGGTTGCATCGTCCGTTTTCTTTAACCGCTTGGGGGCGGGCCCGCCTGTTCACCCGTCGTCTTGATGAAGAAGAAACCTTTTCCGGGCTCGGCGTAGAGGATCAGAGGTTCGGGGGAGATGTTGGGAAACAGCAGGTCCAATGGGCCGTCCGTGTGAGCGACCGCCGCGGGGAGGGCCTTCAGGCCGCCTTCGGGTTCGAAATACCGCCACCCCTCATCCTGGAACAGGACCAGGGCGCAGGGCCCACCTCGAACGTTGACGGCGACGACCGCGTCAATCGGTCGCTGACCCGGCTCGCGCGGGATCTGGATCGGTTCGGCGGTGGCTTCAAATTGACCTTCGGCGTCATGACGCCACGGATAGAGGAGCAAGCGGCGGCTCTCGGGGGGACCGGTTTCCCAAACCAAGATGGCACCGTGGACCGTGTCTTCGGTGTCCAGCATCGTGCCGCCGCCGATGAACTCGCCGTCCCACTGCCCCAGTGACTTGGCCGGCTCGAGTTCACCGCTCTCGGGCCAAATCACGGCTTGGAGAGAGAGGGTTCCCTTTTGGTGGCTCGCGGCGTAGGTGCGGCTGGTCTGGTTCTTCAGGAAAGCGGCCCGCGTCCACACCGGTTGCGTCCCTTTGAGCATGGCGTTGGCCTGGGCCTCGGCGTTGCCCTTCGGGTCGACATGGACGGCCTGGAAACGCGAGATGGTGCCTTCGGGGTTGCTCTGCCAGAGGAAGAACTTGCCCTCGGTCCCTTGCGCGCCGCTGAAATGGTTCAGCGGCGCGACAATATGCTTCGGGACCGAACTTAACGGCAGGTGGTTGAGCGTCAGGGGTTCGTCAGGAGAGCCGGTCAGGGCGAATTGGAGATCGTTGCCGACGAACCAGGCGACCCATTGCTCGTCGGTCGATCCGCCCCCGTGGGGGACGGACAGGACCGGTCGAATGCCAGGGCCGACCGTCCCCAAATCCTGGGTCTCTAAGACCGAGGCTTTTCGCCCCAGCGAAATGATCGAGCGACACAGCTTGGGCTTTTCCCCGGCCGTGTTGATCCACACGGCGATGTGGAGCAGGTTCGGTCCGCCGCTGGAACTTGCGGTGAACAGGCCGCTCGGTTGAACATCGTGAATCCGGACCGTCACCGGCGCTGAAAAGGCCCGCCCGTCCCCACCGTCCCATTCCCACAACAGAGACACGTCGTATTCACCCGCCCTTGGGAAATCGACGTATCGGAGAAAACGATACTGGCTAGTCAGCGGCTGGTTGGGCGGCAGAGAAGACTCCTCCTCGAACAGGAACAGATCGCGGGGTCTACGGAAAGTATGTTCCCAGCCGGTGGCCCGCGAAACCACACGCAGGGCGGGCAACGTCCAGCTATTGCCGGGGGTCATGGTTTGGACGGGTTCGGCACCTTCGTTGGTGATGGTCACCGTAAAGAAGGTGTCCTCCTGAAACATCAGGTCCGTCTTCTCGATAGTGAGTTCGACCTTAAGGCTCATACTCCGGTTCACCCCCGGGCGTTAGAACGTATGGATATTCAAGCCGCGTAGCGACAGCAAGCTCTTGCCGCAATATTGGCCCTCACAAAAGGCATAGCTCATGACGCAGAAGTCTGCCATATCGTGTTGATGGGCTTCCCCGTTGGTCGGCGGTGGTTTGGGTTGATGGGTCATGTAGAGGTTATGTCCCATCTCGTGATTCGCGTTCGAGGAAAGATTATATGGGAAGGGACGCCCGCCCGAGGCGAATCGCTCAATCTGATTATTATAGTGTCCCTCGCCATAGAAAACGAAACAGCCGCGATGACGCAAGGCCACGCCGCTGGTGAAGATGGAGCCGTTGGTCGGCGACCTCAGTCCCGGCGTGATGTCCCAGATGCAGCCCATGGGCGCATGGACGAGTGTCAGTCCCGGCAGCAGTCCGTTGCGCGTGAAGTGGGCCAACATGCGCGTGGCGACAAAGATGCTGACCAGTTGTTGAATCTGATTGCGGAAGTCCGGCGCCGCCGGCGGAAGATTGATTTGCTGGGCCGCCGCCACCCCCGGTCTGGCATTGTATTCCTGGGGGGAGCGGATGTTGATGAGAAACGGCGTACTGGGGTCGTGGAAGATCAGTTGGTTGAAGTTAAAGTTGGCCCCGAAGGTTCCCTGGTTGGCTTGTGCGTTGGCGATGCCCGCGTTGAGCGCGGCCCGAAGCTCGGCGGACGTCAGCTCCTCGGGCATTCGCGCGTTGGGATCGATATTCAATTCGCAAAAGGCCTTGGCCCATGCGCGCGCGGGGCCTTCCCAATGGTCTTCGATTCCGGGCGCCCAGGGGGCCGCATCGCGCACTCCGGTGGGCGAGGTGTCGACAATGCCAAGTCCCGCGTGCGTCCCATCCCTGCGGTTCAAGCCCATGCCGCGCCACATCTGGTCAACGGTTAGATTGTAGGGGGCGGTGTTCCAATTGTTGAGGACGCTGGCGGGGAAAGCCGCGGGGCTGGGTTCGGGCTTGCGAAGGTAGCGGCTGAGGCGGATCGTCCGCCAGATCACCATCGAGCCGGTATCATCGACCACCGCGTCCCCTTCGGTCCCGTCGCTGTCGAGTGTGGGCGGCCCAACGTAGCCGCGAAGCTTGTAGCGGTCGCCGCCGCAACGTGACGGCATGAAGATCACCCCGGCCTCACCCTCGTCATTGCACACGGCGCGCACGGCGTGCTTATGGCTATCGCCGACGGGCGCGACCGCGGCGGCCACGTTATAGTTTGCGTGGCCGAGCGGCCGGCCGGGGTGTGCGGTATGAAAGCCGGGACGCGACGTGGTCTCAAACATCACTCCCCCCACCGGGGGCGCCACTGCGGTGCCGGCAACGGGCGCGACGGGAGGGGTCGCGACGGAATTACCCGGTGTGCCGCCGGTCCCGCGTTTGCCCCCTTTGTCCACATGGACGTTATCGACTTGCGGATCGCGTAGCTCTGGATCGGGATTGGTGTCGAGCTGGTAGTTATCGACGTGCGTGTTGACGTAGGCTTGGGGGCCGGTGCCGTTGGCCGTGGGCGGGGGGTCCGTTGCGTTGCCGCCTCCGCGGATGGACTCACGCAAGGGCGGAGCGTTGAACTGCGAGGCGCAAGGTTGGGCGGGGTTGAACGGCGGCAGGTCATCGGGCTTGCGCAGTTGAAAATAGACGCTCGCCCCCGCGGCCGGAACCCAACCGCGGCCCCAGGTATACTTCTCGACCTTGGCCACGATCGGAACCTTGCCCAGGATGTCGTTATCGGCGAAGTAGGTTGATTCAGCGGCATAAGGGTCCGCGCCCAACACATACACTGCTTCAAAGCTTGGTTCGACGGCGGCCCACCACGAACTGAACGTATAGCCACCGGGCTGCCGAATCTTGGCGAAAGCCCCCGGGATGGGGAGTCTGCCGCCCTTGACGACGTCGCGTTCGAGCTCTTCGAGGAGTTCCTTGTCGGCCTCGACATCGCTGATCGGCGGTTGGTGGATCTTGTTGCGGTAGTGGTCCCAAACGACGTCGTAGCAAGCCTGGCTTTGGGCATGGTTGAGAGGCCGGACGAAGTAGCCAAGCGCCTGGAGGCGGGCACTGCGGCCACGTCTGCGCGCGGCGGTGACGGCGCCGCCCCCGGCGGGGGTCGAGATGTCGTCGGCGAACAGGTCGTCGAGCTTGCCCAGCCGCAATTTGATTCGATATTGCGGCCGGATCACGAGCGTGTTGAAAATCTGTCCGCCTTCGGGATCGGGCGCGATGTGTCCGACGCTGCCGGGTCCGGGGCGGACGGTGCGGGGAGGCTCAGGCATGGGATGCGCTCCCTAACTCAATGACGTGGTGAAGATTCACTCTCATGGTTCTCGTCAATCCAAGTTTCCCAATCATACCTCGCGATTTGCACTCAAGCCGATAAACCTCAAAACCAACCGGACGGCTTAGGGTGGAGGGGGCACCGGCCCACCACCACCTCCTCCGGGTGGCGGCGCCGCCGGAGGGGGCGCGGGAGGTGGAGGCACGGGCGTCTTCTGGTCATGGGTCTCGAAAAGCTTTTGCTGGGTCGCGGCGGTGGGTTGGCCATCGACCGGCGTCATCGCCAGCCGGCGCTGAAACCGTTTAATCGCAGCCTCCGTCACCGCATCAAGACGGCCGTCCACGTGGCCGCATTCGAAGCCCAGGTTATTGAGCCGCGCCTGGACCCCCGCGGTGCAATTGTTATCGGGGGCCTGCTCTTGGATCGGGTCGAGCCGACCGATATGGAGCGGAAAACGATACTTCACCTGAATCTCGGAAGGTCCCATCTCGGACCCGGCGGCGGCCCCTCCCGGCGCGGCACCCGGAGTACCTGGAGCGGCGCCTGGCGCGGGCGCGGGTGGAGTCAACGCGCGAGTGAGGACGATATAACCGTCCGAGGCGTAGTCGGGCACTTCCTGTTCGATGATCGCATCGGCGCCGGTGTTGCCGGTGGTCCGTTTGCCATTGACCACCAGTTCATAATCGGCGTTGGTGAACGGCTGCAAGTGTTCGTCCAGGATCCTCAGTCGCAGGAAGAGTTTGCTATCGGGGACGACGAACGTATGGACCTGTTCGGTGGCGCAGGCTTCCTCCTTCTCCTCCATGGGCGGCAGCTCAACGATATCGCCCTGGGGAACGACGCGATCGCCGTGGAAGAGCATGTGCGGGTTGCTCCGCGGCTTGCCCTGTAGGGTTGCGTTCTTGGCCCACAGGGTATGCCAGTCGCGGTAACTGTTGCGCACGGCGATGTGCGAGATGTGGTCATTAAACCGGACCAGGTGTTGGTTGGCCCCCACGGCCCCCGGCGCCGCGCCGGGCACTCCCCCTCCCCCAGGGGGCGCTCCGCCCCCCAAAGCGTAGTGGATGTTTGGTCGATTCCTGATCATTTCGGGTTCGCGTCCTTGTTATCGAGTGCCAAGCACGGCGCGTCTCAGGCTCTCTTCCATTCCTCGGGATAGCGCAACGGGAAGCTGACCTGGCAGGTTCCCGGCTCGATGCCCTTGCGGGTGGCCTGGCCGTTGACATCGAGGGTGCCGTCGAGAATGCGTCCGTCATCGGTCTTAAGGCGGAAGTATTCGCCGGTGACCGGGTTGCCCTCGGAGTCCTTCAGTTCGATCGTGATCCACGATTTCTCTTCGAGTTCCTCGGTGGGGATCGTCTTCTGCGGGCGCGTCTCGCCGGTGTAGCTGGTGTCCTTGCCCGGGGTCTCCTTGTCGGCGGCGGCCGGTTCGGCGGGCGCCACGCACTGGCCGGCGACCACGTCGATCGGGCTGTCGCCGCTATTGATGTAGACCGTCGAGCCCTTGATGTAGACCCCGCCGTTGATGGTGATCGAGCCGCCCGGACCTTCCAGCCTCAGGCCGCCGCCCGCCTTGATCAAAACCTTGCCGGTCACGTCGAGCAGATAATCGCCCCCCACCGCCTCGGCATGGGAGGCCTGGTAATCTTCGGAGACCAGGTCGGTCACGTGGACCGAGAGGGTCTTCTCGACCGAGATCGCCTCGTCGCCCTTGACCGTGCGCGAGCGGTTGTCGCAGACCGTCTCACGATATTCCCCGCCGATCGTCTCGTGCGCGTTGCCCCCGATGTTGACGCGCCGGCTGGCTTTGGCGCGCACGTGCAGGTCCTTTTCGGCGTGCAGGAAAACCTGTTCGGAGCCCTTCTTGTCCTCGAAACGCAACTCGTTCGCGCCGTCCTGGTCCTTGTAATTGGCCGTGCGCAGGGTGCTGATCGTCTTCTCGTCTTCCGCCCCGTAAGGCGGCTTCTCATCGCCGTTGTAGACACAGCCGACGATGATGGGCTGATCGGGGTCCCCCTCCAGGAAATCGACGATGACCTCATGGGAAACGCGCGGCGTGAATAGGGCGCCATACTTGCCGCCGGCCCAGGCCTGACTGACACGTATCCAGCACGAGGCCTTATCATTAAAAACCCCCTCGCGGTCCCAGTGGAAATGCACCTTGACCCGGCGAAACTCATCGGTCTCGATCTGTTCGCTTTCCTTGCCGACAACGATCGCCGTCTGCGTCCCCTCGACGACCGGCTTGGGCGTCACGCGGGCGGGGCGAAACGGGATGGTTTGGGGGATGAGCCTGAGGGTGTTCTCATAGAGCGGGCCCTCGGGGACGGTGGTGCTCGGTTCCTGCTCCAGCGCGGTCGGCTGGGTGCCGACGTGGGTGATCCCCGTGATCAGAAATTCGATATTGAAATCGGGTCGGGGATGGTCCTTGACCGTAAACCGGAAGCCCGGAATCATGCGCCGGCAGACACTGACGGCCTCGGCCTGGCGGCGGCTGACCTGCAGCTCCTCGAGTCGGACCTTGGCGCGCCGGTCACCGATCCCCTTTTCAACGTACAATCCGGGGTAGTCATAGATTTCCAGGGACGTGTCGCGGTCGGATTCGGCCTCGGAATCCAACTTGTCCTTGGGCTTCTTGAAATTGAAATCGCGCAACGTGGCCGTGCCGGGCCGCATCTGCTGGCCGAAGCGGAAATGAGAGATAAACTCCTCGCCGGGGACCATCTGGCTGGGACTGCGCACCAGGACTTCGGACTGGCCGGCGATGACGACGTGCGCGGCGGGTTTGTCGCTGAAGAGCCAGAGGTGCTTGTCTTCTTCGTGTTTGAAAAAGAAAAAGATGCCCTCTTCCTCGGCCAGGCGCATGATGAAATTAAGGTCACTCTCCCGGTATTGGACGCAGTACTCGCGCTTCTCGTATTCCTCGGTCTCCATCTTCAGGTAGTCGGCGCTGAACCCCGCGTCGGTGACGACTTGCTTGATGATATCGGGCACCGACATTTCCTGGAAAATCCGGCACTGTTTGCGCAGCCCCAACAGCCAGGCCAGCGGAACCAATTCGCATTCGTAGCGGTGAAAACGAACTCCCTGTCCAATGTACTCGAAGCGCTTGACGATGCCGTTGATGAAGCGGTCATGGTCCTCGTTGGCACTGAGGATGCGCAAGACCCCGGGCCGACCGACGACCTTGTCCAGGACGATCTCCCCGTCCTCGCTGGCCAAATCAAGCTTGACATGAAAAAGCTCGGAGATCGCTTCGGTGGCGCGGAACTGGACCACCGCAAGATCGTGGATCGCCAGATCGCCGGCGCGGAACGAAAAATCGGATTCACTGGACCGAAGGCTATCAGCGCACATGAGTGCTGCGGACCCCCCACCCTTGTCCGGACTCGCTTCATCTATCCATGAAGCGGCCGGAATTTAATAATTTTGAGTTCTTGACATCGGCTTGATTCCCCCCCCAAGCCATGTAACGACATGAGTCTTTATATACCGCCGCCGACTGATTGCCACTCGTATCTCAAAAAAATCTCGACGCCCTCGATGCGCTCCGCGGCCCCACTAAACCGCGGCAACTTACGCGTCGCCTCCCTCACCGGCCAGGGCGGGCTCGGCGGCGGCCAGTGGCTCGGGTCTTTCACCGCTATGGAAATCAAGAACGAATTCGCCCTTTTCGTCCAGTCCTAAATGCAAGTTCTCGGGCAGCGGGCCGGCGGCCATCTGTTGCAGAAGCTGGGTCGAGATCATCGGCAACAGCGACCCGTTGAGGATGTGGTCGATGTTGCGCGCGCCGGTTTCAACCTCGGTGCAGCGTTGCGCGATCTGCTCGATGACCGCGTCTTCGTAAGCGAACTGCATGCGATGGGAATCATAGAGCCGTTTGCCGACGCCGTCCAGCTTAAGTCTCACGATCAAGGCCATGGCGTCCACCCCGATGGTGAAGAAGGGAACGATCGACATGCGCGCGAGCAAGGCCGGTTTGAAGTGTTTGGACAGACCCGGACGGATGGCGGCCATGAGGTCGTCGATCGCCGGGGGGATGGGGCCCGAACACATCGAGGTGATCTTGTCGGTCTCCAGATTGCTCGTCAGGCAGATCACGGTGTTCTTGAAATCGATCAGGCGGCCCTCGCCGTCCGAAAGCATGCCTTTGTCGAAGACTTGATAGAAGATGTTCATCACTTCGGGGTCGGCCTTCTCGACCTCGTCGAGCAGCACGACCGAATAGGGGCGCTGGCGCACCGCCTCGGTCAAGACGCCGCCCTCGCCGTAACCGACGTAGCCGGGCGGCGAGCCGATCAGCCGCGAGACGGTGTGCTTCTCCTGGAACTCCGACATGTTGATGGTGACCATGAACCGTTCGCCGCCGAAAAGCAGATCGGCGACGGTCAGGCCCATCTCGGTCTTGCCCACGCCGCTGGGGCCGACGAACAGGAAGACGCCCATCGGCGTGTGGGGGCTGGAGATGCCGGCCTTGGCCGACTTGACGCCCTCGACGATCGCGTCGATGGCGTGATCCTGGCCCTTGATGCGCTCTTTCATGCGGGCATCCAGGGTGAGGACCGCCTGGGCCTCGTCGCTGACCATCTTGCCCACGGGGATGCCCGTCCAGTCCGAGACGACCTTGCCGATCATGTCCTCGTTCACCTCGACGGGAACCAACGGGTCCTTGCCCTGGAGTTTCTTGAGGTCCTTGAGCCGTTGCGTCAGCTTCTTTGCCAACTCCTCGGCACTTGGCTGCGGCTCCTCGGGCTCCGCCGGCGTCTCGGCGGACGCTTCGGCTGCCTCGGAGGGTGCTTCAGCCGACTCGGCGGGTGTTTTCCCATCGCCCCCGGCGGCCTCTTTCCCCTTTTTGATCTCCTCGATTTTGCGGCGCAGGTCGATGACGTCATTGGCAATTTCCTGCTCGCTTAGCCACTTCGCCTCGATCTCTTCCGCTTGCCGGCGGATCGTCTCGATCTCCTCGTTCAACCCGGCGACGACGTCCCGGTCGGCCTCGCGGCCGGCCTCTTCATCTCGCGCCAGGGCGTCCAGTTCACGATCGAGCGTCTCGATGCGGCGGACGCAATCATCCAGCGAGTCGGGCCGGCAGCCCATCTGGACGCGCACGCGGGCGGCGGCCGTGTCGATCAGGTCGACGCTCTTGTCGGGCAACTGGCGTCCCGAGATGTAGCGGCTGGAAAGCTCGGCGGAGGCCACGATCGCCGAATCCAGGATGTAGACCCCGTGGGCCTCCTCGTATTTCTCGCGCAGGCCGCGCATCATGACCACGGCGTCGGCCACGCTCGGCTCGTCGGCCTTGACGACCTGGAAGCGGCGGGCCAGGGCGGCGTCTTTCTCGAAATATTTCTTGTATTCGCTCCAGGTGGTGGCGGCGATGGTGCGCAGTTCGCCGCGCGCCAGGGCCGGCTTGAGCAGGTTGGCCGCGTCGCCGCCCCCCGCCTGCCCCCCGGCGCCGATCAGTGTGTGGGCCTCGTCGATGAACAGGATGATCGGCGTTTCGGAGGCCTTGACCTCGCTGATGACCTGTTTGAGCCGGTTCTCGAACTCGCCCTTCATCCCGGCCCCGGCCTGTAACAGGCCCATATCGAGCGAGAGCAGCCGCACGTTCTTGAGCACGCCGGGGACGTCGTCCTTGATGATGCGCAGGGCCAGGCCTTCGACCAGCGCCGTTTTGCCGACGCCCGGCTCGCCGGTGATGATGGGATTGTTCTTGCGGCGGCGCGCCAGGATATCGACCATCTGGCGAATCTCGCGGTCGCGCGCGAAGACGGGGTCGATGTTGCCCGCCCGCGCCTCGCCCGTGAAGTCGATCGTGAAGCGCGAGAGTGCCCCGTCCCCCTCGGCGCCCGCGCGGGGAGCGTCGGCGGCGGCTCCCGGGGCGCGTCCGGCCGCGCGCATGCGGTCTTCCTCGGCCGTTTCGACGCTGCCGCCCGTGATCTCGTGGAAATCGCGGCGGAGCTGCTCCTGGCTGATCTGGTCCAGGGCACTGGTATAGTCCTCGATCATCGTGCGCGAGGGGTTGGCCGCCAGGGCCATCAGCAGCGTCCCCGAGCGGATCGCCGGGCTGCGCAGCTCGACCGAGGCCATCAGCCAGGCCTCCTGGAGCCAGTCGATCAGCATCGGCGAGAAAACCGGCTTGCCGGGATTGCCGCTGCGCAGGCCCTCGATGCAGCGCGAGAGGGCCCGCAGGAATTCCGACGGCTCGATCTCGAAGTGGCGCAGAATCGGCTGGATGTCCCCGTCAGGCTCCTCGGCCAGCTTATACATCAGGTGCTCGACGGTTATCTCGTAGTGGGTCCGCGACATGCACAGCCCGGCCGCCGCTTCCGCCGCCCGCGTGCACGTCGGATTCAACAGATTGAACATCGATTTGAGGTCAACGCGAATCATGACTCACCTTTCCCCCCGGAAAACTGATGTCCGCCGCCCAAGCCATGGACGAGGAACCGGATTTCGGTCGTGGCGGGCTCGGCCCACCCCCGCGCTGAGAGAACGTATCAGGAAAACACCCCCCGACAGGGTCATTTTTACCACCGGCGGCGGGGAATTGCGAAGGCCAAAATCAAGAAAACTCGGTCTGGGGCGTGATTCAGAGGACCACTTGGCCCGGCATGGACTTGGTGCCCGCCACGCTCTTCGGATCGGCTCTCGTCTTCGTCCCTCGTAATCGTAACCGAAATAATGCTCATCATCGCGAATCACCCTGATTGTGGCCCGAAAGAATGACCGATTACGAGGGACGAGGCCGAGAGCCGATCAAACCCTCTTTTCATGTCCACGCCTCACAACCTCGCGAGTCAGGCGCGGGGTGCTTGTAGGGGTCATGAGGGGGTTGCCGCGTTTGGGTCATTCTCGAACCCGCGGCGGACGAAATCCTCGAGCTCGGACGAGTCCGGCAACGCGGGGATGACTCCTTTGTTCCGCGCCGTGAATCCACCCGCCACGTTCGCGAATCGCAGGGCTTGCTCGAGATCGTCGGCTGAAAGTTCCGCGATGGTTTTCCCCTGACCGTTCCAATGCATCAGTCTGGAGATGATCGCGGCTACAAAAGCGTCTCCACAGCCGGTGGCGTCGACGCACGTGACCTTTGCGGCATCCACAAACTTCGAGGCGTTTCTCGTTCGCGCAAAACTCCCGCCCTCGCCCGCGGTGACGGCGGCCAATTGTATCTTATCGGACTGCGCCAGAACGGTTTCACTACCCTTTTCCATGTCGGTGGTCTCGAAAAGGAACTCCAGCTCTTCCAGGCTTAGTTTGACAAAATCTGATCGCTCCAGGGCGTATCGGGCGCGCTCTTTGGCAACCTCGGGATTTTCCCAGATGTCCGCGCGGTAATTCACGTCGAAGGAGATGAAGAGACGGTGCCTGCGCGCCAATTCAATGGCATGGATCATGGCGGAACAAGCTGGTTCATGCGACATGCAAACGGTATCGAAGTGGAGCAAACTCGCTTCTTTAAACATCCCTTCGTCGATCTCATCGCAACTGAGCAGCATGTCGGCACCGGGATTTCGGTAAAAAAGGATGCCTCCATCGCGTTCGGAAATAAAGACCAGCGTCGTGCGAGCTTCCTTCGAATAGCTCATCCCGGAGGTGTCGACTCCGTTTTGGCGCAGGGTTTTTTCAAGGAGTGAACCGAACGCGTCGTCGCCCACCTTGCCGACAAAAGCGGTCCGGACGCCCAGCTTGCTCAACCCCACGGCAACGTTCGCCGAGCTGCCGCCCGGAGCGGCGACATACGCATTCGGACTGTCGAGTGCAACACCGGCCTCCAAGGCCACCATGTCAATCACGGCCGGGCCTAAACAGATCGCCTGAATCACCTGGTCATTCTCCTTCGGGACGTTTAGAAGGACTGAACTACACGCGAGCGAGCGATCCATCCCAATCCATATGGATAAACCACGGTTCCCAGTATTTTGACACCCGCGGCCACCTTTGCGCCAATAGAAAACCGGGGGTTTCCGGATTCTTTTGTTGCCTGCCAAGGGATAGCCGGTGGTGTGGAAAGGGGAGAACCGCAGGCAAGCCCCCACCTCGATTTTGCGGGCTTCACCTGGTCAATCAAGGTTGATAGTCGAGTATCAGTTGGCCGCCGGTCGGGCCGATCTTGCCGTTTTGCTTTGTGACGGCGGTGAACACGTTGATGCCGCCGTCGGCATCGGTCTTGCGCAGCGTGACGGCGAAGTCGGCATAGCCTTGCGGGCCGATGGCGCCCGTCAGTTCGCTGACCGACAACGCCGTGTTGGATTCGAAGGAATCGATGTCAAACCCGCCGCCGGGGACGCCTTGCAGGAAGAGTGCGGACTCGACTTGCATCACCCTGGCCTCGGCGCCGGCCGGCCCGAAGACCCGCACGATGTGATTGGCGTTGGAGACCGGGGCGTTGGTTGCGGTGATCCCCACGGCGTCGAGGTTGGGCCGCTCGGGGGGCGCCGCCTTGAGCGTCACCCGCGAGGCCACCAGACTGCCGGGAACAAGGTAGAGCTCGCCGCGCAGGCGCGTGCCGTCGCTCAATCGCGCCGTCACCACGCTGCCGGTCAAGTCCATGCCCGAGATGCTGCCCGAACGGTTGGGTTTACGTTCGGGAGCCGGATGGTCCTCGGTCGTCGATCTCGTTATTGCGCCCGATCGGTCGCCCATCCGAACCCGTGGCGCAGGCAATTCCAATTCAGGGAGTGGCTGCTCAATCAGGCACGCGAGGGTGGATACGATGTTTTGCTGCCCATCAACGAGGCGTCGATCGTCGCCGCCGATGCCCTGCGCGAGGACATCGAGAGCCATGCCCATCTGCTCATGCCTTCCGCGACTCATCTGCTCTACACGCTCAGCAAGGTCCAGGCGAGCGGCCTGGCGCGGCGGGTCGGCTTGTCCACGCCCCGCACGGTTTTCATTCGGGAGGCCGACGATCCCGATGCCTGGAACGACGACCTCGGGTCGCTCCGCTTCCCGATCATCATCAAAGTGGACAATTACTTGAGGCGTGACGGGGTCTACGTGAAAGGGCGCACGTTCGAGGCGTCCACCCCCGAAGACGCGGCCGCGCACCTCGGTGGATTTCGCGGCGGCCCGGCGACCGTCATGGCTCAGGAAATGGTGCCGGGCTACGGCGCGGGGGCTTTCCTGCTCCGTTCGGGGGGCCGGACCCGATTGCGTTTCGCGCACCGCCGGCTCCATAAAGTCCCGTACACCGGCGGCTATTCGTCGCTGCGCGTGAGCTCGCGGGACGGAGACCTCATCGAACAAGCCGAACGGCTGCTGGCGGCATGCGATTATGAGGGGGTCGCGATGGTCGAGTTTCGCCTCGGACGCGATGACGGACGGCCCTATTTCATGGAGATCAACGGACGGCTGTGGGGATCACTGGCCCTGGCGCTGCATGCCGGGGTCGATTTTCCGCGGGCGTGGCTCGAATGCCAACTCGGCGGCGCGGCCGATGACTCTCAGCCGGAGTATCCCGCGCAACTACGGTGTCGCGACGCGATACCGAGCGAGCTATATTATCTGGCGTCGGTGCTGAAGGCGTCGGGCGACAACGGCGCCACCCCGCCCTCCAAGCTCGGCGCGTTGATCGAGTTCTTGACGCTGTCGTTGAACCCGCGCGTGCGCAGCGATACGTTATGGCTTTCCGATCCGGCGCCGTGGATCGAGGCGGTCCGTCACACGGCGCCCGATCTCCTCGGCCGGGCCGCCCGCAGGGTGAAAAGCCATCTGTTGGCGCGAAAGGGACGGAGCATTTACAAGGAGGCCCATTTGAACCACCAACGGAACCTCGATCGCCCCTCTTACTTCTCCCGGCGTCCGAGTTCGATCCTGATCCTGTGTTACGGGAACATCTGCCGCAGCCCGTTCGCCGAGCATTACTGGAATGAGCAAGTCGAGCGTCGAGGGCTGGACGGGCCGCGCGCGACGTCGGCGGGATTCTTTTGGGACCAAGGCCGCCACGCGCCCGAGCGCTTCGAGCAGATCTATCACGGTTTCGGCCTGGACCTGACCGCGCACCGTTCGCGGCTCGTCACGCGCAATCAGTTGGAAGCCGCCGACGCGATCTTGGTCATGGACCAGCATAATCATCGCGACCTGAAATCGGCCTTCCCCGACATGATCGAGAAAACGCACTTCCTGGGCCAATTCGGGAAAGGGGACGAGATCGAAATCGAGGACCCCTACGTCTCTCCTCTGCCGCGCGTCCGCGAGGTCTTCAACCGCATCGCCCAATCGCTCGACCGGTTGCTCGACCTGATCCAGCAAGCGCCTCTATCGAATCAACCGAACGACTGAGCGGCAAATTGTCGCCTGCGGATAGTCAAGGGAACCTCTAAACATCCGGTTTGCAGTCGTCCCTACGGGACTCCAATTCGTTATCGGTTTGATTTCCCGCCACTCGCGTGGCGGGCTGAAAGCAATCGTCCCTGCCGGGACTGAATTTTTAGAGACGCTCTCAATTCATACCGTAAATTGCCGCTCGTCGTTTCGAATGACTCGTCCTGAGCTTTATGAGGACGATTCCCATATGATCAAGAGCCTGGTCCCGCCTTTGGGTGTATCGCACGAATCCATGCGATGCACCCACGGGCTGGGAGCACAACTCAGTTCTCCGGCTCCCTGAAGGGGAGCAATGTGATTAGCCGTGGGTGCCAACCCACGGTTCACGATCCCCACATCTCAACAACCCTGCAAGGGTTGAACAATAACGTGTCGCGGTCTGTTCGACCCCTTCAGGGTCGTGACGTCTTGGGGTCCCATTTCCGTGGGTTGCACCCACGGCTAATCACATTGGACCCCTTCGGGGTCGAGCATGAGGACAGATTTGATTTGTGCCCCAGGCCAGCAAGGGTTTATCTCACGGGTCCGCAAGATGTACCCCCCCCGCCGTTGATTTCACTTCACAGTGATTCATTTTGTTTCTTAGAATGCCTTCGCTATCGATGGCGCATCAAGACCGATAAGACTAAAAAGAAAGACCAAGCCCATGCAACTCGAAGGCAAGAACGGAATCATTTTAGGCGTGGCCAATAAGTATTCGATCGCCTGGTCGATCGCCAAGGCCGCCGCCGAGGCCGGGGCTAGGTTGGTTCTCAACTATCAAAACGAACGGACTGAACAGGGCGTCAAGAAGCTGCTCGCCGCGGAGATGCCCAAGGCCGACTGTTTTGCATGCGATCTGACCAGTGATGAGGAGATCGAGCGGTTCTTCGGCGAGGCCGCCGGGCGACTGGGCGGCAAACTCGATTTCCTTGTTCATTCACTGGCGTTCGCCAAAAGGGAAGACCTCTCGGGCCGATTCACCGACACTTCGCGCGGCGGTTTCGCGTTGGCCATGGACGTGAGCGTCTTCAGCCTGGTGGCGGCCGCCCGGCGCGCGTTGCCGCTGATGCAGGCGGCGGGCGGCGGGTCGATCATGACGCTGTCGTATTACGGCGCGGAGAAAGTCGTCAAGAACTACAACGTGATGGGCGTGGCCAAAGCCGCGCTGGAGGCGTCGGTGCGCTACCTGGCCGCCGACCTGGGTCCCGAGGGGGTGCGTGTCAACGCAATCTCGGCCGGGCCGATCAAGACCATGGCCGCGCGCGGGATCAGTGGGTTCGGCGAGATCCTGGGCGTCGTCGCCGAACGCGCGCCGTTGCGCCGCAACGTCGACGTCAATGAGGTCGGCCAGACCGCCGTCTTCCTTGCCTCCGACGGTGCCCGCGGCATCACCGGCGAGACGCTTTACGTCGATGCCGGATTCAATATCATGGGAGTGTAGTTCGGGCCGAGCACTTCGTTCCTATTAGCTTGGCCAACCGGAAGTCGAAATACGTTCGGCTTGGTCAACCCGATTGCCGAAGCATGTATCCAGCATTGGATACGAGGGCGCCGAGGCCTCAATTGAGATAGAATAGCTTTTCGATTATCCATCGAGGCTGTTCGGCGGATTGGCGCGGCGGGTGATGCCGCGACCGTATCGGGCGAACCTTGACAGCTTGGCGGGGGCTTGGGCCTAATGGTGCGGCGACCGCGGAGTGGGCCGTGGGAAGCGAGAATCGGGCGTTGAGGAGAGGTGTTCGTTGATCATTGGGTTGTTGCGTTCGGTCAATCGTTGGGGGCTGCGTCACCCGGGGTGGTATTACAGCCTGCCGGTCGTGATTTGGGCGCTGGTGATCGCGTGGGGGAGCTTGGGTCCGCCCAGTCAAATGCCGCCATCGATCGTGAACGATAAGTTCTCGCACGGCCTGCTGTACGCCGTCTTCGCCGGTCTCATGATGCACGGATGGGTGCGCGCGGCGCGGCCGGAGATTTTGTTGGGGCTGTGCGTGATCGTGATCTCGGCGGCGTGGGGGATGTATCTGGAGGTTTTGCAGCATTTGACGCCCCATCGCACGTTCGAATTGCTCGACGGCCTGGCCAATACGATCGGGGCCGGTCTGGGGGTGACGTTCTGGACCATTGGGGCGGTTTGGCTCTCGGCGCGCGATGGCCGGGGTGCCGCCGGGACGCGCGCCGCCGGGGACGGCCCATCGATCGAGGGGGGCGCATCGTGAGACGACATCAACTCAGGAAACCTCTAAAAATCCGGTTTGCAGTCGTCCCTGCGGGACTCCAATTTATAATCGGTTTGATTTCCCGCCACTTTCGTGGCGGGCTGAAAGCAATCGTCCCTGCCGGGACTGAATTCTTAGAGGCGCCCCTAAGACGGGCGGCGTGGCTGGTCGCGCCGGCACTCCTGTTGGCCGTCGCCGGCTGCTCGCGCGAGCGGACGCCGATCGGACGCGCTTCCTTCGACCACACCTACCAGAACTGGAACGTCGTGGTCTCGCATTACGCCACGCCCGAGGGGGTTGATTACACCGGGATAGCCGGGGACCGCGAGCCACTGATGCGGGCGTTGGCCGAGATGCGCGACGTCGGCCCGCGTATGTTTCAATCGTGGTCGGAGCGCTCGCGCGGGGCCTACCTGATCAACGCCCACAACGCCCACGCCGTGCGCCGCATCGTCGAACACTGGCCGGTCGGGTCGCTGGAGGAGACCGAAATGTGGGGTTCGGCGCGCAACGAGAAAGATATCTACCTGCTCGGTCGCCATGCCTCGCTCAAGAAGCTGACCGAGGAGGTCATGAGCGATGAATACAGCGACGCGCGCGCGTTGTCGCTGCTCAATTGGGCCGAGCGCGGTTGCGCGCCGCTGCCGTCGTTCGCCATCACCGAACTCAACTTGGCCGACCTACTCGAACGCCAGACGCGGGATCTGATGGCCAACCCGCGTTACGTCGAATACGACGTCCGGTTTCCGCACATCCACCTCACGCCACTGCTCGATGAGTATGAGGGCCAGATTCTGCGCGATTTTACAACGTCATGGGTCTTTCTGGAGCGCTACCTGCCCGATGAACTTGCCGAGCGCGTGAGCTACCGGCATCCCCAAATCCACTTCCTTGACTTCGACCACTCGCTGAACGGGATATCGCCTTCGCCCGTCGAGTCGGCGCTCGGTGAGCGGAAAAGAGATGAATAGAACGCGGATAACGCGGATTTGGCGGATTGACGCGGATTTTTCTTTTCTGGCTTGCAAGGAAGGGGTTATAATCTTTGTATTAATATAATGCTCGTGCGGGGTGGCGGACTATGAGCGAGGGCGGACAGAATCATCTTGATATGGTTTTCGAGAGTTGGAAGACCGAAGTGACCAAGGACTTGTGCGAAGCGCATCGCCGAGTAGCTCAGGCGGAAATCGACGCGAAATTCCAATCATTGGTCGGGGGCCGGGCGCGTGACGGGTCTGGATGAGCGGCAGGCGCATCTCGGAGCACTGACGGCTGATGACCTGAGCCTACTCGACGAGATCCGATATAACTTGCCCCACCGTTCGCGCCCATCTCTCTTTCTTATCATCGGTCCCTTGGTGATATACATGGCCATATCCTTCATCATCTGGCTCATCTTCGGGGAGTCGTTTCCACGGGAAATAGTGCGTTCGCCATTCTTGGCCTTCCTTTGCCTGTTGTTGATGATGGGCCCGATCCCCCTGGTCGTCAGATGGTACTTCAGACGGACGGGATCACCTTGGAAAGCAGCGATACTATGGGACATGAGCCACTCTCTCTACGAGGTTTTGCTCTGGTCCGTTTTCTGGATGTTGATTCTCTATAAACTGTTGTCGGGGATTGGCGACCCGGGGGACGTCCTTGGAGAAGTTGTCTCCTTCTTGTTGAGTCCGTATATCTCGCTCCTTAATAAATCTGTTGTGGTGTTGGCGGCATCGGGTGTTCTCATCTCAATCGTACACTTGCTCTACAGGAGCACGGAACTGTCTCGAACTCCCGGTTGCTCCGCCAAACGACTCATCGCCTTATTGAATAAAACCAATAGCTATCCCATCGACGATATACTTCGCGCTCAACAAAAATGGAACGAATCGGCCTATCTGAGTCGCGCTCACTCCTCAAGGTTGGACTGGAACGCGGCGAATCAGCTCTAGGGCCTGGGCCGCGATGAGGGCGTAGCCGGCGGGGGAGCAGTGGCCGCCCTGGGGCGTGATGTAGAGTTGTTCGTGGGCGATTCGCTCGCGGAAGAGCGGGTGGAGGTCCATGTAGTCGATTCCCTCCTCGGTGAAGAGACGCGGGACGAACTTGAGCATCGGCCGGTCGATTGTCTCCAGGTGCCCGAACCACGGGATATCGACGACCGCCAGCCGCGCCCCGGCGGCCTCGGCCGACGCCTTGAGCCGCCGCAGCAACAGGCGCCCCAGCTTCCAGCTCTGGCTTGTCGCGGGCCGGTCGATGAAGCGGTGGACCTCGCGATTCACGAGCATCGTGCGCCAATAACGGGCCAACATCAGCGACCCAAACCGGGCCGACCCCGGCGGGCGCGGAGGAGGCACGGGGACGTTGGTCAGCGCGAGCCGACCCCGACGGACGCGGAACAGCGGTCGCGAGTAACCACTGGCGGTGAAATCGTTGGTCGCCCGATTGACGTCCCAGTTGAGGAACCCGAGGACGACAAAGTCGTGCTCGAACCGGGCGGCGGCCCGCTCGTAGGCAAGGACGATCTGGTCCAACCCGTAAGCGCAAACGCCCAGGTTGAGAACTTCGAGTTGCGGTTCCAGCGCCTCGATCCGGGTGGGCCAATCCAGCCCGTTGCCCACGTCGAAGCCGAAGGTGAAGGAGTCGCCCAGCGCAAGCACCCGGCGGCGGCCCTCCGGCGGTTGGGGTGTAAAGTCTCGATCGGCGCGCAGGCCTTGGGCGTTGATCCGCACGTCGCCGGGTTCGGTCGGGAAGTGGTCGATCAATTGGACGCCGGGGCGATTCCCCCAACCCAGATCCTTATCGTAAACGGTCCACGAGGCCTCGGCCTGGACCGCCGTGCGCGAACGCAGCAGGTTCCGGTCATCCGCGATCACCCGCACGTAAAGCTGGAGGACAAGTTCCACGCCGATCAAAGCCAGCAATGCCGCGCCCGACGCCAGGGCGGCCTTGGCGATCAAGGGCCGACGGCGGGGACCGCGCCGGTCGGCACGAACCACCGGCGAAGGGGCCGCCGAAGGGGAGGAAGAGGGGCCAGACGATTTAATGATCGGACTCCAGGGGGACCGCCCACCGATGCCGCCGCCATCGCACGGGGAGTTAGGTCAGCGGCCCAAACTCGATCTCGTAAGCCGCCGAGACGGTCGCGTTATCTCGGTCCACGACGGCGCGACGGACCCGGGCGCATCGGTCATCATCGTTCCGGTAGAGTTTTAGGCTCGTGACGGCCGGGGCCGCAAGCGCCAGAGGGTCCTGCGTAACCACCCCCAGGAGAAAGTCTAGAGCCTCGTAGGAGCGGAACAGCGCGATGGGCAACAAGAGCATCTTCCTGAACGTGGGATCGGGATAGCCCTCCCAGCGTTCCCGCAGGAGTTCAAACGCCTCGGGTCGGCGGGACTCACCCAACGCGATGGCGGCGCCCTCGGCGACCGGTGGATCCTTATGATCCAGGAAGCCTGCGACAAAATCCAGCGAACGGGTGGGAGAAATCCTCCTCAGGGCCGAGAAGCATTCGCCGACCACCGGCGGTTCGAAGTCGCCCGTCAACGCCTTCATGCGCAGCAACAGTTCGCTGCGTTCGCACTCCAGGCATCCCAGCGAGCTGACCGCCGATCGCCGCGCGTGGGGTTCCCTGTCAACCAAGAGGGCCGTCAGCTCAAAGAACGTGTCCGGATGCCGTAGACGGGCCAGCGCGAATCCGCATCGGCCGCGCAGGTCGGCGGCGGTGTCGATGGAAGGATCGCCCCACAGCCATTCGAGCTGAACGTGGCGGATCCCTCTGAAGAACAGGGCCTCATCTTCGTAGTCGAGATCGTTGAGCGTGCCGACGATCGCGGTCTTCGCCAGGCATTCCTTGTCGGACTTGGTCGGGTCCTCCATGAAACGGTCAAACGCGGCCGCCAGATCGGGCACAAGATCGCTCAGGCCGCTCTCGCCGACAATCTCGGCGGCTCGGGCGGCCAGGATGTTGCTCGGGTCCGCCAAGGTTCGGCGCAGCTCCCCGATGGCCGCCTCACAAAAGGGATCCTCCTTGAGGTTCTCCAGGCTTGCGAGTCTTGCGTCGAGAGATTGTCCGCGCGCCATCGGGGGGCCCCATCCACGCAGCCATTTGGGTTTAGGTCTATCGGAAGAGGCGCGCGCGCCCCGCCGGCGATTCCACGCGCCACTCGTTAATCTATCCGATATGGCCCGATCCGACGAGGGATAACCGTTGGGCGGTCAGGGCGCGGGTGGGCCGAGGATGCCAATGATCAGGCGCGTCAGCTCGGCCATGTCCTCGAGCGGTTTGGTCAGCACGCGCTCGGCGGGGAGTGAAAACTTGAGGAAATCCATCGTCCGCTCGAATTCGTGGTCGGCGGTGAAAAAGATCGCCTTGATGCCCGGCTGGATCTTCTTGAGCCGCGTGTAGGTTTCCGTCCCCAACATGCCCTCCACCCGAACGTCAGGAATGGCCAGGTCGAAGTTCTCGCGCATGGCGGCCTCCAGACCTTCCTGGCCGCTGGTCACCGCCGTCACCGCGTAGCCAAGCGTATCACCCCAATAGGTCTTGAGCACTTTGAGAAGCTCCACATCATCATCCACGACCAGTAAATTGTGTGGCATTCATCCTAACCTGCGAATCGGATCTCTCTGCCCCCCCCCACGGGGTCAGGACGGCGGCATTATGGGACTACAACTGCGTAAGACGAGGGATGAAACCGAACGGCTGGTAATTCAGGAGCGGATTAGAGCACATCCGCGATGGAAGGGAAAGGGGTGGGGCACGGTCGCGGCGGGGTGCATCTCGCGGATCCGGGAGATGCACCCTTCATGATTGTCCCGAGGCCCCATCTTTCCCGAAGACCGCATATAGCGCGGGCAGGATAAGCAATGTAAGAAGGTTCGCCGAGATGACTCCGCCCACGACCACCGTGGCTAGAGGCCGCTGCACCTCTGCTCCCACACCCGTGTTGAACGCCATGGGGACAAAACCGAGACCCGCGACGAGGGCCGTCATCAAAACCGGTCGAAGCCGCAACAACGCGCTTCTTTCTATGGCTTCGAAGAGCGCAACGCCCTGATTGAGCAACTGCCGGATCATGGAAACCATCACCAGCCCGGCCAGTATCGCCACGCCTGATACCGCCACGAATCCGATGCCGGCCGAGATTGTGAACGGCATGCCGCGTCCCCAAAGCGCAATGATCCCCCCAAGCGTGGCGAAGGGCGCGCCGGTGAAAATGAGGAGCGTATCCCGGACCGAATCGGTGCTAGCGTAGAGGAGAAAAAGGATAAGGGCCAACGCCAGCGGGACCACAATCAGTAGCCGGGCGCGGGCGCGTTCGAAGTGCTCGAACTGTCCCGAATAGGTGATGTGGTAACCGATCGGCAACTCCAACTCTTTCTCCAAGGTTTGCTGAACCTCCGCGACAAATCCAGCCACATCCCGTCCGCTGACGTTGCATTGGACCACGATACGCCGTTTCTGCCATTCGCGGGTAATGGTTGAAGGTCCCTCGACCTGACGGATATCGGCCAGACGCGCGAGCGGAATCCGGCCGCCGTCTTCGGTTGGAACGAGAATCCGGCCGACAGTGGATGGATCGCTGCGATATTCCTCCGCCAGTCGAACCACCAGATCAAAACGACGTTGATTCTCCCTGATTTCACCGATCTTCTTGGTCCCAATCGACTCGATCACCTCCAGCACATGCCGGGCCGGCACGCCATAACGCGCGATCGCCTCTTGGTTGACAACAACCTCCAAGACGGGCTGCCCGGTAATCTGTTCGGTGTAAATGTCGGCGCTACCGAGTATCCTTTTGAGGGCCGTCTCGACTTCGGCGGCCTTCGTTTTCAGAACCCCTAAATCGTCTCCAAATATCTTTATGCCGATGTCGGAGCGGATGCCGGCGATCATCTCGTTGACTCGCATCTCGATCGGTTGCGTGAAAATCATCCGCATCCCGGGCAAGCCGGAGAGTTCCGCGCGCATTAAAGAGGTGAGCTCTTCTTGCGTCGCGGCGCGCGTCCATCGGTCGCGGGGAGTGAGGGTAATGAAAACATCGGAAAGCTCAATGCCCATCGGATCGGTGGCAACCTCGGCGGTGCCGGTTCGCACCCAGACGTCTTGCACCTCGTCGGGGAAATTCTTCCGTACCATTTTCTCCATTTGGGTGCCGTAGCGGACGGATTCCTCCAAGGAGACGCCCGCGAGCCGCACCGTGTTGATGACGATTCCCATCTCCGACAGACGGGGGATAAACTCCGCGCCAAGCTGCGACGCGAGCCACAGGCCACCGCCAAGCAGCATCACGGCAGCCGTGATGAAAATCGCCCGGGCGCGGATCGCGGCACGGACAATCGGCCGGTAACACCACTTGGCGGTGCGAACCAGCAAGTTCTCTCGGCTATTAATTTGCCGCGGGAGCAAGAGGCTGGCGAGCACCGGCATCAGTGTCAGCGACAATATCAGCGAACCCAGCAGGGCGAATATCACCGTCAACGCCATCGGTTGGAACAGCTTCCCCTCGATACCTTCGAGCGTAAGGATCGGAAGATAGACGACCATGATAATGAGTTCGCCGAACATCGTCGGCTTGCGCACCTCGAGGGAGGCGTCTCGAACGGTTTCCAGGATGGAGCGCCGCCCTTTCGCTTCCGCCAAGTGCCGCACGCTGTTCTCAACCATGATGACGGAACTATCAACGATCAGGCCGAAGTCGATGGCGCCCAAACTCATCAGGCTCCCCGCGATTCCGAACCGCAGCATGCCGTTGAAGGCGAAGAGCATCGAAAAGGGAATGGCCAGGGCCACGATCAGTCCCGCGCGCAGGTTGCCCAGAAAGACGAACAACACCGCAATGACAAGCAGTGCCCCCTCAAAGAGGTTTACCTTGACGGTATCGATGACCTGGTCAACGAGATCGGTGCGTTCGTAAACGGGCCGGACTTCCACCGTCGGCGGCAACGAAGCTTTGACCTCCTCCATCCTCTGTTTCAACCGGTTGGTAACCTCATGGCTATTTTCTCCCATGAGCATGAACCCGAGACCGAGGACCACTTCGCCTTGGCCATTCGCGGTACACGCCCCCCGGCGAATCTCATGGCCAATCTCGACCTTCGCCACGTCTCGAATACGAACCGGCACGCCGTCGTGCGCGGTGATGACGATATCGCCGATCTCGCGGATACTTGTCGTCAGGCTGATGCCGCGCACGAGATGCAGTTCACCGGCCTGGATGATGTTGCCGCCGCCGACGTTGAGATTGTTCTTCTCGAGGGCCTCGAAAACGTCGTCCAGGGTAAAGTCGTACTTCATGAGGCGGGCGAGATCGACCAGGACGTGGTACTGCTTTCGCTTTCCGCCCCAGGTATTGACTTCGGCAACTCCGGGCACGGCCCTCAGACGCGGTTTAATAACCCAATCGTGGAGCGTGGTCAGCTCATCGAGGCTTTCTCCTTTTCCGGTGACAATATAGTGGTAGACTTCGCCCAAACCCGTTGCGACCGGTCCCATTTGAGGATTCGATATTCCTTCGGGAAGCTCCACCGTTTGGAGCCGCTCCATCACCAGTTGCCGCGCAAAGTAAGTATCCGTCCCGTCCTCAAAAATCACCGTTACCTGCGAAAGGCCGAACTTCGAGATCGACCGCACTTCCGTCAGCCCAGGGAGTCCGCCGATCGCCTGCTCGACGGGAAACGTAATCTGCTGTTCGATCTCCAACGGCGACAGGGCCGGCGCGACGGTATTAATCTGGACTTGAACGGGAGTGGTATCGGGAAAGGCGTCGATCGGCAGGCGGTACAGTGCCTGAATCCCACTGCCGATCAGGATGAGAGAAAAGACGATGACCAGAAAACGGTGTTCCAAACTCCACGTAATGATGCGCTCTAACATCTTCGCATGCCTGCCTCCGGCGTCGGCTGTTCCCTATGGGAACCTCTACAAATCCCGCTTGCAGTCGTCCCTACGGGACTCCAAATCGTTATCGGTTTGATTCCCCGCCACTTGCGTGGCGGGCTGAAAGCAAACGTCCCTGTCGGGACTGAATATTTAGAGGCGCCCTTATGACGCTTCCTTGCCAAAATCGACTTCGCAGCATCCGGCGCCGATGCTTCCTTTGAGAAGCTCGGTCTTGAGCAAAAAGCTACCCGTGGTGACGATCTCATCGTTTTCCTCCACGCCCTCTTCAACCACGAAGAACCGATCCGTTTCATAGCCGAGCCGGACCTTGCGCGGCTCGAAGAGCATGTCGCTTCGCCGCGCGAACACCACGTTGCAGCACCCCTCCCATTGAATCGCATCCTTCGGGACGATAAGCGCGGATTCCTGTTCCCGGATGCTGATCACCGCCTTGCCATACATCCCGCTTCGCAGAAATCCATCCGGATTTTCGATCTCCGCGCGGACCTTAAGCGTCCGCGTCCTGCGATCCACGTGCGAGCTAACCCACGTGATCACACCCCCGCGGCGTTCCCCCCGGATCGTTTCAACTTCGAGCACAACGGGTTGGCCGACGCGCACGTTCGGCACGTCGGACTCGTAAACGTCCAGCATTGCCCACATTCTCGACGTGTCGGCGACGGCAAGCAACGAGGTTTTCGTGTCCACGACTTCCCCGACCACGGCCCCACGTTCAACGACGACGCCGGAAAACGGAGCGATGAGCGGCAACCGTGAAGATGTGTCGTTACGCTCTGCAAATTCTTTGATTCGTGCGTCCGAGAAGCCGAGATTACGAAGCCGCTGCGCCGCTTTGGACAGGGCTATTCGGCTTTCCACCAACTTCGTCTCCGCCTCCAAAACCTCCCGCTCGGTCCCGACTTTGCTTTCGAAAAGATGTTGCTCTCGTTCGTGGGTTTTCTCCCAAAGCACCAACAAAGCCCGTGCCTGCAGGTATTCCGCCTTCGCCGTTCCGGGCTCCGCCGAATCCACCACGGCAAGGATCTCCCCCGCCTTAACCGGTTCGCCCAGGTCTTTCTTGACGTCGCTCACCGTGCCGGCCGCGCGTGATGCAAGCTGGGCATAGCGATTACCGTCGTAGGCGATCTCCGCAGTGCAGGAGATGGTCTGCGTTACATCCCGACGTTCGACTTTCACGTATTCCAATCCGGCGTTCCGCGCTGTTTCCGGAGAAACAAACCGGATACGCAGCGTGCTCGTCTGACACACAACGACTGGCGGTCGCTGACTTCTCGGCGCCTCGGGCCCGCGAACGACCTCGACAAGAGGCGGCGACAAAGGCGTCTTCTCACCCACGCCCTGGGTGGCCAACAAACCTGGGTTACAGATTGTGCACTGGGACTCCGGGATATTGTGGCCCGCGCACCAATCGCCCGTCGCTTTGAAACCCGCAATCACCGCCGGGTTGCACTTCGTGCAAAATGCCTCGGGCACCCCGTGACCCGCGCAAAACCCCATTGTTTCGATTAGCGTCTCGTCGCAAAACGGACACTCTCCCGGGGTCAGCCCATGGGGACAGGCCTGGACCACTTGCTCCGACGAGGAACCCGACAGCCAGCCCTGCCGATCAGCAACGATGATCAGCCCGGCCCCTACGCCGACAAGGATCAGCCCGGCCAGGATAGAACCCCATTGCTTCATCATGACATACCTCCACGACTCTGATTCCACTCACCGCTTCTCTTCGCCTGGCGGGAGGTGTCCGGCCTTGCACAGTTCGCATTGCGACTCCGGCGTCTCGTGGCCGGCGCACCAGTCCCTCTCGGCCTTGAAACCGGCGATCAAGGCGGGATTGCATGACGCGCAAAGGGCTTCGAGCACCCCGTGTTCGGGGCACATGCCTTTGGATTCGATCAGTGAGGCATCGCACCACGGACAGTCCACCTCCGCGATCTGGTGCTCCGCGCAGAAATCCGCCGTCGGCGCCTTCTTGCTCCCATCATCGTCGCCAGTGACCCTGAGGTACATCAGCGCCCCGCCGACGCCCACCAGTACCAACAGAACGGCAAAGATTACGTTTTTTGACATGGCATACGCCCTCCTTCATATAAGTTCCGATCCCGCCATCAATCTCGCCCGACGCCATTGGCTCCACCATCCCGCCATCATTCATTTCCCCATGGGCGCTTGAGCGCCTCTCCCGTGTCTCTTCAACACTTTCGGGCTCGTCTGGCAGTAGAACACGAGCTTTCCGTGCTGGCAAGAACCAACCAGCCCGGCATACTTAAGCGTCTTGAGATGTTGCGAGACCGTCGAAACGGGTTGATTCAGGATGTTCGCCAGGTCACGGACGCAACACTCCTCCTCCGCCAACAGGTGAAGAATCGCCATGCGAACCGGATGGCCCATTGCCTTGTGTCGATTCGCCGCCGATTCGAGGTCCTCGACCGCCGGAAGCTGCCTCTTGCGAGCCGCGATCTTTCCCTGATTGAAACAGGAAACCGTGTAAAGATCGATGTCGCGTTTCGTTAGACTCATTGTTCATTCACACATTTCTGGAAATGTGGTGGAGATTCCGGAGAGAAAGTGTACCACCCGGGGATCAGCTTAATGGGTCTGGATGGGGGATGTCCATCCATGACTGAGCGGTAGCCTACCGGATTCGGGACTGAGGGGGGTAACGGAGGAAGGGCGGAGCCCGACCGGAGTTACCCCCCTCAGTCGGGGGACCACGCATGTAGGGTCGTGAGGAAGGTCGGTTCACTCCTGTTTCTCCCTGGATTGGGAGTCGTTGGGTTTTTGTCGGCGCCGTTTACTTTGCGCCAGGCGATAGGAGTCACCCTCGATCGGCAGGATGTGGACGTGATGAGTGAGCCGATCGAGCAAAGCGGCGGTCAGGCGTTCCGAGCCGAAGACGCTGGTCCACTCCTCGAAGGGCAGGTTGGTGTTGACGAGCACGCTGCCCCGTTCGTAACGCTGGCTGAAGATCTCGAAGAGCAATTCGGCCCCGGTCTTGGAGAAGGGCAGGTAGCCCAGTTCATCCACGATCAGCAGCGGGTTCCGGGCCAGCGTGGCCTGCAGCCGTAGCAGGGCTTTTTCGTTGCGGGCCTCGACCAGGACGTTGACGAGGCCGGCGGCGGTGTAGAAGCGCACGCTGTAGCCGCGCTGGCAGGCGGCCATGCCCAGAGCGATGCACAAATGCGACTTCCCGACGCCGGGATTGCCAAGGAAAATCGTCGTCTGTTTCTGATCAATCCATTCGCAACGGGCCAGATCCAGCACCTGCTTTTTGTTCAGGCTGGGGGCGGCCAGGAAATCGAATTCCTCCAGGGTCTTGAGCGCCGGGAAGCGGGCGGCCTTGATGCGCCGCTCGGTCCCCTTGCGTTCGCGTTCGATCAGTTCCAATTCGGCCAGGCGCAGCAGGAAGGTCGCGTAGTCGACTTTGTCCGCGGCGCACTGGGCGGCAACCTTCGGGTAGTCGCTGAGGAAGACCGGCAAGCGCAGAGCCTTCAGGTGATGACGCAGCAGCAGTTGGGGAGGTTGTTGAGGAGCATTCATGGCGCCAACTCTCCTTGCCGGGCCAACGCGCCATAATCCGACAACGATGGGAGTGCAACGGCGTAGCCGGCCAGGTGGCCACGGCCACTCAGGTCCAGCGGCGAGGGCGTGGCCTCGGGCGGACACAGCAGCAGGTTCTTGACCCCCTCGGAATGCTCGATCCCCAACTCCACGACACGCTCCACGACTCGTGCCAACAGGGCCACCGGATGCGCCTTGAGCAGCATCAGGACGGCGATGAACTGGCGCGTCCCCTCGCCGTCGGGCTGGTCCTGCTCCAGGCGTCGGCGCAAGACCTCGAAACATTCGGGCAGTTGCGCTCGCATAGGGATAGCTCTCGTGCGCGCCCGGCCAAAATCCGGGGCCCCCATCCGTCGTCTGCATCGAAAAGAGCCGGTCGATCCCCGCGTCGATATAACGGTTCAGGTCCTCGATTTCAGCCGCGGTCCCCTCCAGGATCGCGTTATTCTTGCGCAGCAAATAAAGCGGCAGCAGTTTCGACGTCGTTTGCTCAACGCACCCATGGGGATAACCGCCAACGTGATCGAGCCCCTTGCGCAGGCGCAGAAGCGGGTTTGGCCCGACCGTCACGGCGACTTCGGCCCAATCGTTCTGAATGAATCGCTCGCTCCCAAACGTCGCCGTCCGGCCCGGCGCGACCGCGCGTAGTTCGTGGTGCGACTGGTACGACGACGGCGCGATGACCGGCAGCGCATCAACCTGGACCAGGCGTTCAATGGCGTTGTCGTTGTGATCGCGGAACTCGGCCGCCCAGCGAACCTTGCCCTGACCGGTCGCGTCCGCGGCGACCACTTCAACGAGTAGACTGGCCTCACCATGCGGGCCGATGACCAAGAGCGAATGCGTCGTCGCCCCGTCGGCCGATACCACGCCCGAGAACGACCACTCCAGGCGCGCGGCGCAGGTCGTCGCCTTCGAGTTAAAGAGCGTGACGCGGCACGAGGCCCGATCTCCCGGCAACATGAAGCGCGGGAGGCTCGTCCGCAACATGTAAGGTTGCCGCACCAGGAGATTGGCGTTTCGGCTCCCGGACGCGATGCGGTTGTTGGCAACGGCGACGAGCCGCAGGCGTCCATTGAACTCAGGCACCTTTAGCGGGATGGTCGTGGACCCGTCCTCCCCGGTCCGCACGACCTCCGACCACAGGGCAACATTGCGTATCCAATTCGTAGACCTGCGACCGAGGCGTCGCGCGCCGGTGGATACGGTCTCGCCCCCTCCCGGCGCGGGGCTTTCGAAGTCCGTCGCGACCAGATCGTAGTAATGGGCGCGTTTCAGTTCGGGGCGACGCAGGCGTTCAAAGTACCCCGCGGGATCAGGGTTCTCATAGCCGGTGATGGCGTGGATGCCCTCGTCGACGGCCGCCAGCGTCACCTCGGCCTGGACCGGATCGCCGCGTTGATTGCGCGTCTCAATCGTAATCGATTGCTCGCTTTGGGGCCGGATCTCGCTCGGCAGCCCCGGCAGCTCGATGTCAATCCGGCGGCCTGGGTTCGTCACGGTCAGCGGGATCAATTCGAAGGCCGAGAAGGGGTAGACTTGCCGGCGGCCCTTCTCGACGGCATGAATCACCGTTGCCTCGATCCACGCATTGGGATAGAATGTCGTATCGATTTCAAACTCGACCGTCGCGGCGCGATCGTGGATTTCGAATGGGACCAGCCGGTGAAGTTTGGCGCCCTCGATCGCGATCAGGCCGCGACCGTCAAAGGCCGACTCGATCTCGAGGCTGGCGCGTTCACCGACAACGTACGAGTCTTTGTCCAGACGCAGACGAAGAAGTTTCGGCCTGGGGGCGCTCGATACGCGACAGGCACCGCCATAATACATGAAGGTGACCGTGCTGAATTTCGGCGTTTGGGCCGATTCGACGCGCACGCGGTAACGCCCGTATTCGCTGACGTTGAATAGAGTCGTTCCGCGCCCCTCGGCGAGCGGCACGTCGCGCGCCTCGACCTTATCATAATCCTCCGTCCAGTTCGCCCCGTGGTGCGTGTAGTAACGCCGCACGTAGTAGTTCCACACCTCTCTTTCGAGTGTCACCCGGACCGGGCCGGCGTCGCCCGGAACGCCGTGAGCGTCGACGGCGAGGACACCGATCTCGATATCACCGTTGACGTTCCCCGCCCGCCCTTGTATCCCGAGGCAGAGATCGGACGGGAAATAGGCGGCCTCGGCGGTGGCCTTCACCGAGCGGCCCCCCAGTTCAAATGCTTCTGCCAAAATCGATGCTCTCAGCGGCTTCATGACGTTCTGCTGAACCGTGCCCGAGAACTCGAAAACCGCCGCTCCCGATTCGTCCGTTCGCTTGTCGCCCAGCTCGATCGGCCGCAGCCGGTCGGCGTCGGTGTCGTCATTGTCAAACCTGTAACCGGGCCACTGCTCGAAGTGATAACCTCGACCGAGGACTACCTTGGCGCGGGCGAGACGATCGACGGCCGGGGCGCCGAACAGGTGATTGGCGCGCAGATGGATTGCCTTCTTGCCCTCGCCCCGCACCCACGCCGGGTCGGGCGCTTCCAACTCCGCTTTCATGCGGTTGGGCACGAACTCCTCGAGCTGAAACGCGACCTCGCCCAGCGGCTTCGCGGATTCCGGAACCGATAACGACACTTCGTAACGCCCCGTCGGGTACGCGTCGAGGGCCTCCAAGTCAAACGCGCCGGAGCCCCATTCCGAGAGCATGGTCGGCCGCGTGAGCAGCTCCTTCCCGTTCGGTTTGAGGACCTTCAGCACGAGCGGCGCGATCGAGAACGCATCGCCCCACCCCTCGCGCACGATCCAGCGCAGATGGACCGTCTCACACGGCCGGTAAAGCTCGCGATCGGCGTAAATGTACGCGTCGTAGGCGTCGGGCTCATAGCCGGGCAGTTTCGGATTGAACGCGGGCGACGAGACGCCCTCGACATAAGGCTCGGCGTCGCGAGGTTGGAGCCGAATGAAACTATAATCCCCGCCGCGCTCGACGACGACGACATAGGGTTCACCCAACGACTGATCGTAAGCGGCAACCCGGGCGATCCCATCGTCATCGGTCGCCCCCACACTCAAGACCTGGTTCTTTTGTGAGAAAACGGTCACCTTCGTCCCGGCGAGCGGCTCCAGCGAAGAGAGTTCGTGCGCGAACAATACAAGTTCGCCCGTCTGCCAGTGCGCGAGAAGACCGATGTCGGTCATGAGTAGAAAGCGGGCCTTCCAATCCCGATCGGCAGACGCCTCGAGCAGGTAAACGCCCTGGAGCGGTTCGGATGTGAGTTGATCGACCCACACCGGGGTCGTCGCCAGGCGCGGTCCGTCGCTATCGAGCGCGATCTCACGCTCGCCGACCGGGCGGCTCCAGCGATCGATAAACCGGCGCGATTTCCATTTCGCTTCCATGTCCTCGACGGCCACGGCGATGTTGGAGGGGAACATCTTGTGCAGCCGCACCTTGGCCGTCTTGTGCGCGCGCGATTCCACGAGGACTCTGTTACCGTAGCGCCGGGGGAAGTAATACTTCTCACCCTAGCGGAATCCAAGATAACTCGGGACACTGTCCGGGGACGTGACGTGAAATTTCAGGAGCTCGCGCATCCTCCGCCGCGAGCGCCTTGCCGCTCGAACTGGTGATTGAGGGGGCGACGCGCGCTTCGATCACCTTCTTATACGGAACCAACTCGGGATTAAAACTAATGGAATTTGGCCCCAGGGTGAATTCGCTGTCCATCGACGGCTCGAACCGCAACGGCTGGGTCGTCGCTTCGTCGCCATCTTCCGCCAGCCGGATCGGTTCGCTGAAGATGACGGTCAGGGGTCCCCTGAGCTTTTCACCGGCGGCGGGTATCGTTCCCGTGACGCGGAGGTACGGACTGGACTTGAGAGGAGCGTCCGACCGCGCCACGTCGCAAGCGGCGAGGATGATCAAGACGCTCAGACCACAGGCGGCCAAGACCACCTGGTGATAGGCGCGGTTCGGCCCACGGGCTTGTCCATGTGAACGAACCATAAACACACCTCCATCCCGATTTCCACGGGCCTGAACTCAACGTCCAGGACTTCATCACACTGACACTGACACTGACACTGACACTGACACTGACACTGACACTGACACTGACACTGACACTGACACTGACACTGACACTGACACTGACACTGACACTGACACTGACACTTACAC
>CAUZJO010000028.1:0-36626 GCA_963580245.1 Candidatus Sumerlaeia bacterium | reverse complement strand
GGACGTGGTGCTGCCGACCCGCACGGGCCGGGAAATCCGGCTGCGGACCGTCAGCCGTCCCGAAAAACACCTCGCGATTCTGCTCCAGCGTCTGGGGCTTCCACTGCCGAACCGATCCAAAAGAATTTAAAATGTAGTGCAGACTTTTACCCGAAAAATGCAAATTTCTTCGAAAACGGGCACTTCTAAGCGCTGAACTGCGGGAAATGGGCTAACACGGCAACAAGTGGACGCGCCGTCGGTGTCGGCGGTACAAGCGTAAGTCCAACTGGGATTGGCGTCCTTGGTGAAGTGGCTGGAAGCAGCGGCGAAGATTTTGGCGTGATGGGCACGACGGAAAGCACCGTGGGGGTGGGAGTGAAAGGCATCGCCAGCGCCACGACCGGCAGGAATTTCGGTGTCTTCGGCGAGACGAACAGCAGCACCGGCAGAGGGGTGGAAGGCGTCGCGTCTGCCACCACTGGAATCAATATTGGCGCTGCGGGATTCTCCAACAGCCCCGACGGAATCGGCACGCTGGGAAGAAACTTGGCAACAACTGGAACTGCCGTCGGGATCAGGGGCAAAAGCGATAGCCCCACTGGGACTGGCGTCCTTGGTGATTCCCTCGCGACCAGCGGCGGTAATGCCACCGGTGTCTGGGGTCAGACCAGTAGCCCTGTTGGAGCGGGCGTCGTCGGCATCGGAAACCACACCACCGGGGCGAACTTCGGCGTCTGGGGCCAGACCGACAGTCCCAACGGCCTCGCCGGCCAATTCGTCGGCGACGTGGACATCTCGGGCACGCTCACCAAGACCACCGGCATGTTCAAGATCGACCATCCCCTGGACCCGGCCAACAAGTACTTCCTCCACTCGTTCGTCGAGAGCTCCAACATGAAGAACGTCTATGATGGCGTCGCGACACTGGACCTCAGTGGCAAAGCGACGATCGAGCTGCCCGACTGGTTCGAGGCGCTCAACAAGGAGTTCCGCAACCAGCTCACGCCGATCGGCCGCTAGGCACCGGGGCTCTACATCGCTCGGGAAGTCGCAGACAACCGCTTCGGCGTCGCCGGCGGGAGCCCGGGCCTAAGGGTCTCGTGGCAGGTCACCGGCATCCGTCACGATCCTTACGCCGAGAGCAACCCGTTGGTTGTCGAGCAGGCCAAACCCGCCGCGGAGATCGGGACGTTCATTCACCCCGAACTCCACGGTCAGCCCAAGACGGCCTCGCTGGCGTTCAAGCGGCGCGGAGGGTCTACCGTGTTCGGCGGCCCGAAAGACTCGGTAGCGACCCCGCCTACGCGTCAGGCGTTCGAGGTTCCTGATCATCGCAAGTCGCCGCGCTGAGGTGGACCGACCCGTCCTGTGTAGAGCTTGAGACTCCACGAGAGGGTCGCCGGAAAAGACTCATGACGTGGCCTCGCAAAACCGGCGCGATGGGCCAGTGTTCGCCTTCCGGGGCAGTGAATCAGGCCATCTTCTTCTCCCACGAGCCTGATCATCGTCTGCCTCAAACTCCTCGCTTCACCTTCTCACATGCCAAAAAAGGGTTATCGACGGCGATGTTTCTCGTCCTTCGCCGACGGGATGGACGCTTGACCCATTCTCAAGCCGTGGTATCCTTGAATCTCGCTTTGTTCACATAAACAGTAACAGTGAAACGGCGGCGACCGCTTTGCGCCGACAGCCACCGTGCATCGCGAAGTTTCAATTCAGGGGAGGGGAGTCTGATGTTGCGCCATCATCACACGAACAGTCTTACGACCATTGCCGTCGTCATTTTGACGTGGTTCATTCCGTCTTTGGCAGAGTCGCAAACGCCGCTGGGCACCAGGTTTACATTCAATGGCCGGCTGCTGCAATCAGGTGCGCCGGCCAATGGGACCTTTGATTTTCAGGTCGGGCTATTCAGCGATCTGACGGGCACCAACGGCCAGGTCGGATCGACCCTCATATTGGAGGACGTACAGGTCACCGAGGGCCTGGTTGTGCTCGTGCTCGATTTCGGCGTGCCGTTCGACGGTACCGTACGCTTCCTGGACCTGGCCATTCGGCCGGGCGCCGAGACGGGGGATTTCACTCCTCTGACCCCCAGACAGCGGCTTGACGCGGTTCCGCAGTCGCAGTTCTCGCTGATCACCGCCGGGTTCGATTTCCCTATCAACGCAACGGTCAATATGGCCAGCTCCCCGTTCCAGATCAACAACGACAATGCCGACGGGATCGCGATCACCGGCGTGGCCAACGCCACGACAGGCAACACGATAGGTGTGTTTGGCCATACGAAAACAAACACCGGGGGGTTTGGAGTCAGAGGCCTCGCCGATACGACCAGTGGCGACTCCATCGGCGTTCAAGGCGTCTCGCTAAGCCCCGCGGGCCTCGGCGTGCTAGGATCCAATGTTGCGACCAGCGGCGAGGCCGTCGGGGTTCTGGGTTCTACTTCCAGCCCTACGGGTATCGGCGTGAAGGGGGAGAATAACATCTCGAGCCCGACCGGTTCATCGGTGGGCGTGATGGGCGAAAGTGCCGACGGCACCGGCGTCGTGGGCTTCGGTGGGTTTTTCGGACTCCAGGGCCAGGCGACGAAGACGGGTGGAACCGGGGTTTTCGGCGTGGGAGGAATAAGGGGAGTTGAAGGTCTGGGTGACGAGAACGGCGTGATCGGTTCGGCCAACAATACGGACGGGGTCGGCGTCTTGGGCCTTCATGCCACGGCCACCGGGGCAGGGATGGGAGTGAGGGGCACGACCGATTCTTCAACGGACCAGGCCATCGGAGTCCAGGGTCAGGCCACGGCCTCCACCGGCATCGTGATCGGCGTCGAGGGTACCTCCGCCAGCAACGACGGGGCGGGTGTCAGAGGATTCGTGAGTTCCACCAGCGGTGAGGTTTTCGGCGTCGAAGGGAGTACCGAAAGCCCCGACGGCGTCGGCGTGATCGGATTCAACAGCGCGATCACCGGCGCCGCATACGGCATCGAGGGGCAGAGCGAGTCCTTCAACGGGGTCGGCGTAATTGGTTTCGCGAACTCGGCAACCGGGACCGGCACGGGTGTCGAAGGTCAAGCCGACAGCCCCGATGGGGTCGGCGTTTTGGGGATGGCGAACTCCAACACGGGCGGCAACGTCGGTGTTTGGGGCATCACCAACAGCACGACCGACGGCTGGGCCGGCTTCTTTGACGGCGATCTGGAGGTTGTTGGGAACATTATCAAGACCGCCGGGATGTTCAAGATCGACCACCCGCTCGATCCGGCCAACAAGTTCCTCTCGCACTCGTTCGTTGAGAGTCCGGACATGAAGAACATCTACGACGGCGTCGTGGAGCTCGATCTAGGCGGAGAAGCCACCGTGACACTGCCCGATTGGTTCGAGGCGCTTAACCGGGATTTTCGCTATCAACTGACCGCCATCGGCGCACCGGGACCCAATCTGCACATCGCCGCTGAGATCCAGAACAACCGCTTTCGCATCGGCGGGGGCGCGGCCGGTCAACGCGTCGCCTGGATGGTGACCGGCATCCGCCAGGACGCCTTTGCGCTGGCCAACCCCATCCAGGTCGAGGAGGCCAAATCGGAGAAACAACGGGGCAGCTACATCCATCCCGAACTTTTCGGCCAGCCGCGCAAGGCATCCCTCTCGCGCAAGCTCAAGGCGCGCCGAACCGTGAGAGGAGCTTCTTCACTGGCGGACCACTCGCCCAAAATCAGCAAGAACCCGGCAGCCAAACGGAGCACGCCGACCCGCGCGCCCAAGTAACGCACGCGGTTGCGAGCGGAAGGGTTTCCTTGACAAGGGGTGGGGCAACGAATCGAAAGCTCCTGGAAGTCAAATCGAGTTACGCGGGAAGTGAACCGTCATCTCGGCGCCTGATAGCCGCAGACATCGAGCCAGACGATCTGACCAAAACTGATCGTCCCGTTGGTGGGGTCATAGAAAAACGGGTTGGGGTCGGTCTGCGGGAGGTTGCCCAATCGTTCGTAATTCCACCAGATCAGGTCCGGTCCGGCACTCTCGAGCATGGCGTGGAAGCGGTCGCAGGTGAAAAAGTCTCGCATCGATTCACCGGTTGCGCGTTCACGGTGAATCCACGAATCTCGGTTGGGGTACTTTCCCAGCCCCATCGGCGACCAGGAAATCACATAGGATACCTGCACGGGAAGTTTCCATTGGGAGAACGAACTGTCCTGGAATAATCTGGAATTGTAAGGGTCGACCGGAGACTGCTCGATGTAGGCGATGGGGGATGTCAAGAGGTGACCGGGATAGCGGTTGCGCTTGTTCGGGTCATTGATGAGATCCAGGAAACCCGCGTAGAAGTCCACCCCCGGACCGAGTCGCTGAACAATCGGAATCTGATTGTTGTCCAGTTTATAGGCCTCCAGCGCCACGCCGAACGCACGGATATCGCTTTTTACCCGGGTGACGGTGGCTCGGGTCTGCGCCTCCAGGAAGTTGGGAACGGCGATCGCCGCCAGAATGGCAATGATCGCCACGACGATCAACAGCTCGATCAGGGTAAATGCTCTCCGCTTGTGTATCGCGCCGGCCCTTTCTTTCGAGGGTAGAGTCCGCTCACTAGTTGTGGACATAGCGTAAACCATTAGCCAGGTCTTGAACAAGGGCAAACGTCCCCTTTGGGGTCGGGAGATCAGGAGGTTTCGCGGTCGCGGGCGACTTGACTTTGACCCGGCCGCCTGTAGAATCACGCGGGAATGGGATTCGATGGACGAGGCGCGTTCGATGGCTGTTTCGTCGGCGCCGGCCCCGCCTCCTTCAACTTCCAAGAACGCCTCCACATGAAGATCCACGAGTACCAGGCCAAGAAAATCCTCCGCGAATATGGGCTGCCCCTGCCCGAAGGCCGGGTGGCCGAGACGACCGATGAAGCCGTCGCGGCCGCCGAGGCGCTGGGCGGCTGGCCGGTGGTGATCAAGGCCCAGGTCCACACCGGTGGGCGCGGCAAGGCCGGCGGGGTCAAGCTGGCCCACAACCTGGACGAGGCCAAGGCCCATGCCCAAGCGATCCTGGGCATGAGCATCAAGGGCATCACGGTCGGCAAAGTCCTGGTTGAGGCGGGCGTGGAGATCGAACGGGAGATTTATGCCGGGATCGTCATCGATCGCGAGCGCAATTGCCCGGTCATCATGGTTTCGGCGGCCGGCGGGGTGGATATCGAAGAGGTGGCGGCTTCGGACCCCGGCCGCATCCTCCATCTGGTGGTCTGGCCCGGTCTCGGTCTGCGCGACTTTCAGATCCGCCAGGCGATTTACTTCCTCTCGATCCCCGACGGCGCGCACAAGGCTTTTGCCCGCGTCATGCGGGCACTCGAACGGGTCATGCGGGACAACGACGCCTCCTTGGTCGAGATCAATCCCCTGGTGGTCACCGCCCTGGGGGAGGTCATCGCCTGCGACGCGAAGATCAACCTGGACGACAACGGACTGCCAATGCATCCCGAGGTCGCCGCCCTGCGCGACGAGGCCGAGGAGGAACCCCGCGAGTCGGAGGCGCGCGGCCACAATCTCAGCTACGTCAAGTTGGAAGGCCGGATCGGGTGCCTGGTCAATGGCGCCGGGCTGGCGATGGCGACCATGGACCTGATCAAGCATTTCGGCGGCCAGCCGGCCAACTTCCTGGATGTCGGGGGATCGGCGCGGCCCGAAACTATCGCCGCGGCGTTGCGCATCGTCGTCTCCGATCCGGGGGTCAACACGATCTTCTTTAACATCTTCGGCGGGATCGTGCGTTGCGACCGGGTGGCCGAAGGCATCCTCCAGGCTCGCGAGACAGTTGGGCTCGAGATTCCCATCGTCATGCGCCTGGTCGGGACCAACGAAGACAAGGCGCGTGAATTGCTCGCGGGGACCGGCCTGCTCATGCTCCCCACGATGACCCAGGCCGCCCAAAAGGCCGTCGAACTCAGTCAGCGGGACGGTGAGTCCGAGTGAGCATCCTGATCGATTCCAACACGCGGCTGGTGGTCCAGGGCTTGACCGGGACCGAGGGGAAATTCCACGCCGCCCAGATGATCGACTACGGCACCCAGGTGGTGGCCGGAGTGACGCCGGGGCGGGGGGGCCAGACGTGCCTGGATCGGCCCGTCTTCAACACCATGCGCGAGGCCGTGGATGAGACCGAGGCCAATGCCTCGTGCATTTTCGTGCCGCCGGCGTTCGCGGCCGATGCGGCGCTCGAGGCCTTCGAAGCCGGGCTGGGGCTGGTCGTCGTGATCACCGAAGGCATCCCCACCCTCCAGATGGTCGACGTTTACTGGGAGGCCAAGCGACGCGGCGCGCGGCTGATCGGGCCCAACTGTCCGGGGATCATCACGCCGGGCCAGTCCAAAATCGGCATCATGCCGGGCCACATCCACAAACCCGGCAAAATCGGGCTGATCTCGCGTTCGGGGACGTTGAATTACGAATTCGTCAACGAACTGGCCTTGGGCAACTACGGGAACAGCACGTGCGTCGGCATCGGCGGCGACCCGATCGTGGGCGCCGGGTTCGTTGATTTACTCGAGCTGTTCAATGCGGATCCACAGACCGAAGGGGTCGTCTTGGTCGGCGAGATCGGCGGCACCGATGAAGAGAAGGCCGCCGACTACGTTCGCGACAACGTGAAGAAGCCGGTGGTGGGATTCGTCGCGGGCCACACGGCCCCTCCGGGCAAGCGCATGGGTCACGCCGGGGCGATCATCTCGGGGGGCCGCGGAACGGCCGCCGAAAAGATCTCCGCGTTCAAAGCCGCAGACATCCGCGTCTGCGAACGGCCCGATCAGATCTGCAAACTGTTCGAGGAGTCGGGTATCGTCCCGCTCGCCTGATGCCGCGCCGGGGCGTCGTCGCATTCCGTCCCCAATGGGTCGCCCCCCGGAATTCATCAAGGGATTCAACTCAACCTAACGGCCTTTGAGCCGCATGCCGATCTCGGTCGCGACGCATTCGGCGAATTGCGCCCGGGCCTGAGCCGCGTAGAAATAGGGGGCCTCCGGCGTGACCTGCTCGAGATACCGCGCCGCCTCGAGCAGGCCCTCGGCCGGGTGCCGGCTGGCGAATTCAGCCAGTGGCTCGACCAGGTCCTGGTTCAGCACCCCCTCGCCCCGCGTCTTGAAGACCAGCGCGTCTCGCAACAGGGTCAGCAGCGAGGTCAAGGACTCCTGCAAGGGCGCCTTCGTCGAGACCAACTGATGGGCGACCTTGAAAACGGCGGCGAACCCGTGTTTCCTCAAGGCGTTGAGCGCCCCCAGCAGTTCGTGGCGATGCTCGATATAACCCGAATCCGCCAGCCGCAACGCCAGACCGGGCCGGCCCTCGGCAAGCGTCGCGATCAGCAACGCTTCCCGCTCCGCCAGCACCCGCCGCGCGGCCAGCCAGGGGACCAGCTCATCCACGGCGACCGGCTCCAATTGGATCGGCGTGCAGCGCGAGCGGATCGTCGTCGGCAAGCGGTGCGGATCGGCGCTGACCAGCAGCAACTGAAGCCGCCGCGGGGGTTCCTCGAGGATTTTCAGCAGGGCGTTGGCCGCCGCCTCGTTCATGCGGTCGGCCGGGTCGATCAGGGCCATCTTGCGCGGGGCCTCAAGCGGGGTCGTGGCCGCGCGGTCCTCGAGTTCACGGATATCATCGACCCGGATCATCGCCGAGATCGACTCTTTCCCGCACAGCTCGATCATATCGGGATGCACCCCGCGGGCGATCTTGGCGGCATGCGGGTCGGTCTCGGGGTCATTCCCATCCGCCGCGATCTCACGCGCCAGAGCCCAGGCCAACGTTGTCTTCCCAACGCCTTCGGGACCCGTGAAAAGCAAAGCCTGAGGCAACCGCCCCGCCCGCCAAGCCCGGCGCAACCCGACCCTGACCGGCTCGTTGCCGAGGATCTGATCCAGCGTCAGACCGCGGTTGGCTTCGGAGGGAGGATTTGGGCGAGCTGATTTTGCCATCCGTCGGCTTGAACCTCTGAATCTCCGTCATCGTGAGATCCCATCAAACGTCCTGTTCGGGTCAGGTTGACCTCATGAACCCGGCGCGTTCGAGTTCCTCCGCGCTCACCCCCGCGTTTTCCCCGCTTTTGATCTCCAATGCCCGGACCACATACCGCGCCAGCAGGTCAACTTCCAGGTTCACGCGGTCGCCCGCCGCGGCGTGGCGGAGGGTGGTGGATTGGATTGTTTGGGGGACCAGGGCGACCGTGAAACGGTCCTTCCCTGCGTCGACGATGGTCAGGCTGATCCCGTCAACGGCGATCGAGCCTTTGGGGGTGATGAACGGGGCCAGGGTGGTTGGGTAGGCGATTTCCAAGTCGCCGCCTTGACCGGGCCAGTCCAGCCGGAGAACCTCACCCACAGCGTCGACGTGCCCCGAGACCAGGTGGCCCCCCAACCGGTCGCCGAGCCGCAGCGAGCGTTCGAGGTTCACGGTCCGGCCCGGTTCGAGTTCGCTCAGCGTGGTCCGATCCAGGGTCTCGGCGGAGAGAAAGAAGATGAGTCGGTCGGCGGCGGAGGGTGCCTCGGCGGTTAGGCACACGCCGTTGACCGCGATCGATTCGCCCGTGGCCAGATCGGCCGACGGCGGGTCCAGCTTGATGACGATCCGCGCTTCGGTGCCGGTGTCCTCTCGGGCCCGCACCTTGCCCAAGGTCTCGATCAGGCCGGTGAACATCGTTGCCCTAGCCGCTTCGAAATCGGTGAAATCTGGATGGATCGGCTGGCCCGGCCCGGCCCGGCCTGCTCAGGGGCTTCCCGTGACCTGCGTGGTGACCTCGGTCACGGCCTCGTCCAGGCCCTGGCGCGCGCGCAGACGTTCCAGCCGCTGCCTGGCCGTGGCGGCCAGACTGAGTTGGGCCTCCCTCTCCCGGATGGCCATCTTAACCAGGGCCAGCTCCGGGTCCTCATCCGGATCGGGCCCGGCGGCGGCGGCGGGATCGGTCACGGGCGCGGGCCGCTCGGCGACCACCTCTTCGAGCAGCGCGATCGCCTGCTCCTCCTCCTGGACCAGCTCATGATACCGGGCCTGACCCAAAAGGGCGTAATAGTAGAGGAACGAGGGCTTGGGCGAGGCGGCGGCGGCCAGTTCGTAATGGACTCGCGCCTGATCCAGCTTGGCCCGCTGCTCGGTCAGGTCATCGAGGAAGAAGGATTCGTTCTCCAACGAATAGGCCAGCGCGATCTCTCCTCTCGCCTTCTGCGCGTCGTCCTGAGTCTGCGCGAGATACTGCTCGTAGGCCTCCTGGGCCTTTGGGTAATCGTCAATCGCATAGTAGGCCCGGCCTTTGAGGAAGGTGGCCGCGCGGCCCAGCGGACTGGTTCCGTAGGTTTCGATCAGGGTGTCGAGCTCGGTGATCATGTCTCCCAAGGCACCGCGGCGCTGCTCATCGTCGGCGGCGGAGAGCAGTCGCGCATAGGCCGTCATCGCGTTGGCGAACATCTCGTTGCTTTCGCGGAGCACCCGGGCCTGATAGCCCGAGACCGCGGCATAGACGATCGCCACGAGAATGGCGACGGCGGCCAGCCCGATCAGCTTATTGCGATTGCGGCGCAGGCTGTCCAGGGTTTCCTGGAGGCCCTCGGCCACCTCGTCGCGCTGCAGTTCTTCGTGCGTCAGTTTCCTTTTAGCCATGTATCATCGTTCCCACCGGCGACAAGATTGGACAGCCCAGAGGTCGTCAAGATCCGTCTTGATGACGCCCCGTGGAGCATCCCGATCTTGTCCAGCTTAACCTCCAACCTACTCATGTACGGCAAAACGGCGGGCAAATCAAGCCCTTTCGCGGATCGGGACCTCAGCGGGGGCGAATCAAAAACGGGTGTGCGGACGGTGAAAGGACTGGGGGGAGGCAAAGCCGACGCCTCCACAAACGCTTCAAACACCACGAAGCGCGCGAGTATCCGGGGTCGGCTCCCGGCTCTCGTCCTCGTCCTTCGTCTTCGGACTTTTCTGGATTCGATTGGGTGTTCCCAGTGCGATGACCTTTCTTTGGGTTGAAGAATTCGAGGACGAAGGACGAGGACGAGAGCCGATCATGGACGAGCACGGGGACCACCCATTGAGACTGCGTTTACTCCCGAGACTGACTCATTCGCGCCTCAGCGATAAAGGCGCCTCAGTTTGACCTCCGAGTAATAATGGGCCAGTACCTGGCGATAGTTATACCCCATCCGGCCCATGATAAATGCCCCCATCTGACACATGCCGACCCCGTGACCATAACCGCCGCCGTAGACGGTCAACCGCTCCAGCCCTCCGTCGTCGTCGCGTTCGGAGATCACCGTGAAGAATGTCGAATAAACGCCCCCCAGGGCCCGCCGGATTTCCAGATGCTTGTTCAGCGTCACCGTCCGCTTGGTCCCGACGACCTTGAGTTTGGTCACGCGTCCGCTCGGCTTGCGCTCGGCGACGATCACGTTGCGGACCGACCCCGCGCCCAGTCTCTCGTTGGCGAGCTTGCTATATTCCTTTCCGGTGAAGGACTTGGTCCAGCGGAAATACTTCTTGGCGTATTTGGGGAACCCGTCGTGTTTGGGATTGCACAGGGCGTCGACGTTGCGCGAGGTCCAGTCGTGGGCAACCGAGCCTTTGCTCAGGTTGGGGGCCTGGTTGCGGACCAGGCGATCGATCCGGGTCTCGGCGTAACCCTCGTTGATGCCTCCCCACACGTCGCGGCTGCTCGCGACCACCCCGCCGCACGAATGTCCGTAGACGGCATCGGCGGCGCCGCCGTTCCACACCAGGATCTCTCCGCGCGTGGCGTCCACGGCCCGGCGCACGCGCTCGGATTCGTCTCCATAACCCCGGTAGACCTGGGCCAGGGCCGTGTCGAAGAAATCGAAGAACGAGCTGGAGACGATCTCGCGCTGGATTTTGGCGACCGCCTCGCTACGCGCGGCCACGGCTTGGGCCTTGAGCGATTCGAGCGGGGCGTCTTGGCCGATTTCGCCGGCGACCACGCTGTAGAGGTAGTACTCGACCCACAGATCGTTGACGGCGGTCAGCGTCCCCTCCTCATTGATCGTGAGTTCGATTTCGCCCCGATAATGGCGGGCCTTGCGCAGATCGACCCGGCTTGTCTTGTCGGCGTCGCTCTCCATGACTCTCAGCGTGCTGTAACTCAAGTTGAGCGGGACCACGCGCAGCAATTTCTCATCGCGGGCCAGGACAGACCCATCGCGGTCGAGCAATCGCACCAACCCGCCGCGGGCGCGCGAGCGGTCTTCGTAGATATACTGGATGGTTTCTGAGTTGAGCCGGCCGTGGTATTCGCGGGCGGCTTCGATCGATTGGAACTCCCCCAGCGTGACGATCAGGTGGCTCTTGCTACGCTCGCGCGAGACCAGTCGCAGGACTTTGACCGGCAGCCCGTGGGCCTTCATCGCGGCCCGCGCCAGATCCATCGCCTCCGGTTGGCGGTGCGTGTCCATTTCGCGCAGCACCAGGCGGTAGCGCTTATCTCCGGGTCGGCCGCGGCTGATCTGGACGAAGTAGGGTTCGTGGGCCTTCAAGTTAAGCAGAGGCTTGCCGGTCGAGGCGACCACCTGGTACGGCCCCGAGCCCTGGATGGCGAGGCCCTCGACCTGGTGCTGCACGCCGATGCGGACGCGGTAATTGCGCGCCTTGAACCGGTCCTGGGTGGGTGCCAGGGTCCCGGTCCAGGCCAGACACAAGATGGACAGGATGCGTACGCCGCGCCGGAGATGGAGACCGCGGCGGCGAAGGACCGCCTCGCGGCCGAGGTCGATGAATCTTGATGCGCAGGACAAAATCGCGAATCCGCCGAAGGGGTCGGCCACGGGGTGCTTTGAACCGGGCCGCGGGTGGACCGGACCATGCGCGGAGCCAGCCGCGGCGACTCGCTGCCCCCGCAGGCAACCCCACAGTATCGGCCCGCCCCCCGCGCGGTGTCAAATCCATTGTATCGCACGGGCGACGGTCGCCCGCGGCCTCGCATGCGCCATTGACAGAACGCGCCCGTTTCAGTTCCCTTGAGAGTTTGAAGGGGAGCGTTTGTCGAACCTGACGGTTGCGGTGTCAATCACGATACCGTGGGCGCATTCGGCGGGATGGAGACAGCACTAGTCACTGAAATTGGGCATGGTGGGGGCGGGATTCGTCGCGAAGTTTCAGGCGGTGGCGCTGGCGCAGGTACGGGGCATCGAGCTGGTCGGCGTCCACGCGCCGCGCCCCGATGCGTTGGTCGCGTTTGCGCGCGAGACCGGCATCGGCGAATGCGCGGCCTATCCCGATGTTGAGCAGCTTTGTCAACACTGCAACGTGGTGGGCATCGCCGGGCCGAATTTCACGCGCGTCGACGTGGCCGGGGAGATCGCCGACGCGGTGAAGAAGGGGGCCGAGCTCAAGGGCGTCATTTGCGAAAAGCCTCTGGCGCGGACGGTCGCCGAGGCGCGCGAGATGGTCCGGCTCGTGCGCGCGGCGGGGCTCAAGACGGCCTACTTCGAGAACTAGATCCACATGAAGCCGATCAAGTCGGCCCTGGCCCAAACGCTGTCGCAACAGAGATCGATGGGGCCGCTGGCACTGGCGCGGTCGGCCGAGGAGCACTCGGGGCCGCACTCGCCGTGGTTCTGGGACCCCACCCGCCAGGGCGGCGGCGTGCTCTCGGACATGGGTTGCCACAGCATCGCGGTCTCCTGGTTCGTGCTCAATCCGCCGGGCAAACCCGTCGACTACATGAAGCCGGTCGCCGTCAGCGCCGACACGGCGCTGCTCAAGTGGGGCCAGCCGAGATATCGCCAGCAGCTCATGGATCGGATGGGGATCGATTACGGCAAGACGCCGGCCGAGGATTTCGCCACGGGGATCGTGACGTTCCAGGACCCCGAGACCGGCCGCCAGGCCAAGGCGCAGTTCACCAACTCGTGGATGTTCGACAAACAGGGCCTGCGCCTGACGATGGACGGGCTGGGGCCGGGCTACGCGTTCGAGGTCAACACGCTGCGCTCGCCGATCGAGGTTTTCATCGGCGACCAGGCGGCCGAGGCGGTCGCCGACGCCGAAGCGGGCCTCGAAGAATCGACCGCCTCGCGCGGCCTGCTCGCCATCCAGCCCAACGAGGCCGACCTCTATGGTTACGTCGACGAGATGCAAGACGCCGCCGATGCGTTCGCGGCGGGACGCGACGGATTCCTGACCTGGGAATACGGCCTTGAGATCACCAAGCTGTGCCAGGCCGCCTATCTCGCCGCCGAACGCAAACAGACCCTCGACCTGACCGACGCTGCGATCGGGCGGGAACTGGAAACCTACACCTCGCTGATCGCGCAAGGCCGGGGCGCGGATGTGCTCTACGCCAGGTAGAAGAGACGCGAGATGACGCCGCCCGAGGCAATGTCTTGCCGATCGTCCCGCGCACCCTGCTGCTATCGCGGGGCACGCCTATTATGTTACCGGGTCCGAAATGAAGGGTTGTGGCGGAGTGTGTTCCGATGTATAAGGACGGGAGGGATTTTTTAGCTGAGGAGAGAAACAGTGAAATTGCGTTCTACAGGATTCACGTTGATCGAATTGCTGATCGTCGTGGCGATTATCGCGATCCTGGCGGCCATTGCCGTGCCGAATTTTCTTGAGGCGCAGACGCGAGCAAAAGTATCCAGGGTCTTGGCCGACCTGAGAACCGAAGGGGTCGCCATTACGGCCTACGAGGTGGATTATCTCCAATTCCCTCTCATATCGAGGGTGAATCCCGTGGCGAAGTATGGGCAGTGGGTTGTCGACTGGTTGGACGTAAGAGACGATAACCGCAGGCACATGGGTCATCTACTCACCACGCCGATAGAATATCTCGGGGAGATTCCGTGGGATTATTTCAACTCCGGTCTATATATCCCCCATCCGAATTGTAATATGGACTTTCGGGGCATGGTGGTCTCCAGCATCTTTTCAGGCGCTCCGCATGGCATGAAACCGATGCACATTATCAATCCCATTGAGGAGATCAACTCAGGTTTCTGGCAGCTCGAAAGCGCCGGACCCGACCGCAGTTGGCATTGCGACCCCAGCAACGGCGAATATTTCTATGATCCGACCAATGGGACCCTTAGCCCGGGCCAGCTTGTTTATCACCACGACGGAAGGCTCATCCCCGGCGCCATAAAGAAGAAATACTAATCAGAACGGAATGTGTTCTGACGCATGATACCAACCAAACTTGGGTGAGGAAGCAGCTCCAATGAGCATGCACCGCATTGGATTCACGTTGATCGAATTGCTGATCGTTGTGGCGATTATTGCCATCCTCGCGGCCATCGCCGTGCCGAACTTTCTTGAAGCGCAGACGCGAGCAAAAGTATCCCGGGTCATTGCCGACATGCGGACCGAAGGGATGGCCATCACATCCTACGAAGTCGACAATCTCCAGATCCCAATCACGAGGAGGCTGAATCCGTACAAGGACGAGGGGGAATGGTTTGTCGATGCACTGGATCGAACCGATGGGAATAGACATATGGGCCATCTGCTCACCACGCCCATCGAATATCTCGGGGAGATTCCGTGGGATTATTTCAACAACAATCTTTATATTCCCGTGGCCAATTGTTTTTTCGACTGGCGAGGCGATTTGGTCGCCAGCATCTTTTCGGGCGCCCCGCACGGTTATCGGCCGCATTCTCAAGTAGGCCGGCCCGCGATCAATCCCATCACGGAGATCTTTTCAGGCTTCTGGCAACTGGAGAGCGCCGGGCCCGACCGCGATTGGCATTGCAATCTCAAGAACTTGGAATACTTCTATGACCCGACCAATGGGACGCTTAGCCCAGGCCAGATCGTTTATCACCACGACGGACGGATCGTCCCCGGCGCCAAGAAAAAATACTGATCAGGCTCGGCTGTTCGATTCGGCAGAAGCGGCGGCGCCGAAGGCCCATCGCGGCGCGGTTACCAGATCGACCCTACCCGCCAAACATCCAGTGATTTGACCGCTACGGCCCCTCCGGAGGCAAACAGCTCGATACCCAAATCGGTCTGGGGCGGATAGATGACATCAGTGAAGCACGCCCAATCATTGGCGAACACCTCCATCACGCTCCTGTCCAGGAAGATGTGAAGTTTCAGGGTCGTCTCGCCCTCCAGCATTCCCTCGGGTCCTTTGTGCCGGCCCACGTTGAGCAACTCGCCATCCCAGTTGATCTTTATGCTTCGCTCGCCGTCCTTCGAGCGACGGACCTTCAAGCCGAACTCCTTGGCGCCGGCCGGCGCGAATTCGACGAGGATCTCGAGCGTGTCGCCCTCGATGCCGTTGAGCACGTAGGAAGCGTCGGCCAACTCGATATCGGAAACCGAATAATGCTCGCCCCGCAGACTCGCCAACTCGGGGATCGGCTTTTGGATCAGCTTCCCGTCGGGCCGGATCGTCAGCTCGCGCGGCAGCGTCATGCAACCGTTCCAACTGCGGTCTTCCATCAGATAGGGACCCACCCGCTCCGGGTCCCAGCCCGTGACCAGCCCCCAGTGGATGCGCCGGCCCCCAGCGTCCTCCACCGAGGTACAGCCCACAAAATGCCCGTCGAAATCGATGAACGTTTCCTTATCGAAATCGAATCGCGCCACCCCCGCGTAGTCCATGAAGCCCTCGGCCTCGGGCTCGAATTTGTAGGTTTTGAAATCGAACGTCCCCGTCAGATAGCGCGTCGGTCCGTGCGGTTCGTAGACAAGGACCCACTTGTTACCCAGTTTGAAGAAATTCGGCACTTCCCAGCTTGGCAGTTTGCGTTCGCCGGTCCCTTCATACGGATAGCCGAGGAATTCCCAGTTGAGCAGGTCATCTGAACCGTGTAGCGTGAAGCCGCCCTTGCCCTCGGGCGTGGCGCCGCCCAGGACCATGTACCACCGCCCGGCCTCCTTGAACAGCCACGGATCGACGCCGTGCCCCTCGAACAAAGGGTTCTCCGCGTACTTTTTCCAGTTGATCAGATCGTCGTCGCCGATCGCGGCCCACTGCTCGATCCCTCGGCCCGGAGCGGCACTCGAGTAGAAGATCATCGGCGTCCCGTCGTCGCTGATCGCGCTCGAGCCGGCCATGACCAGCTTTTCTCCCATCTCGTACGACGGCCACAACGCGAGCGGCAGATGTTCCCAATACACCAGGTCCTTGCTGCGCCAGTGGCCCCAAAACCATCGGCCGCCGTTCCCCCAGCCCCACGGGCAGATCTGGTAAAACAGGTGATACGCGCCGTTGTGATAGACCGGGCCGTGGGGGCCGTTCGAGTAGGTCGCCGGCGGTAGGACGTGGTAAGTCGGCCGCGTGGGGTCGGCCTCGGCCCGCGCCCGCGCACCCTCGATGCTGCTGTTGGCCCGCGTCAGGAGCGGATTGGCATACAGCGGCATCTTACGCTCGTCGTCCTGCGTGAGGTGATCGACCGTGATGTGGCCGAACGGCCCCGAGTTCTTGTCCAGGATCAGGATGGTCCCGCTCTTGCCCCGCAAGTCCTTGACGTCCCAGGTGTACCACGAGAGATGTTCGTTGTCGGCCGCCGTTTGGATGATGCCGGTGGCACTGCGCACGGCCTCGCCTTCGACGACAAGATTCACGGTGCATTCGCCCGAGTCGGTCCCAATGGCCCCGGGGACGCCCTTGATGATCCCCCTGGCGCGTTCGCTCTCATCCTTGGGCTCGCGCGGGAAATCCCCGCCCCCGACGACGAAGTTGATGAAATCGCGCTCGATCGTGATGGCGGGCGACGTGAGGCTGCCCTGGGCTTCGTTCCCGTTATGAAAACTATTCACAAGCCCCTGTCCCATAAACCCGCTGACGACCCCCTGCCCCGGCAAGGTCCCCTCGGCGGGCCCCGCGCCAAACGCCTCCCCCGTCACCTCCCAGGCCCCGAAGTCCTCCCCCTCGAAGTCCGCGATCAACTCGGCGCCGAAGCCGGCCGTCGCGAAGAACGTCCCTACACAGACGACGACCGCCTTCCAAAGCCGAATTCCAATTCCTCTCGCCCGAATCCTGCTTGTTCGATAACCATCGTGACGATTCACAACCATCGTTCTCCCCCTCGTAAAAGGTCTTTCGACGTGAAGCTCTATCCATGATGCCTTCAAGACGGCCCGCCCGCGTCCTTTACCCCGGTTGCCACGCGCCGATCGACGGTGCGAGAAACACCCCGAGTCGATTCATGGCACGATCCGTGCCCGCCGCCGCTGAACCCAGGTTGAAACCATAAAAGGCCGGGATTGGGCCTGCCGCCAAGCCGTGGCGCAAGGATAAACCGGCACGGGATAGCAATCAAGAGAATCAGTCGCGCATTGGTTGGAGGCCCGCTTTCACTTTGATGTCGTCGATGTCCAGCTTCCTGAACCACGGGACGATGTTCACCCAGGCTTTGTGAAAACCGTATCCGCCCTGGGTCATCTCGCGGATGGCCTCCTCCTTGGTCCATCCCTGGACGGCCACGCGGTAGATCGCGCACATCAGGCCGGTCCGGTCCGCGCCGTGCTGACAGTGGACCAAAACCGGCGCGCGCTTGGGATTGGTCACGATCTGCAGGAACCTGACGACCTGTTTCTCTTTGGGGTGCCACGCCTTCATGACGATATGCTCATAATCCCAAGCCGGTCTTGATTATCTCATTGTGGTCCGAATGATACGCGCGCAGACTGACAATCGTTTCGATTCCCATCGCTTCAAGGCCGAGCATGCCCACTTCGGTCGGCTGGGCGCCGCGGTAGAGGTCTCCGCAGACGGCGTGGAGATTCGGCGCGCCCTCCAGTTTGATCGGGTCGGCCCAGGTGGAGGGGCGGGTTGTGGGCGTGTCATCGCTCATCGCGGGCTTCGGCTCGGGGACCGTCAGAAACTCGGCGGCGTGGGATCAGCGGCCAGCATTCCTTGTCGCGCCGCGTCATTATACGCCACACCCATCAGGCACAAGCCTTGCGGCGGGGCGCAGAGGATCAGTTCGGGCCGGTCGCCGTGCTCGAGGATGCGCAGCAGGCGGGCGCGGTCGATCTGGCCATGGCCCATCGCGACGACGCTCCCCACCAGGAACCGGACCATGTGCTGCAGGAACGAGCGGCATTTGAAATCCAGCGCGATCAGCTCGCCATCGCGGGTGAGCCGGGCCTGCTCGATCTTGAGCCGCGTGCGTCGGGCTTGGCATTGGCTGGAGCGGAAGCCGCTGAAATCATGCTCCCCGCGCGCGAGCGCCAGTCCCTGCTCCATCGCCCCCAGGTCGAGCGGACGGTAGACGTGCCACGCCCGCGGGCCCAGCGGCAGGCGCAGGGGCGAGAGGTGGATCTGGTAGCGATACCAGCGCAGGATGGCGTCGTGGCGGGCGTGGAAGTCGGGGGCGACGTCCTCGGCCGAGAGCACGCTGATCGAAACGGGCAGGAACTTGGCCAGTGCCACGGGCAGGTTCGCAGTTGGGATGGGGTGGTCCACGTCGAAATGGACGGGCATGGCCAGGGCGTGGACGCCGCTGTCGGTCCGGCCCGCCGAGTGGACCCGCAAGCGTTGCCCGAGCAGCTTTTCGAGGGCTTCCTCGAGCGTCTGCTGGACGCTGGGGCCGTTGGGCTGAAATTGCCAGCCCTGGAACTCGGTGCCGTCGTACTGCAGGGTGAGCTTGAGACGGCGCGGCGTGGGTTGGTCTGTCGAGTTTTCCTGCATCCCGATCTCCACGGTTTCCCGATATCGATTGGCATTATCCTATCTAGCCTGTAGTCTTTTCTCCCTAACATTACGGCGGGCGAGGCGAACGATTTATTGAGTTGTGACGCGCCTTCGTTGCGGCGGACTGAACCGGCCCGTTGCGGGCAGACCCGGCAGAAGAGACCATGACGGCATTCCGGCAGATCCGCCCGTTGCGCATCAACGAGACTTCACCCACGGAGGTCGAAATCGATTGGAGCGACGGCCCGCGCACGCGTCACTCCTATCGGCGGCTGCGCTACCAGTGCCAGTGCGCGACCTGCCGCGAGGAGATGACCGGCCGCGAGCTGATCAGCATGGACGACGTGCCCGAGGATATCCACCCGCTCCGGATCGTTCCGGTCGGCGCCTACGCGATCCAGTTTCTATGGAGCGACCAGCACTCGACCGGCATCTATTCGTTCGAAATGCTGCGCAAGCTGGCCGAAGTCACGCTCGACGAGCAGCCGAAGGAGACCTGAGCGTGCGCGACTGGATCGAACAACAGATGGCGTCGGCCGCCGAGCTGCTTGAGGTGGTGCGCAGCGATCCGGAGTTGATCGGGGCCGTCGAGACGATTTGCCGCTCGGTCGTCGCGTGCATCGAGGGCGGGGGCAAGGCACTGACCTTGGGCAACGGGGGAAGCGCCGCCGAGGCCCTGCATCTCGCCGAGGAACTGGTGGGCCGCTACCGATCCGACCGCCCTCCCCTGCCCGCGATTAGCCTGGCGGCCGATCCCACGGTGCTGACCTGCATCGCCAATGATTTCGGGTATGAGGAGGTCTTCGCCCGTCAGGTGCGAGTGCTGGCCGCGAAGGGGGACGTCGTCGTCGCCTTTTCCACGAGCGGCCGCTCGGATAACGTCATCCGGGCGTTGGAGGCGGCCAGGGAGAGGGGTTGCATCACGATCGGCCTATTGGGCGGCGATGGCGGCCCGGCGGGGGCTCTATGCGACCATGCCTTCATCGTGCCCGACCGCGATTCCGCGCGCGTCCAAGAGATCCATACTCTGGCGCTCCATCTCGTCTGCGAGGCGATTGAGAGATGGGTGGTGGGGAGGGATTAGCGGGGGCATGAGGGCTGGACGGGAATCAATGGGACGCGGATTGGGCGGATTTTGCGGATTCTTAATTGAAGGCGCCTCTGAAAATTCAGTCCCGTAGGGACGACTGCTTTCAGCCCGCTAACGAATCGGAGTCCCGGCAGGGACGATTGCAAACCGGATTTTTAGAGGTTCCCTTGAGTTCATTTTGTTGTGCTTGAGTGGGGGGGATGACCGGGTGGACCTTGGGCCTCTATCGCGTTCTGAATGGTTTTGAGCCGGTTTTTGATCGTTTCATGGTCGGCGGCTTTTGGAGCTTCGAGGTAAAGTTCGAGTTCTCGCGCCGCTTCAGCGTTGCGGCCTTGCATCTGGTAGAGGTTGGCCAGGTTGCGGTGGACCGTGGCGAGGTTGGGGTCCAGATCCAGGGCGTGGCGCAGGGCCGGCTCGGCTTCCCGGCGGCGGTCGGGCAGGAATGAGGCGTTCAGGCCGAGCCAGACCCAGCCCATGGGGGCCTCGGGCAGGATCTCCGTGGCCTGGCGCGCATGAGTCAGCCCCTCAGAGAAAGCCTTGTCCTGATAATCCTCCCGGGCGAGGTTTACGTGTCCGCGCCAGCTTTGCGGGAAGCGGTCGATGGTCCATTGCGCCATGGCGCGTTGACTTCGCCAGGCGGGGGCGTAGTGCCAGGCCGCCGTCATGAGCAGGACGGCCGCCAGTGCCGCGCAGAGGGTCAGCGGCCGCTGGGGCACCGGCCTGGTCCGGCCCACGAGTTTGGTCAAACCCCATCCAAAACCGAGGCACGCCGCCGCCGAGGGCCAGTACCACAGGCGTTCGGCCGTCACGACGCCGATCGGAAAAAGGCCGTTCGAGGTCAGGCCCCAGGTCAATAGACCCGCCGCCACAAGTGTCCAACCGGGCCGCTTGCGGCCGATCATGACGACCATGATTACCACCAACGACACGAGAATCACGGCCCCAACCCACGCCCAAGGCCAACGCCAACCCAGCTCGAGCGGGAATGACGCCATCGAATAATCCGGGCAGAGGCCGAGCGGCCAGACCAGCCGGCTCGCCGCATGGCCGAAAATACCGATCACGGCGGGGAGTCGATCCGCGAATGTCCGCTGGGCCAAGAGGTTTTCGTGGATCGGCACCGACGCGGCCTGCTCGATCAGTCCCCCCGCGACGGTCCATTTGCCCAGGACGAACAAGCCCGCGACCCCGCCCAGCAGCGCCAAGAGGCCGAGCCACGCCCTATCTCCCATTAGACGTGGCCTTCCTTCGCCCCCATCGGTCCGCCACCGCAAGGCCGCGCCGGCCAGGATCAGGAGAACCGGATAGAGAATCGTATGCTCCTTGGCCGCCAGTGCCAAGGCGAAGCACAGGGGCTGTTGCCAACGGTGGCCCGCCCAATGAGCCGGCCGCCGGGCGAAGAGCAACAGACCTACGAGCATCCAGAAGACGGCCAGCACCTCCGCTCGGCCCACGATCTGGTGGACCGGCTCGGCATGGATCGGGTGGACGGCAAAAATCAGGCTCCCAAGCCCGGCCGCCCAGGTCTCCATTCCGATCCGCCTCGCGACATGAAACAGCAGCACCGAACAGACGGCGTGCAGGACGAGGTTGAACGCGTAATAAGGCCAGCCCAGATCGCCGTGCAGTGCTTTCTGCACCGCGATGGTCAGCCGGGTCAGCGGCCGCCACGGGGTCTTGTGGTGATCGGGCGGCCACCAGGGCTGGGCGACCACCCCAAACCAGTCCGTGGCCCCCTCGGCCGGCGCCAGTTCGGCCACCTGGGGACGGTCATCATGGGCGAAGTCGTTCAGAAACGCCGGTTGGAACGCCAGGACCGCGGCGAAGAAGACCCACGCGCTCCAGCTCCAGAGCCCCACGCCGGTCTCTTGGGAGTCGGCGCCGGATGGCTGGGATTGGGCCTTGGGACCGGCATTTCGTGTTTTGCGGGGCCCGCCGCCGCCGTCAGTGGGCGCATTGACCATGGGCGTGATCTTAATGGGTTGGGGTGGGGCCAGGCGAGCGGATTATGCGCGATTTTACGGATTGGGCTTAGGCGGCGTAATGCCCTTATTCAAGCTGCCGGTGCGGTAGCCCATGAGATCGACGGTAACAAAGCGGAAACCCAGCTCCCGCAGCCGCGCGGAGACGGCCCGGCGCAGGCTCGGCTCCAGGAGGCGATCCATCTCGTCGGGTCCCACCTCGATCCGCGCGATCTGGTCGTGATGCCTGACCCGCACCTGGCGGAAGCCCCGCTCGCGCAGGAACCTCTCGCCCTCGGCGATCTGGCGCAGCTTCTCACGGTCAATCGCCAACCCATACGCCACCCGGGAGGAAAGACAGGGATTGGAGGGCTTGTCCCAATTAGGCAGGCCGAGCGCCTGGGCCAACTCACGGATTTCCTGCTTGTGGAGGTCGGCCTCGCGCAGGGGGCTGACCACCTGGAGCTCCGCGACCGCCTTGAGCCCCGGACGCCAGTCGTTCACGTCGTCGGCGTTGGAGCCCTCGGCCACGGCCGCCACGCCCAGCTCGCGGGCCAGGTCGGTTAGCCGGCTGTAGAGTTCGTGCTTGCAGAAGTAGCACCGATTGGTGGGGTTCTCGGCGTAATGGTCGATCTCAAGCTCACTGTATTCAATGGTCTTCAGGTTGAACTCGTGGTCGCGGGCAACCACCTCGGCCGCGTCGTATTCCTCATCGGCGAGCGTCTCGGAGCGGGCGATGACCGCGATGCACCCGTCCCCGATGGCCAGCGTCCCCACCTTGGCCAGTAGCGAGGAGTCGATCCCCCCCGAGTAGGCGACCACCACCTTGCCCAATTGCCGGAAACGGTCGGTCAATCGGTCAAATTTCTCGCCGTGAGGCAGGCTCGAGCGGTCTAGGCTGGCTGGTGCCACTGCTGGCTCCCTCCGGTGATGACGCTGCTCAATCGCCCCTCGCGATCGATGACGCCGTATTCCGTCCCCATCTTACCCCCCATCCGGGCGGGCCAACAAAGCGAAATCGCATCCCCCCCCCGATTCCGTGGCAAGGCCGGGGCCCCTGGGCCGCCGTCATCCCAAGCGGCGTTTGCCGGCGTTGGGTGGGGAAAAGACCCGTTCCCGCCCCAACTGGCACGGGTTTTCGCCTCATGATCGGGGTTCGCGCGGCCGATACATTCTTCGTATAGTCCCATGGGGCGGAAGCCCTTTATGAATGAAGAAAACAGAGCGGTGGAAGTCGAGGTCAAGCGCGCCAAATGGTCTACGTAGTCGGGATCGATCTTGGAACGACGAATTCGGTGGTGGCCCACCTGGAGGGCGGCAGGCCCCAGGTGATACCCAACAGCGAGGGGAGCAAGACGACCCCGTCGGTCGTGCATTTCCGCGAAGGCGAAATCATCGCGGGCGAGTTGGCCAAGCGCCAACGTCTGCTCGCGCTCGAGTTGACGATCTATTCGGTCAAACGCTTTGTCGGCTGCCGCTGGGATGAGGTCGTCGAGCGCATGGAAGGGATTGAGTATCGGCTCGCCGAAGGTCCCGACGGCATGGTCGCCGTCAAGATTGGCGAGGACCAACTGCTTCCCGAACAGGTCCAGGCCGAGACCCTCAAGAAAATGAAGGACACGGCTGAGCAGTATTTGGGACAGGAGATCGCGCAGGCCGTGATCACGTGTCCGGCCTACTTTAAACGACAGCCAGTGCCAGGCCACCAAGAAGGCGGCGGAACTGGCCGGCCTCGAAGCCCTGCGCATCATCAATGAGCCGACGGCCGCGGCCCTGGCCTATGGGATAAACAAGCGCAAGGTCGAGAAAATCGCCGTTTTCGACTTTGGCGGCGGAACGTTCGATATCTCCATCCTCGAACTCGATAGGGACGTCTTTGAGGTCAAATCGACCTGCGGCGACACCTTCCTGGGCGGCGATGTGATCGACGTGGTGCTGAGCCGTTGGGTCATCGACCGGATCGCGAAGGAACTGGAACTGGAAGTGGCGGGCGACATGCAGGTCTTGGCGCGCATCGCCGAAACGGCCGAAAAGGTCAAATGTGAACTGTCGACATTGGAAAAGACGGGCATCTCGCTGCCGTTTATCGGCACCGACGAGGCGGGCCCGAAACACTTCAACGCCGAGCTGACCCGCGAGAAATTCGAAGAACTGATCGCCCCAACTCTGGACCGACTCAGGGAGCCGTGCCTGCAGGCGATGAAGGACGCCGGCTTGAGCAACGACGACCTGAACGCGGTGATCCTGGTCGGCGGCTCGATGCGCATCCCCGCCGTCCGGCGGCTCGTCCAGGATTTCTTCGATAAGGAACCGGACCACTCGGTCAGCTCCGACGAGGCGGTGGCGCTGGGCGCTTCGATCCAGGCCAGCATCATGCGCGGGGACTTGGACGAGATCCTCTTGCTCGATGTCACTCCCTTGTCCTTGGGGATCGAACTGGCCGGCGGCATCTTTTCACCCCTCATCCCGCGCAACAGCAGCATCCCCACCACGGCCCACAAAAAATTCACCACGGTGCGCGATAATCAGGAGAGCGTGACCATCCACGTGCTCCAGGGCGAGCGGCGCATCGCCCGCGAGAACCGCTCCTTGGCCCGATTCCGGCTCGAGGGCATCGACCCCGCCCCGCGCGAGGTGCCCGAGGTCGAGGTCAGCTTCAATATCGACGCCAACGGCATCCACAACGTCGCGGCGATGGACCTGACCACCGGCGTCATGCAACAGGTCAAGATCGAATCCTACCAGCCGACGCTCGACAGCGAGGTGAAGCGGAAGGTTGAGGAAGCGGGCGAAAAGGCCGACGAGGACCGGCAGTTCATCCGCAAAGTGGGCATCCACCGGCGCCTCGAAGAGATGCGACAGGAACTGGATTCATTGCAGCGGCGTGGCGAGGTGCGCACCCTGACCGATAAAGAAAAGCGTCGCGTCAACGAACACCTGTCCCGCCTGGAAATCGCCTTGCAGCAGGACGAGTGGCCGGTCATCGAGAGCGCCGAACGCGAACTCAAGTCCGTTTTCTCCGAGATCATGATGCTGGTGGGCAACATCGGGGGGATGGGCGACGACGACCTGATCTTCGAGGAGCTCGACGATGATAGCGGTTTGGGCAAATCATCCGAACCGAGTGAGCTGACGCCCCCAACCGATGAGATACCCACCGTCGGCCCTTCTGACACGGGGCCTGGCACGCCCGTCCCCTCGGTCTCCGGTCCCGAACTCTCCGAAGCGGAATAACCGATTTGAAGCAATTCGCGCCGGCTCCCTCCGGAGGAGTTCGGATCGCGCGCCTAATCGAACCCCAACGACTCCTTGAAGCGGTCGAGCAGCCCTTTCTCTTGCTCGATGGGATCCTCTCCGAATTCTTTGGCGAAATCGCGCAGCAATTGGCGCTGGCGTTCATTGAGCTTCTTGGGAACCCTGACGAAAATATGGACGTAAAGGTCGCCGCGCATGGATTGGTTGTCGGTCCCGCGCGGGACGCCATGGTTACTCACGCGGAACCGCTGCCCCGTCTGCGTGCCGGCGGGGATTTTGACCTTGTATGGGCCGTGGGGCGTCGCGACCTCCAGGTCATCGCCTAGCGCGGCTTGAGGGAAACTGATCTGCTCCTCGCAGTGGAGGTTTTCGCCGTCGCGCTGGTAACGCTCGTGTTCGCGGACGTTGAGGACGACATAAAGGTCGCCCCGTTCGCCGCCCGGCGGCCCGGCGTCTCCTTCGCCCAGCATGCGCAATTGCGTGCCGGTCTCGATCGCCGGAGGGACCGGTATCTTGAGCGAGACCTGCTCATTGGACCGGCCCTCTCCACCGCAATCCGCGCATGGCGAGCCGATCACCTGTCCGGTGCCCTCGCAGACGTCGCAGTTGGTCGTCAGGCTGAAAAACCCCTGCGCGATCCGGATCTGGCCGGCCCCGGCGCAGCGATGGCAAGTCCGGGGTCGGGTGCCTGGTTTGGCCCCCGAACCCGCGCAGGTCATGCACGTCTCGGTGCGCCGCAGTTTGATCTCCGTTTCCTTGCCGAACAGGACGTCTTCGAGCGTCAGATCAAGCCGCACACGAAGATCGCGGCCTCGGGGACGCCGCCGGGTGCCTCCGCGCCGACCCCCAAACCCGAACAGCGAGCCGAAGACATCGCCGAAGATATCCTCGAACTCCGTCGCGTGGTGGAAATCGTCCCACGAGAAACCGCCGCGCCCAAATCCGCTCTTGACCCCCTCGTAGCCGCGCAGATCGTAGACTCGGCGCTTCTCGGGATCGCTCAGGACTTCGTACGCCTCGGAGACCTCCTTGAACCTCTCCTCGGCTTCTGGATCATCTGGATTGCGGTCGGGATGGTATTGGAGAGCCTGTTTGCGGTAGGCCTTCTTGACCTGCTCGGCACTCGCCGAACGCTCCACACCCAGATCTTTGTAGTAGTCTTTGGTTTGCGCCGCCATCTCGTTCCTGACCTCTGAGCGTTCTGGCCGCCTCCCGAAGCGGGCAACCCGTACCCTGCCATATTTAACACGTTTGACCCGGCAAGGCAATCATGGCCCGGAAGGACCGAGGCTCCCGCCCCCTCCCAAGATTTTCGGTGAAAACTGGTTGTTACGCCCGCAATGATATATTATAAATAGTGTTGTATAGTCCATCGCCTCAAGCCACGCTGGTGGAGTCGTTCCCGAAGGGAGTGCCAACGCGTGAAATTTTTCTCAATCTCACCTCGGTTCGCCAATGGCCGGGCCTTTACGCTGATCGAACTTCTGATCGTCGCCGCCATCATCACCATTCTCGCGGCCATCGCGGTGCCCAATTTCCTCCAGGCGCAGACCCGCGCCAAGGTCGCTCGCGTCCATGCGGAGATGCGCACGATGATGGAAGCGCTGGAGTTGTACCATGTGGATAATAATGCATACCCCTACCGGCGCAATACACTGGGCACGCTGCGGCGCACGCCCCACGTTCCTCAGCTCGACACCCGCCTGGCGCAATTATCGAAGCTGACCAGCCCGGTCGCCTATATCAGTACCCTACCGCCCGACGTCTTCGAGGCCACCATTCCGCCCCCCAACAACTTGCTCGATTACTACGACCCCGCGCAATTCTCCTGGCTGGTCAATTCGCGCCATGGTATTGACACGGACGACTACCAGGACCCTGAAACCATTGGCTATCTGTTGGTCTCGGTCGGCCCCGATGGTTACCTTGGCACCGGGCCCAACAACTATGGGTGGCCGGCGCTCCCGAGCCTGCGGTTGACCATCTTCCGGCCCTATGACCCCACCAACGGGACCATTTCGGACGGGAACATCTACATCAATCGAGCGAACAACGCCGAGAAAACCGCCTCTCAGTTCCTCCAGTGGGTCACGCCGCGGTACTAACTGATGGACGACAAACGGATCCTCATCGTTGATGACGAACGGTGCGTGGCGGATTCCCTGCGCACCTTGCTGGACGATGCGGGGTACGATGCGCGGACGGCCTATGGCGGGGCCGAGGCCATCGAGCAGCTCAACCGCGAGCAGTTTCAGGTCGTGGTGAGCGACCTGCCCATGCAGGGGGTCTCGGGGGCCGAGGTGATCGCTTTGTCCACGAGAACCACCCGCGCACGCTGATCATCGTCATCACCGGCCACGCCACGACCGAGTCGGCGATCGAGGCGGTCCATTATCAGGTCTTCGATTACCTGCGCAAACCGTTCGACTTCGACCTGTTTCGCATGGCGATCGAAAAGGCGTTTCAGAAGATCGAAACCGAACAGTTGCGCGAGGACACGGCGGCGATGATCACCCACGACATCAAAATCCCGCTCACCTCGATCATTGGGTTCGCCTCGATGATCTACGATCACGAAAAGGGCGAGTTTCATCCCCGCGCCCGCGAGTTCGCCGAAACGGTCCACGCCAGCGGCCAGAAGATTTTGGAGCTGATCGAAAACTACCTGACGACCTGCAAGATTGAGGCCGGCACGCTCAAGGCGGTCGCCACCGAGGTGAACCTGCGTCGCATGATCGAGGACGTGGTCGAGACGCTGCGTGTGGAGGCCGAACGACGCGGCCAACGCATCGAGTCCGATCTGCGGGGTTTGCCCGCGACGGTGTTCCTCGATGAGATGATGATTTACCGGGCCGTCGGCAATATGCTCAACAACGCCTTCAAGTACGGCAGCCCCGACGCGCCCATTGAGATCATCGCGGAGAAACTGGATGCCTCCCTCTCGCCCCTGGGCCTCGATTCGATCCGCATCCAGGTCGTTAACGAGACCGAGGAGATTCTGCCCGAGGACTTCGACGACATCTTTAATCGCTTCGAGCGCGCCGACGCCGGTGCCCGACGTGGGATCGAGGGTTCGGGCATCGGCCTGTACGTCGTCAAAGCGGTCACCCACGCCCATCGGGGGCGGGTCGGCGCGGGCCTTGCGGGAGACGGGCGAGTGCAGTTCTCAATCATCCTGCCCCTCAAACTGGACGAATCCGACGCCACGGTCGAAACCACCGCCCGGTTGCGGGACCGCTCATGAGGCTCACCCCGCGGGAGGGTCGCTTGTGGGCCAGATGGGGACTTGACCCCGCGGCCGGGGCCCGCGACGGGATCGAAATCGAATGGGCCGACGGCCGATTCACGCGCGTCCACCCCACCGGCCGTCCCCCGCGCGACCTGCCGCCGGAACTGCGATTCGGTGACCACCTGCTCACCCCCGGGCTCCTCAACGCCCATGTCCATCTCGATTACTCGCTGCTCCGCGGGAGGCTCCCCCGGGGGCGGGGATTCGGACCCTGGCTGCGGGCGATGATCGAGTTGCGTCGCGCGCCGGGGGGCCTGGATCCTGCCTCGGCGCGCTCGGCCGTCACCCGCGCGGTTGATGAATTGATCGAGGACGGCGTGACCGAAGTTTGGGACGTGAGCAGCTACGGTTGGGCGAGCGAGACACTGCGCGCAAGCGGCCTCGCGAGCACCGAATTCATCGAATGGCTGGTGCCGACCGCCGAGCAGGCCGGCGCGTGGGAGTCCTGGCTGGCTTCGCACGAGGAATTCTTCTCGGTCGCCGGCGCGGGATCGGACGAAGCCGGAGCGATGAAGCACGGCCTCTCCCCCCACTCGCCCTACACGGTTTGCCAAGCGGGACTGGATCAAGCCGCCCGCTGGGCGCGACAAACCGACCGGCCGCTTACGATCCACCTGGCCGAGTCCCCCGAAGAGCGAGAACTACTCCGAGAGGGGCGCGGCGAACTTCAGGCAATCCACGAGCAAGCGATTGGACTGGACTTGGCCTCCGCGTTGGGGGTGGGGCCCTCGTCGATCGAGCGCGCGGCGAGCGCCGGTCTGTTGGGCCAGGCGACCCTTGCGATCCATTGCAACCTGCCCGAGCCGGGTGAGGCCCAACTGCTCGCCGAGAGCGGCGCGCCGGTCGTCTTCTGCCCGCTGAGTCACCGCTTCTTCGGCTACCCCCCATACCCCCTGGAGGCATACCGCCGCGCCGGCGCGCGCTTGACCCTGGGGACCGACAGCCTGGCCAGCAACGACCGGCTGTCCATCCGCGCCGAGGCACGAGCACTGGCCCAACAGGCGACCGGCTGGGCGCCAACCCAAATCCTGGCGTGCGCGACCGGTGCCAGTCTGGGCGAGATCGCCCCGTTCGGCGGCCGCGGTCGCCTGGCGTCCGGCCGCCCGGCCCAGTGGGCCTTGTGGCGACTGAATCAAACCCCGCCCCCCTCGCGAGAAGGTCTGACGGCGGAATCCCTTATGATGGATTGGATGCGCGATGAGACGCGGTGCGAGCGGTCAAGCACCCGTCCAAACGGGATCGGGGCGACCGCCGACGCCGGGGGGATCGGTTAAACGAAGGCAACGGCAAGAGTCTAGGAAGGAGGACCGCTGCCCTCATCTCGCTGTTGTTTCATGAGCATGATATAGCGTGTCATGCAAGTGGTGATCACCACCAGGCCGATGATGATATGAACTTTGGAGTCTCTGTCTTCGATGTAATAGAGGTGCCAGAAGAAACCGAGCAGAATTCCGCCGACAAAAATCGTGAACTCCTTGAGATATTGCTCGGCAAGGTTTCTGGCCCTTCCCCCCACGCCGTCACCCTTGAAAGGCCCTCCGGTCTCCGGGTTATCCATCTCGGTGGTCTCCTTTGGTCTTATTCGGATGAGGCGGCGTTGATGATGGCCGGCGAAGCCGATGCGCCGATACGCGTGGCGCCGGCGGCCAGCATGGCGCGGGCCGTCCGGGCGTCCCGAATGCCGCCCGAGGCCTTGACCCCTATATCGACCCCGGCCGCCAGCCGCATGAGCCACACGGCACGCTCGGTGGCACCGCCGAACAAGAAGCCCGTACTCGTCTTGACATACGCCGCGCCCGCGGCCCGACTCAGCAGCGAAGCCGCGACCAGCTCCCCGTCCTCCAGCCCACCCGATTCAAGAATCGCCTTCACCGGCCGTCCCTGGCCAGCCTCCACCACGGCCCTCGCGTCGGCCAACACGCCGGTCCAATCGCGGTCCTTCAACCTGCCCAGGTTGATCACCATATCGAGCTCATCGGCCCCGGCCTCGATCGCCGCGCGGGCCTCCTCGGCCTTGATCGACGTCATCGAGGCCCCCAGAGGGAAGCCGACGACCGTCGTCACGGCCACCCCGCTGCCGTCCAGGCGACGCGCGCAATGCTCGACGTGGTCCGGATTGACGCAAACGGTGGCAAACCGAAACCGCAGGGCTTCCTCGCAGAGTCGCTCGATCCGCGAGCGGGTGGCTTCGGGTTTGAGGAGTGAGTGATCGATGTAAGGGGCGAGCTCGGCATCGGCCAGGGTTCGCGCCGCTTCGGGATCGAGCGGGTGGTGCGCGGCCGTCCCCGTCCAGGCGTCCCAGCCCGGCGCATCCTCCAAGATCGGGCCCAATTCCTCCCGGTTCTCCGCGATCAGGGTTGCCGCGGCACTCCCTTCCTCCGGGGACTGGGAGCTGGCGAAGGCGGGGGCTGTGTTTGACAAGTTCATCGAGGTCGGCGTATGTAGTTTAAGGACGACGCATCGAGGGTAAGGCAAGCGCGGCGAATCTTCAACGATTTCACCCCGGACACCGATCCGCCGACCCGCCCTGATTCCCCCAACGCGGGAAAACGACAAGAAGGATGAGTCAGAACAATGGATGAGAAGTTGACTTCGGTCGAATTGCGCGTGCTGGGCGCCTTGATCGAGAAACAGATGAGCACGCCCCTTTATTATCCGATGACGATCAACTCCCTGATCAACGCCTGCAACCAGAAATCCAACCGCGACCCGGTGATGGCCCTGGGCGAAAAAGCCGTGGAGTCGGGCTTGTTCGGGCTGCGCCGCAAGGAGCTGGCGAAGAAGATCGACGATGATTTGAACCGCGTCTCCAAGTACGCCCATTGTTTCCTGTCGGCGCTGAACCTGGATCAGCGCGGCGCGGCCATCCTCTGCGAGCTGGCCCTGCGCGGACCGCAGACCGTCGGCGAACTTCGCGGCCACGCCAAACGGCTTTATGGATTTTCGGGTCTGGGCGAGGTGGAAGAGCTGCTTGCGGAGTTGGCCCGGCGCGACGAACCGCTGGTCCTCAAACTACCCCGCCAGGCCGGCACCAAGGAACGACGCTGGGCCCACCTGCTCGGCGAGGAGCCGCCGCCGATGCCCTCAGAACCGGAGCCACCGGACGCGGCGCCTGATGCGAAACCGCCTGACGCAGGCGAGGGGATGCAGGAACTCCTCGAACAAATCGGAGACATGCGACGCGAACTCGAGGCACTCAGAAACGAATTCGCCGATTTCAAGAAGCAGTTCGAATAGGGCGGCGCGGCGGTCGAATCATCCGGCTTGCGGACGACCATAGTGTTCGGGCTTCGGGTCGCGTACCAGTAAGTCCTCGAGCACCCGGCGCGGGGACAAGCCGTGATAGAGCACCTGATAGACCGCTTCGATGATCGGCATTTCGACGTGGTGCTTGCGGGCGTATTCGCGCGCCGATTGGGCGGTGGTGTAGCCCTCGACCACCATCCCGACCTCCTTGAGCGCTTGCTCGGCGGTCAGGCCCTGGGCCAGCAGCCCGCCGAACTGGTGATTGCGCGAATGGCGGCTGCCCGCGGTCACGATCAAGTCCCCGATGCCCGACAGACCCATGAACGTCTCGATCCGGGCGCCGACGGCCAGACCCAGGCGCACGATCTCGGCCAGCCCGCGCGTCATCAGCGAGGCGCGGGCATTATCGCCCAGGCCCATGGCGTCGGCGGCCCCCCCGGCGATGGCGATCACGTTCTTGATCGACCCGCCCAGCTCGACCCCGACCACGTCGTCGTGGGTATAGACCCGAAAGTAAGGCCGAAAGAACCACTGCTGGATCGCGCGGGCGAGCGCGGGATCGGCCGAGGCGGCCACGACCGTGGTGGGCATGCCTTTGGAGACCTCCTCGGCATGGCTCGGGCCGCTCAGGACGCCCACTCGCCCGCCGGCCTCGGGCCCCAGCACGTCGGCCAGGACCTCATTCATCAGCATCAGCGTCTCGACTTCGATCCCTTTATTCGCGATTACCCAGGCCTCGATCCGGTCGCCGACCCCGGCCGCGCCGACTTCGCCGACCGCCTCGCAAACCGAACGCATCGCCCGCGAGGGGACCGCCACGACCCCGCCTTGGGCTCCCTCCAGGGCTTGCGCGAGCCGAGGAGTCAAGGCAATGGAGGACGGGATCTGATACGCCCCGAGCTTGGGGTGTCGCCGTTTGCTTTCGAGCTCCCCGATCAACCCCTCGTCGATGTCCCAACACGACACGGCATGGCCGTTCTGGGCCAGGACGCCGGCCAGGGTGATGCCCCAGGTGCCCGCGCCCAGGACGGCGATGCGTTTGGCGCCCACGCCTTCGCCCGCGCTCTCGCTTTCGGGATTCATGGCCGCCGGGTTACCCTCCTTCGTCCTTGCCCATTTGGATCTGGTCGAAGACGCGCGGTTCGGTCCCGTTGCGCAGCCGATCGATGTTGGCGCGATGCTTCCAAATGATCACAACCGCCAGCAACGCCGTGACCAGGATCGAGATCCAGGGCTGCTGGCGGAATTGGAAAAGCAGGATGAGGAACGGGAGCAACGCCGCCCCGGCGATCGACGCCACCGAGACGTAGCCGGTCAGCCAGATGATCAGAGTGCCAACGATCAGGGCCAGAAGGATCGGCAGCCAGGCCATGGCCAAGATGACGCCGATGGCCGTGGCCACGCCCTTGCCGCCGCAGAACTTGAGGAACGGGCTGAACATGTGCCCCACGATCGCCGCCGCCCCCACCGCCCACGGCCAGCTATTCGGCGGCCAGCCGATGGCGAAAACCTCGCCCGGCAGCAACAGGGCCAGGGCCGTGGGCAGATAACCCTTGAGCACGTCCAATCCCAGGCAAACGATCCCCCACTTCACCCCCAGGACGCGCAGGGCATTGGTCGCCCCCACGTTGCCGCTGCCGTAGTGCCGGATGTCGAGCCCCTGCCACCGACCCATCCAATAGGCCGTGGGAATCGAGCCGATCGCGAACGCGATCACAAGGCCGACCAGCGGGAAGGCGGGACTCACCGATCTGTCTCCTGAGGCTCAAACGTCGCGAAACGGGTTTTGGCCCGGCGGTCCGGTTGGCTGCGCCGCCGCCCTCCGGGGAGTTGGATCGTCCACGAGCTTCGAGCGCCAAACCCCAAGCCGCTCTCCACAACCCTCTCCATGGTTCCGGCTGCCACGGGCGAAAAATAACTTGCCCCGCGGGGTTTATGCAAACACAATTGACGAGTTCAAAGCCAGCGGGCGTATCTGATGTAGATGTTACGCAGGCAAAGCTCTCGATCCGTCGCAAGGGCTCCTAGGAAAGGTTTCGTACGACCCCGCCAAGGCTCGAGGGTGAATAGCCGTGGGTGCGGACCCACGGAGCCAGGCCCATGGCTCATCCCACGGGCTGGGAGCGCATGTCTGTTCTGTGGCTCCCTGAAGGGGAGCAATATGAATAGCCAGGGGTGACAACCCCTGGACATGGGGGCCCCAAGACGTTGCGCCCCTGGAGGGGTCGAACAGGCCGCGTCACGTTACGGTTCAACCCTCTCAGGGTTGTGACGGTTATAGAACCGCGAACCGCGGCGGCAAGCGAAGCGTCAACGATGAAGAACTAAGGTTAAGGAACTTCCGGTATGGGTCAGCGCAAGTCAACGGGCGGTGAAAAGAATTTCGAGGCCTCGCTCAAGAAGCTCGAGGAGATCGTCAAGTGCCTGGAGGAGGAAGAGGTCCCGCTGGAGACCTCGCTTAAACTGTTCGCCGACGGCCAGGCCCTGGCCCGCCGCTGCGAGCAGCAACTGCGCCAGGCAGAAAACCGCGTCCGCGTCCTGATGGAGAGCGATTCGGGAGAGATTCGCGAGAAGGAGACGGACGAAGCGGATGAAGCCGACGGAGCGGCGGAAACAGCGCAACCGGTCGCTGACAACGATCAGGGGCAAGATGAAAACACGAGCCAGACCCAGACGCCCCCACAACCCACCGAAGTGAATAAGGACAACCTTCCTTTCTGATTCGCGGCGACGCGACGGCCCCGTCATTCATTGCCTCGGCACCCCTGAAGTCTCCGGCTAAACCAGACCCAGTTTGCCTAACAGATATCGAGGCACGTCGATCACGTTTTGCCGAATGACCTGGGACCACGGCACGGCCTCCTCGCGCGGGACCATCTCGGTGGCGTATTGGACGAGCAGGCCCATGTTCCAGACGATCAGGCAGGCCAGGACCGCCAAGGCCGCGCGCCGTCCGGCGGGCGAGCGATCTCGACCCATCCACCAGGCGATCCCGGGCGCCAGGAACGGCAGGCAACTGATGAACAGCCGGTTGCCGAACGAAGCACCCGCCCACCAAATCGACCAGCACCCCACCAGCCAAGCGGTCAGCCCGAACCCAATCACCCCCAAGACCGCCATCACAGCCAGACGAGTCCTCTTCAGGATCAGCACTAACAAACCGACCAGTCCCACCGGGATGATCGGATGCCAGGCCAGGACGCCGCCGCGTTCACTGACAAGCGCCTCGAGCAGGTGGCGCGGCCACGGCGTCAGTTGGCCGGCCGAGCCGTCAAGGTAAGGTGTCGGGCCGCTCAGCCACGAACCATACAGCAGCTCCCAGACCGCCACCTGCGGCACGAAAAGGAGCGCGAACACGCCCGCCAACGCCCCCAGCGCGGCGAAGCACGGCTCCGGGTCGAGCTTGCGCAGCGCCGTCCAGACCAGCCATGCCCCGATCAAGGCCGCCCAGGTCACGTCCTGGATGCGAATCAGCATCAGCAAGGCCAGCCACGCGCCGGCCCATGCCATCGCGCCCGCCGTGGGCCGCCGCCAGGCCTTTTCGGCCGAGAGCATCGCCCCGGTCGCCGCGAAGAAGCTAACCCCATGGGCCATCGAGCCGTGCGCGTAGAGATAGAACCCCAGCGGCGTGGCCAGGACCAAACCGGCCAGCGCCCCCGCCGAAGCCAACCGCCCCCACTCGCGCCGCAGGCGCAGATAGAGCAGGATCAGCCCCAGGCTCCCCCAGAACACCGTGGCCAACCCGACGGCCCACTCCAGGGCGCGGCCCGCGGGCTCGGGTGGTTCGGCCTCGATGAAACCGATCACCCAGTAAGTGGGCATGACAAACGGCGCCCAAAGCAACGCCGAACCGATCCCGTAACGGTTCGAGGGCAAGCCGGTCAGCGGCGAGACGGGCAGATCGGCAAAACGGTGGGAGTATTGGCGCGCGGCGTCGAACGCCCGGTAATCGTTGGTGAAATCGAGGTCCGCGTCGCGCAGGATCGACGAAAGATAGACGAAATGCCCGACGCCGTCATTGCCCCGGATCGCCGGCCGAAACGCCACGCCCGCCAGTAGCACCAGGACCGCGACAAGCCCGATGACCTCGCGCCAGCTGATCGGCGCGACCGACTCGCGCGTCGCGGGGGATTCGGAGGACATGATATTAAGCCGCCTCCCCCCTCGCCGGAACCAAGCCCAGCCGGATAGGCCCACCATCGCCAAAGGCCCATTGGGGGTCCTGGGACCGTCGGTCCCATTGAGCAGTACCCATAACCGATGAGGGGGGGGCATTGCAACCAGTCTACGGAGGACGGCGCTGTTGAATCGGCTTGGGGCCGGGGGATCTGGGGACGGGCGGACCGAAAATGTGTGGACCCACGGCCGCGGGCTCGTCCACTCGAATCCGACAGTACAGAAGACGTTGCCCCACTTCGGTTGAAGACACGCCGCCACGGCATCTACACCCTGCAATACGCATGATCCACCAGGAGAACACGGGCCCGCTGGAGGACAAACTCACGGCGGTTCGACTGCCAGTTGAAAACCGATCCTTCAAACAATCCCGTAGCGGTCGCATACTCTTTATCCCGTTGCGGCCGCCCAACGTGAAAGATGATCCGCAATCTTGAAGTTCAAGCGGAAGCATTGTTGAGTTTACCGACTCGTTCGACATTCGCTATTCCAGGCATGGCTTTCCTGGCGTAAAACGCAGACGTTGTTGTCGCGACCAAAAATGAGAAAATACAAGCTGGAACTAGGCGAACTAATCTTCGATTCGCCTTTTTATGTATGAGAAAGGCCAGGTATCCAATAACGAAACTGATGAGGGCTGGAAGGAGAGTGGACACAAGCGGCGTCCGGCTTCCGCCAGTCAAAGCACCAATCGTTGAACCAAAGACCGCAAATAGGAACGCGCATCCTAGGACCCATGTTTTGGGGAATGAACGACAAAGCGACACAAAGGGATATGCCAATACAACAGAAAATCCGGCTATAAAAAGAACCGGGAACGTGACCGTGATAAAAACGTGAAAAAGGTCAGTTGCCACCCGAATTATCGATTCTTTACTTAGTCCCCGTAGCAAAACCCCAATGCTTGATCGGGCAAGGGTTGAAATCTCATGATCGGGCGTGGTGGAAGTTCCCTTTTGCGCAAAATGACCCCGCAACGGGGCGCGGCGCGCGGTTTGGTGGTT